>CAPYID010000152.1 GCA_948739805.1 uncultured Clostridia bacterium | reverse complement strand
CATGGGTAAGAAAACAAAAAAGAAAGATGAAATAGTTATAATAAACAAATTTAAGAAAAACTCTGCTGAAGATGTGAGAGTTTCTATATCAAAGATTTTTGAGATGTTTTGCAATATGCAACTAATGAAAAAATAAATTAAATACACAAATTTTAGACAAAATTTAGTTTCCACCTATAATTTAGACTATTGATTTTTATATTAAGTTATGTTAAATTAAAAGCATAAATTATAAGGACCTGACCCGACATAGCAAGCAAAGCTTGCAGTCGGGTACTCCAGAACCTTGTAACTTACGTTATAGGTGGAACTTACTAAAGGAAAAGGAGGATAAATGTTAGTAAGTAACACAAAAGTATACAACTGTGCTTTATATTGTAGATTATCAAGAGATGATGAACTTCAAGGAGAAAGCAACAGTATAACAAACCAAAAAGAAATTTTAAAACAATATGCTAAAGAAAATAATCTAAATATTTATGACATTTATGTTGATGATGGTATTTCTGGAA
>CAPYID010000151.1 GCA_948739805.1 uncultured Clostridia bacterium | reverse complement strand
ATGACTTTTACCCCTCTTTACCCCATTTACCCCACCCAATTCGACATTCGACAAACGGGATTCGACAAAATCCCCCTGCGCTTTCACCGCACCGATGCTATTTTACCCGGTACTGCTCGGCTTCCTCGTCCGTAAGTGGTCTACCTAACGCCTTTACCGCATCAATCATTTTGCGCCACTCATAACGCTTTCCGTCTGACGGTTCCGTCAACCTGCCGTCTTTCGCATAATCCCCTATATCCTTTTCCATTCCAACACACCTGCTCCCTACAAATGTTTCTTCAATAACGGCTTAAGATACTCAAACTTCGCACATAGATTTTAGCTATGCACCTTGAAAATTCAATATCTGGCAATGATTCAATTATCAAAGAACAGTCTTTTATACCGCTATGCCGCAACTAATTGCGATTGTAGAAGAGATGGCAAAGTGCTGATGAATGCTTCAACCAGTTCATCTATCTTTTCATCAACGAGATCGCAGTGTTCCTCTAAAAGTTTCCGGAACATTTGGAG
>CAPYID010000150.1 GCA_948739805.1 uncultured Clostridia bacterium | reverse complement strand
GTGCGCCCATAAGGGGCAAAGTAATTCCGTATTAGCAATACGGCAGACGCGAGATTTATGTCTGTGGTCAATGGATAACCTAAAAGGGAAACCTTGAGGGGACAATAGCACTCCATTAAAGTTATAAGTTGACAAACTATCATGTCACGACTGAATAGCAAGACCAAAAGTTCATATAAGGATAAAAGCTATACTGCTTGAACAACAGTCCAAAGGGCATTTGTGGTGGCTTCAACAGAAGATAGTTATAACTGTTGTATCACATATCCTACGTTATCAATGGACAAATGAGGTAGGCAAGTCGAATATGTGACCTATTTGCATAAGCATAAAAGGACGAAAGTTGTATCCGATAATGGACAAGCTAATTACTTTGTATCTAAATGGGGATTACCTAAGTTGAAATGCTAAAACTTGTTTAGCTATGAGCAAAAGGCTTTGAATATTCAATAGGGTAACGGAGCTTTCGTAGTAGTCTGAGAATGTTAATGGCATTTACATGGCGAAGGAAAGCAGT
>CAPYID010000149.1 GCA_948739805.1 uncultured Clostridia bacterium | reverse complement strand
TACTTTTTATGGATGGAGATATAGGATATGCTTTTAATTCTCCTAAATTTGGCTTTATTGAATTACACGGGGAGATAGGGTACACGGAAACTCTTTGATAGATTAATATTTTTGAAATTTTAGAAAGTCTAAAATTTCAAAAAATACAAATATGTTCTTAATATATTATGATTTAGGTGTCAAAAGGTACGTCCTTTTTGAACGATAATTGTTCTTTGAAAACTGAATATTTTGTTGTAAAATGCTGCATTTTTCATTCATTTCAGGTATAATGGAAACAGCAAGAATGATTGGAGGTCTTTTTATGTCGTTTGTCCCAAACCGATTGGAAGAACAGCAGCTATCTCTTTTTGACCCATTAACCACAATGACTGCAAGGGAAAAGAAATTTCTCGACAGGTCATGGGCGAAATATTTTGCGGAATTTATTTTCCCCAAGATTAATGAAATCCCGTATGCCGTCCTATACAGCGATAAGGATTCACGCCCAAACACGCCTGTCAATGTCCAGATCTGTG
>CAPYID010000148.1 GCA_948739805.1 uncultured Clostridia bacterium | reverse complement strand
ATCACAATATATTGTACCATTCTTTTGAAAAATACCCTTTTGACGGGCTAATCATTATATTGAAATGTTTGATTTTGAACATAGTATTGATGAAGATCGGTATATTGCAATAGGCAAGGTTGGTGAGGTATTATTTGTGGTATTTACGGAAAGAAAAGATACAATTCGTCTGATTGCAGCCAGACTTGCAACAAATGCGGAAAGGAACTTGTATTATGACCAAGACATTCATTATTGACAGTGGGCAAAAACCTACAGAAGAACAACTGAAAGACATCGGGGATGCAAAAAATATCCTAATTCATAATTCTCGCAAATATTATTTGCGGTTACAATACAATATTTGCGCGCGCTGCTGCTTCTGCAATGCTTAACTGTGGATTAATCGTCTGCTTACTTTCAATCGCAATGCTTGACGCTGCTGCTGCCAGCCTTGCACTGTCCTGTAAAGAAAGGTTTTGCGTATATGCATACGCCAGCGCAGCAATAAATGCATCTCCGGCTCCAGTTGTATTGACAAGCTTTCCCTCTATTACA
>CAPYID010000147.1 GCA_948739805.1 uncultured Clostridia bacterium | reverse complement strand
ATCTCCAATAACCGGGCGGAACGATGCGCAAAATCCTACGCGACCGGGAGAAAGAACTTCCTTTTCCACGATACCGTGAATGGAGCGAGATCGAGTGCTATCATCTACAGCCTGGTAGAAACGGCAAAGGCAAACAACCTGAACGTGTTCCAATACCTTTACACACTATTGCTTTACATGCCGGACTATAAACAGGAGCCTGCAGGTGTGGAGGCCATGATGCCGTGGAACGACTTTATAAAGGAACGATGTTCCAAGGTGATGGACACGGAAACAGAAACACCGGAGAACCGGGGGCAGATACCGCTGTGATAGCTGCCCCTTAATTGTGATGAAAAAAACAAAAATCGCTGATAAAGAGTTATATTTCGCTTATAGTTCCCGGATATGGAGTTTTCCGGCTTTGAACTTATGATTCTTATATACTTCGGTTCATTAAGAACTTAATTATAAACAAATCTTGAATCACGTCATTCACTTGTCAGTCAAAAAGATTATCCCACAGATTTTAGAATATGTAAAACCGGCAGGTTATTCATCGCTTAC
>CAPYID010000146.1 GCA_948739805.1 uncultured Clostridia bacterium | reverse complement strand
TATGTATATGATAAAGATACAAAAGAAATATCAATCAATTATGAAGAAGCAGAAATAGTAAGATATATCTTTGAAAGATACTGTCAAGGAGTAGGTTGTACAACGATTGCAAAAGAGCTAACAAATATGAAATACAAAACACCAACAGGCAAAAAGAAATGGCACGAATCTACAATAAGAGGTATCTTAAAAAACGAAAAATACAAAGGAGATGTCTTACAAGGAAAAACATATACAACAGATCCAATATCTCATAGAAGAGTAGTCAATATGGGAGAAGAAAATCAATATTACATAGCAGAACATCATGAGCCAATCATTTCAGAAAGAATGTTTAACCAAGCACAAGAAATACTACAAAAACGAGGAGGAGTACGAGGCTCTGGAAGAAGAAAAGGCAACTTTAGTAGAAAATATCCTTTTAGCAGTAGACTATATTGTGGATTTTGTGGTAGTTTGCTAACAAGAAGAAACTGGAATTCTGGAACAAAAAACAGCATTACAGTTTGGCATTGTATGGAATTTGTAAAACATGGAAAAGAAAATTGCCCAGATTGTAAAGCTATGAAAGAAA
>CAPYID010000145.1 GCA_948739805.1 uncultured Clostridia bacterium | reverse complement strand
ATGTTCTGGATAATTTGAAGCTCCTAGTTTTACTACCATTTGACTACAATTAAACAATATATATCTTGCATATTTATTTCCTCTTTTTGATATTGCTCCTTTCACATTTATACTTTTTCCAGACTGTTTTATTGTTGGATCGAGTCCACAGAAAGCTATTATTTCTTTTGGACTATTAAATCTCGTTATATCTCCTAATTCTCCTAGAATTTCTGCTGTCAGTATTTCTCCAATTCCATAAAACGAATTTATTATTTCATAATATGGTGATTGCTTTGCTGTTTCTATCATTTTATCTCTCAATTCATTTATGATATTGTTATTATTTTGTACTATTTTAGCCATATCTGAAAGATTTTTTGTGTCTTCGTGTTCTTTATCAACTCCAGGATAAGAATTAATTGAAGCTGTTTTTATTGTTTCTGCTAGTCTTTTATAAAAGTTTAAATTTCTTCCATTAGTCTTGTATAAATTGTTATACAATGCATCAATTCGCTTTTCTTTCACTATTTCTGCATGTGGAAATTCTTTAATAAAGTTCAACGCTGTATCATCATAAATTCTTGTTGATTTAAGGATTTTCTCTAGCTC
>CAPYID010000144.1 GCA_948739805.1 uncultured Clostridia bacterium | reverse complement strand
CCGGAATGGGGACAACGCATATCGCAAAGGTACTGAATGACAGAGATATTCCATGTCCGTCTGAATGGTATCGTTCAAGAGGGGAAACAAGAAGATGGAAGGGGAATGGAAGAAAATGCTATTGGATTGCCAGCATGATTGAGCGGATTATACGGAATGAAGTCTATACGGGAACAACCGTACAGTTAAAAACAAGGACAGAAACAGTTGGAGGCAGGCAGATAAAAAGACCTAAAGAGGAGTGGGTAAGGGTGGAAAATACCCATGAGGCAATCATTGATTATACGCAATACATTAAGGCAGTGTCCACTTTGAAACAGCAGAAGGCAACGGAAAGAAATCGAAAAACATTTACTACTGTGGATGTTGTGGCAGGGCATTATTTAATGCACACTACGGAACTGTTTTTTGTAAACAGCGGTCATTTAAGACAGATTCAGCTTGCAAGGAGATTGAAATACGGAAACAGGATGCAGATATGGCGGTTTTGGCGGCAGTCAAACAACAAGCAGCTTTGTATCTGGACAGGGATAGGCTGTCAAAGCAGGTTATCAAGAGAAATTCTTCCTTATCTGTCGGTGCTAAGATCAATG
>CAPYID010000143.1 GCA_948739805.1 uncultured Clostridia bacterium | reverse complement strand
GAATAATGAAGAATGAATAATATCTCTTTTTTTAGAAAAGCACATTTGGAATTATTCATCATTCATTATTCACTTTTTCATTATTCATTAAGTTCTCAAAAATTTTTATATTTCAAATTTATCAAATATTAACTAATCAAATTTTAAAATTCTTAATTTATAATTCTTAAATAACAGAAAGGCTTTTATTCTATGAAAAACAATCCATTATTAGAACAATCTTTAAATTTTGCTACAAAAATTATAAAATTACAAAACATATTAATAAAAGAAAAGAAAGAATCCATTATTTCTAAACAAATAATTAGAAGCGCTACTAGTATAGGTGCAAACATTAATGAAGCAAATTATGCAAGTAGTAAAGCTGATTTTATATCAAAATTGCATATAGCTCTAAAAGAATGTGCTGAAACTGAATATTGGTTACGTTTATTAGAAAAAGCAGAATATATTGATAAGGAATATGCTACTGAATTAATATATGATTGCTTGTCTATAAAGAAGATGTTAGTGTCTAGCATAAATACAGTTAAATCTAATAACACAAAATAGTATAAAATATGCAAAATTTTGTTTTGTTCGCTTGTATTATTATAAAATATG
>CAPYID010000142.1 GCA_948739805.1 uncultured Clostridia bacterium | reverse complement strand
ATAAAAGTAGTGTTGCAACATATTCAATTATAATAATGTCAGAAAATAAAATTTTAAAGTCATATTCCAAGAAGAGTAGGATAGAAATAAAAAATTCTACTGAAATTGAAGTATTTGCAGTATATCAAGCAATGAATTTGATTTTAAGCTGTTACATAAATAAAAGTGAAAGTCAAGTATTTTGCATAAATACAGATTGCACACAGGTACCAGCATTTTTTGAAAATAAAAACAATAAAATGAAAATATTTAAGCATAATGAAGATATAAAAAGGGATATGATAAAAACATATAATGTAATTTCTACAAAATTAAGTAAAAAGAATTGTAGTTTTTCATTAAAGTGGATAACAAGAGATTTAAATAAAATAGCACATAAACAGACCTATAATATGCTAAAAAGAGTAAGAAAAGTAAATAAATTAAATATTTCAAAAGATGATGTACTAATTGATAAAAGAATATTTTGCGAAATTTTGACCAGTTTTGATAAAAAGCAATTATCAATTGTATTATATTTATTAAATAATGTAGGACAAGATAGCTTGATATTAACAACTCAAAAAGCACTTGCTGAGAATTTAAATGTTTCAATTTCAGTAATAAATAAAAC
>CAPYID010000141.1 GCA_948739805.1 uncultured Clostridia bacterium | reverse complement strand
AGAAAAAATCAAACAACACGGAAATAGAAACAATAACAGGAGAAAAAGTATTACAAGTACAAAAAGGAACAGAAAAAGCAGCAGTATACGTAGACGATCAACTAGAAGAAGTAGAACTAACCATAACCCTAGAAAATGACTATGGACACTTAAAACTAGAAGATGAACAGGAATATGAGTTAAAACAAATCACAAGAACAATAAAACTAAACGAAACAGAAACAGAAGAAGGAACAGGAGGAGAAGCAGAAGAAACAGAAGGACAAGAAGCAAACAGAATAAGATTAAACATCAAAGCAGAAGACGGAACAGAAAAAGAATACGAAATAGTAATAGTAAAACAAGCAAACCTAGAACTAGAAACAGTAGAAGTCAACCAAGAAACCCTAACATATGACAAAGAAAAAGAAAGATACGAAAAACAAGTAAACAATGGAAGCAAGCCACAAATAACAATAACAGCAAGCAATCCAAACCAAACAATACAACTACTAGACGCACAAGGAAACATACTAAAAACAGGAGTAGGAACAATAACAACAACCCAAAACCTAGTACCAACAAACTTAACAACAAAATACAAAATAAAAGTAATATCAAACAAAGGAGAAGAATATGGAGTAGACGAAAAAGA
>CAPYID010000140.1 GCA_948739805.1 uncultured Clostridia bacterium | reverse complement strand
AAGTCGTGATAACTTTTTGAGGATTGCCAAAAATTTCCCGATTTTTCTCAGAAATCAATTCCGTAAAAAGTCGGGATAACTCTTTACATGAAACATTTACGGAACTTGATTTTGGGGCATATCGCATCAAAGGTTTAAAAAGTTTTATTACTTTGTCACAAAAGAAGGACTTTATATCTGTTTCAGAAAAAAAGTTATCCCGACTTTTTGCTCTGCATTTCCGGCTGGAATTTTCGGATTTTCTGAAAATCTGTAAAAAGTTATCCCGACTTTTTTGATGAAAACCCCTGATTTTATCAGCTTTCTTTCTGAAAGTCGTGATAACTCAAAAGTCATGATAACTGTTTCGGTGAGATGAACAAATGGATTTTAAGTTGTATGGTTAGTCTGTCCAAAAACGATACCAGTGTTGCCGCCCATTTTGACAGAAAAATTTTGAAAAAGTTTTTGTAAATAGGAAGGAATTTTGCATATTTACTATGTAGAATAATCTTTAAGGCATATGAAATAAAAGCCTGTTTGAAAACTGAATATTGCAATATGCGTACAGGACGTGAGGATATGTGTAGCCACAATGTAGGTGCGCCATGATATGCTCGCTTTAATCCATTTTCAGGCAAATGTGAAGAAATGGAA
>CAPYID010000139.1 GCA_948739805.1 uncultured Clostridia bacterium | reverse complement strand
ATACAAATATCAATCAATTTATTAAAGTATATCATATTTTTTATAAATTGCAATAAAATTTTTAAAATTTATATAATATTGAAAAGAAGCACCCTAATGGAAGGTGCTTCTAAGCCTTTTGTATATGACAAAATGACTGTGATTAGCATACTTCTGTACTTTGACCATATGGTGCGATTTCTAAACCAAGTTCACGCATTTTTTCAGCTATTTCTTCATAAGACTTTCTACCAAGATTTTTTATTTTAGTCCAGCCTTCAGAAGACATCTCTGTAATTTGCTTAACGGTTCTTACTTGATTACGCTCTAAAACATTGTATGTTCTAACCGTAAACTCAAGTTCCCCATTTGAAAAGTCATTTTCCATTTATTACTCACCTCCCGTGTGTAAATGTTTGTTTTCTCAGTTGATTATTATGCTAATCCCTTGCTCCACGGTCATTACTCGCTTCATAGCTACTACGAATTAGTCCGACTTCTTGCAAGTCATTTGATAAACCTCAGCTTTTACACTTCTTTAACTCGAATAAAGAGTTTATCATACTCTGTTTAGAGAACTTGCAAGACCTCCCAGGTCTGTTTAATATATTAATGTAGAACTCGCCACACCCTATGAACCCGACAGAACCCACATCT
>CAPYID010000138.1 GCA_948739805.1 uncultured Clostridia bacterium | reverse complement strand
CGCACACATACACACTAACAATAACCATACTATCAAACGACACAACAGTAAAAGAAGTAAAAGTAAACAGCACATTAGCAAATTCAGAACAAACAAATAACATATACACAGCTTATATAGGAAAGTATGAGTCACAAGGAAAAATAGAAATAACAGCAGGAATCCCATACTCAAGTGTAAGCCACACTGCTGAAGACGGAACAGAAACAAAGTCAAAAGAAAAATTAAGCTTTACAATAGACTGCAGTAACCTAGATCAAGAAACATATGAGGAAACCTTCAAAATAATAGCAGAAGACGGAACAGAAAAAGAATACAACATAGAAATCAGAAGAAAATCAGACGACAACACAATAAAAGCAGTATACGTAAACGACATAGAAAGACAAGCAAATGAAGGAAACGAAAACTACAAAGACGGAACATACTATGCAGCAGTAGAAGGAGAAACAGCAAAAATAAAAATAGAAACAAACAATGAATTTGCAACAATAGAATACAAAGGAAAAATAGGAGTAGGAACACTAGAACAAACAATAAAACTAGACAAAAACAACAAAATAACAGAAATACCAGTAAAAATAACATCACAAGAAGGAACAGAAAAACACACAACAATCTACATAGAAAAAATAACATCA
>CAPYID010000137.1 GCA_948739805.1 uncultured Clostridia bacterium | reverse complement strand
GAAATAACAGAAAACACCCAAATAACAATAGACGAAAACCACAAAATGCAACTAGGAAACAAAATAACAATAAAAGGGAAAATAGAACCACAAAACCCAACCCCACCACCAGGAGAAGACCCACCAGAACCAGAAGAAATAGAAGACGAAGCAACAGAACAAATAGAAATAACAGAACAAGACACAACCCAACTAGGAATAATAAAAAAAGACAATGAAACAAAGGAAGCAATAGAAGGAGCAACAATAGGGCTATACGCAAAAGAAGACATAACAGACAGACAAGGAAATATAATAATAGCAAAAGACACACTAATAGAAAAAGCACAAACAAATGGAGCAGGACAAGCAAAATACGAAACAGACCTACCCCTAGGAAAATACTACATAAAAGAAATAGAAGCACCAGCAGGATACAAACTAAGCCAAGAAACAATAGAAATAGACGGAACCTACAAAGGAGAAAACATACAAGAAATAACAATAAGCAAAATCCTAGGAAACCAAAGCACAAAAATAAAAATAGCAAAAACAGACATAGAAGGAAACCTAATAAAAGGAGCTAAGCTAGAACTACAAGACGAAAAAGGAAACACAATACACAAATGGGAAACAAAACAAGAAATAGAAGAAATAAGAAAACTAGAACCAGGAAAAACATACACACTA
>CAPYID010000136.1 GCA_948739805.1 uncultured Clostridia bacterium | reverse complement strand
CAATAGAAAAAGGTTCAACAGGAAACAAGAAATATACAGCAACATGGACAGCAATAGGATATAATATAGAATATGACCTACAAGGAGGAACAAATGCAACAGGAAATCCAGCCCAATACACAATAGAAAGCGAAAAAATAATATTAAAAGATCCAACAAGAGAAGGATATACATTTACAGGGTGGACAGGATCAAATGGAACAACAGCGCAAAAAGGAGTAACAATAGAAAAAGGGTCAACAGGAGTAAAAAACTATACAGCACATTGGTCACCAATTACATACAATATAGAATATAATCTAAACGAAGGAACAATAACAGGAGAAGGAAATAAAAGCACATATACAATAGAAACAGAAAACTTCACACTAAAAAATCCAACAAAACAAGGATATAACTTTGCAGGTTGGACAGGACCAGGAATAAATACAGCACAGACAACAGTTACAGTAAATAAAGGCTCAATAGGAAACAGGAGTTATATAGCACATTGGGAACCAAGAAATGATACACCATATACAGTACAACACTGGAAACAAACAATAGTATCAAGTGAAGAAGGAAAAACAGAAAATAACGGAGGAACCTATGATCTAGACACAAATGCAACACAACATCTAACAGGAACAACAGACACACAAGGAACAGGACAAGTAAAGCAATATGAAGGTTTCACATCACCACCAAGT
>CAPYID010000135.1 GCA_948739805.1 uncultured Clostridia bacterium | reverse complement strand
AAAACGTATCCAGTTAATCTGAACCATCTTCATAAAACGATATACGGTATCCTTCGCAAAAGAAGGTGTATTTTTGCCAGTGACAAGGCTCATATACATGCTCCTGTTGGAAAATATCAGAAGAAATAGATACTGGAATACCTCAATAACAGGAATACCTTTCTTTTTATAGGCATTAGACTGCTTTAATGCGGAAGAAACATGAAACCTGTGAAAAAACCTCTTAATAGATTCAGATACCTGCTTTTCATTCTGGATGTCTTGTGTTATACTTTTATTCATAGCATGAGCCCTCCGTTTTGTAATTGTTTTTGCAACTCAATTATACCAAAACCAGTAGGTTTCATGCTATATTTTTGCCAGAAATTATTGAATTTTCAAGGTATACAAGCACTTATTCAAGTGCGAAGTTTGAGTTATTAATTGGTCGTTTTGGTCATAGATGTAACGTGTTATGGCTCCGCTTGGTTTTTTTCATGTGTCAGGCGGTCTTTGAGGTCGTAGTTCCAACTGTTTATTTGTAAAAGACCTAATTTTCTCTATTTTCTGATGCCCATAAATCTTCATTTTTCCAAAAATTGTTTGCTTAATCTTCAATATTGTCCCTCTTTTTTATTTGATTATTAAGAATACATAATATCTTTTCCAACCTTTGTTGTAGAATTTTATTTTCTTCCTCTGTTTGGTTTA
>CAPYID010000134.1 GCA_948739805.1 uncultured Clostridia bacterium | reverse complement strand
GTTATTTAATTCTTTTTAGAAAATCCAAATTTACCCATAATTTATTATAGTAATTTTAAATCATTTATGATATACTACCCTTATAAATTATACAAGCATTAATAGGAAACAAAGATTAGGAAGGAAAGTGATTAATATGAATAATAAAGAAGAAATATCAATCGAAAAGATTAGTGAACTATTAAAAAAATCCAAAACAGATGATGGAACATTTTATGGAGCATTATATGACTTATACCTATTAATAGGAATTGCAAAAGGAATAGATGATATAAAAAATGGCAGAGGTATAACTTTAGAAGAGCTTCACAAAGAAATGGAGGAGTTATATGAAAGTACTAGTCGAAGATTTGGCTAAACAACAGCTTATAGACATATATTATTATAATTACCAATATTCTTTAAGAAATGCAATAGAAACAAACAGAAACATTATGCTACATATAGATTATTTAGAAGATTCTCCATACATAGGAAGGTATATACCAGAAATGTCAGACAGTCGTTTTCGAGAAATTATATATAGAAAAACAAGACATTCAGGATATAGAATTATGTATTATATATCAGAAGAAAGTAATACAATTTATGTATTTAACATTATGAATAGTAAGCAAGATTTTATTCGTATCTTAAAGCTACATAATTATTTCAAAGATTACTGTATTTTTTAAATCAATAGTTATTTAATTCTTTTTAGAAAA
>CAPYID010000133.1 GCA_948739805.1 uncultured Clostridia bacterium | reverse complement strand
ATAATTATCCCCCAGTATAACTGGGGGATTTTCATATCGGCCTATAAGGCCTTGATACTAGCTGACGCTGAAGCGTCCCAGTTTGACAGCTTACGCCACTTTCGCTTGCGTTTTTGTTACTTACTACCCTTTAAAAGGGTCTTTGTATTCTTTTATTGTTATTTGATCTGACATCATGTCTTCTTTTAATTGATTTTGTACATAATTATACACTGCCGTCTTGTTATTTCCTACTGTACTTACATAAAATCCTCTACACCAAAATGTTCTGTTGCTATATTTATATTTTAGATTTGCATGTCTTTCAAATATCATCAATGTACTTTTTCCTTTTAAATATCCCATGAATGATGAAACACTTAATTTTGGTGGTATGCTTACATACATATGTATATGATCAGGACATGCCTCTGCATTTATAACCTCTACTTCCTTTCTTCTGCATAATTCTCTCAATATCATTCCTATTTCTCTTTTTAATGTTCCGTATATTTCTTTTCTTCTATACTTTGGTGCAAACACTATATGGTACTTGCATTCCCATGTTGTATGTGCTAAACTATCCGTGTATGGACTTTTCATACGTCCCACTCCTTTCATTTTTAATATTTTTAAGCCGTCAAACTTAAAATATTATATCATGTTCGAGTGGGTTTTTTTGTTACTCTGTCCAAAACTATAAGTTTTCCGAGTCCCCCAGCATAGCTGGGGGTTAACTTTAATGTTAA
>CAPYID010000132.1 GCA_948739805.1 uncultured Clostridia bacterium | reverse complement strand
ACCGATCTTTTTCGTGTAAAATATTTTTAAAGCTAAAATTTCACGAAAAGAGGGTTATGATGAATTTACAAAACGATTCTACCAAAATGAATCCACTTCTGCAAGAACATTTAAATATATGGGATAAAAAAATCCTTCCACATCTTCCGAAACAGCTGGATGAACTAGCAGCACAGACTGGTGCAGTCCAAAGGAAAAGAGGTATCCGTTCTGCGCAGGATCTGTTAAAAATACTGTTTCTGTATGCCTGTTCTGACTTTTCTTTCCGCATACTGGCAACTGCTGCTTGTGCACTTGGAATTTCAGATGTTTCTGACACTGCTTGGAGAAAACGTTTTTTGAAAGCTGTCCCATTTTTGCATGAAATTCTCCATAGGATGTTGTCCAGCCTTTTTACTCCATCTGACACGCTCTTTACAGGAGTAAAAAATGTGCTCCTGATGGATGCCTCCACTGTCCGCCAGCAGGGAGCCGACGAAAACCAGCAGCGGATTCATCTCTGTTACAGCCTCAACCAGAACAGGATCAAACAGGTGAAAGTCACAGATCACCATACAGCAGAATCCCTCACTCATTTTTCAATGGGGAAAGGAGACCTGATCATGGCTGATGCAGGATATGGAACTGCGCACAATTACATTTATGCGCAGGAGCAGCAGGCAGATGTAATCCTGCGGATCACGCCTAGAAATTTCTGCCTGTATGATGCGGATGGGGAAAAAATATCTTTGGTGTCCCTG
>CAPYID010000131.1:422-755 GCA_948739805.1 uncultured Clostridia bacterium | reverse complement strand
AAACAGAAGACGGAAAATGGAAAATAACAGCAGGAGAAGAAATAAAATACAAAATAAAATATAACACACAAATAGAAGACTACAAAGGAAAAATAAAAATAGAAGTAAAAGCAATACTACCACAAGGAACAAGAATAGACCAAGAAAAATGTGACTTCTCAGAAGGAACATATGAAGAAGAAAGCAACACAATAACATGGACAAAAGAAATAGAAAACATAAACACATTCCAAAACGGAACATATGAAGACGGAATAAACAAAGAAATCACAATAATATATGCAGAAGACTACATAGTAGACGAACTAGCACCAAAAGTAATAGGAAAAACAA
>CAPYID010000131.1:0-375 GCA_948739805.1 uncultured Clostridia bacterium | reverse complement strand
CTATCCAGACGACTATATAGGAGAAACACCACCACCACCATTTGTAGAAGACGAAACAGACGGAACAGGAAAAGTAATAATCCACCACTACATATACAATGCAGAAGAAAACAAATACACAGAAAAAAGGATAGCACCAGACGAAGAAATAATAGAAAAAATAGGAAACAAATACAGCACAAGACCATCAATAGAAATACCAATAAACTACACATGTATAAACGAAGAACCAGAAGGGTATGAAGGAACAATAACAAGAAAAACACAAGAAATAAGCTATTACTACAAACTAAAAACACCAGAAACAACAGGAAGCACAGACAGTGAAATAATAACAGGAATAGGAAAAGACGAAGACGGAAACTACATAATAAC
>CAPYID010000130.1 GCA_948739805.1 uncultured Clostridia bacterium | reverse complement strand
GAAAAAATATATAAACTCTATCTCTTGTATAACTTCTTTGATTTTTCTCTTTTTGGTATTGTGCTTCATTCCACATAGCACGACTTATAATTGGCTCTACAACATTCATATAAACTAAAGTATCTTTACTATTTGATTTTCCTTTTTCGTAATCTCCCATATATACTTTGTTATCAATCATTTTCATTATTGTTGTATCTCTCCAATGTTTCGGGTATAAAACTTTTTCTTTGTTCAATGTATTACTTATTTGTTGATAGCTTTTTCCTTCAAGATACATATTAAATATTCTAATAATTACATCTTTTGTAGTTTCATCTATTATAGTTTTTTTATTACTATCTTTTTTATAGCCTAATGGTACAATTCCAGGCAAATGCCCTGATTTTATAGCACCATTTAATCCAAATTTTGTTCTTTCTGACACTATTTCAATTTCTAACTGTGATAACACTGTTAGCATACGCACAAAAAATCTACCGATTAGCTGTGCTAGTATTTACATCATCTTTATCACATACCAAATATGTGTTATGCGTTTCTAATTGTGCTATAAGTTCTTCTAAATCACGAACTGAACGAGTTACTCTGTCTAACTTATAGGCTACAATATAATTGATTTTGCCACTTTTCATATCTGATAACATTTCTTGAAATGCTGGTCTATCTTTAATATTTTTTGCTGATATTCCAGCATCTTCATATACCTTAAATACTTCATATTCTTTAAATTTACAAAGCTGTAATAACTTTTCTTTTTGTTCTACTAAACTAAACCCGTTCTCTGACTTGATCTTCTGTACTAACTCTAATATAAATTCCTGCGATTTTTCTTTCATTATTCATTTTATAAATCTCTCCTTTCACTATTGAATGGAAAGGCACAAAAAAACTCTAAAATTAAAGTAGCCTTTCTATGTAGTCTTTTAATTGAGAT
>CAPYID010000129.1:722-1076 GCA_948739805.1 uncultured Clostridia bacterium | reverse complement strand
TCTCCATTTCCTAGTTCTCCATTTGTTCCTTTTCCTGCCTCCCATACTGTTCCATTTGATAACATTATTGTTGTGTTGGTTGAACCTGCTTTTATGTATTTTGCATGCGGGCGATTATCATCCAGTAAATTTCGCGTTGCAAAATTTCCAAGCGTTGTTCGTGAAAGTATAGAAGAATAAAATGAATTTTCTTCTTCTATATTTTCCCTCACTTCGACCGCCCCTACATCGTCTGGGTTATCATTCTCTGTATTTTCGATTTCTGGTAATGGTATCTGTGTTAGGTTTGTTACATTTGTGTTTGTGCCTATTCCTAGTTCTCCATTTGTGTTTCTTCCTGTTCCATACACTTTT
>CAPYID010000129.1:0-712 GCA_948739805.1 uncultured Clostridia bacterium | reverse complement strand
TATCGTTTCATTTCCTCCTGCTGATATGTCTGTTATTCCGTCTGCTATTTTTCCTACTATTGTATTATTCGTTGTGTTTCTTATTCCTAGTTGCCCTGCATTGTTTTTGCCCCATGTGTATAGTTTTCCGTTTTGCCCTTGTGCTATTACATGTCCTGCTCCTGCTGATGCTGATATTCCATGGTTTATTACTGTTTTTACTGGTACATTGCTTGATGTTGTACTTCCATTTCCGAATTCGCCGTTGGTTCCGTTTCCCCATACATACACCCAGCCGAATTCGTTTGTGGCTACGCTAGATGCCTCACCTGCGGATATATCTACGATTCTCTTTAATGTAGATGAGCCCCCTTCGCCTGTTACAAGAGTTGCATAATTTGTATTTTCATTGGTTCCTATTCCTAGTTGTCCGTTTGTATTTTTGCCCCATGCGTATACCTCACCTGTATTTGTTAATGCTAATACATGGTTTGTTCCTGCTGAGATTTTGATTACATTTTCTAGGTTTGTGTTTTCGTCTATTTTTATTTGTTGTGGTTTAACGGACACAGTGATTGCATTGTTTTGTGCATCTGTTGTTGCTTCGTCCTGTGTAGGGGCGCCCTCTGGGCGTCCGCCAGTGCCTGTATTTACAATTTCTCCGTTTCCTGTCATCCACACTGTTCCGTCTGCTTTCAATATTGCTGTGAATCCATTTCCTGTTTCTATTTGT
>CAPYID010000128.1 GCA_948739805.1 uncultured Clostridia bacterium | reverse complement strand
TTTTGTTGCCTTTCTATTCATAAAATTTGGAAGGAGGATATGTAAAAATGAATGAGGAAAGGAAAGTAGCAGGAATTTATATTCGTGTAAGTACAGAAGATCAAGCAAGGGGGGTGCCATGCAAAATATCAATGTAAAATAAATGTACAATGATATTTGTAATTGTATAAATGATGGTAGTAGGTCTACTGCAATCGCTATGCAGGTAGAGATTGCAAACCACTCTAAGGTGCTGTATTCAAAAGGTATGGTGCTGAGCGTTAGAGAAAAGGCAACATTTAAGTTGTCAGGTGAGTGGTAACAATTACTTTTATGATAGAAATTAAGTTAGCTGTTCTAAGCAAAGCGAGTTACAGATAACTTATGCAACCGAACTTGTGAGGTTGTAGACAATAATAGAAACAGGTTATTTTAGTATTTTTTGTTAAGATTAAAAATAATGATATTGTTAAAATTTATATACTTCTCGGTATTCCTACAATTTTGAAAGAAATATCTGATAAAATTTCCGTTTACATTCGAATTATATAAATTTTAAAATATCATTGTTTTATCTTGTAAGATAGTAATTTTTTTGTAAAAATATTAAATAGATATATGAAATTATTAAAAATTATGGTATACTAATAACGTAGTAGGAGATTGGAGTTGATACTATGAGTGAAAAAATATATACAATTGAAGAAATAAAGAAAATGCTAGAAGAACTTTTAAAAGATAAGCCAGTATATCAAGTAATACTATTTGGTTCTTATGCAAAACAAAAAGCTACAAAAAAAAGCGATGTAGATTTAATAATAGATACAAATTCAGAGTTGAAAGGATTTGCACTATTAAAGTTGATATGCCAAATAGAAGAAAAATTACAAAAAGAAATTGATGGGTTTGAAAAATATGAGATAATAGAAAATTCATTAATCGATAAAGAAATAAAAGAAACAGGAGTTGTTGTATATGAAAAATAAAGAATATATGTCATTAAAAAAGATGATAGAATATATAAATAAAGCATTAAAATATACAGATGGTTGTGATTTTAAAACATTTTCAAGTAACGAAGAAAAAGTAGATGCTACAGTTTTTGCTATTAGCCAAATAGGTGAATTAGTTAAAAACATAAGTAAAGAAACAATGGAAAGAAATCCAAATATAGAGTGGGTTATTAGTAAGTTCCACCTATAATTTATGCTTTTAATTTAACATAACTTAATATAAAA
>CAPYID010000127.1 GCA_948739805.1 uncultured Clostridia bacterium | reverse complement strand
CAGCTTTATGGTTATGGAGATATAGAAAGAACTTATGAAATGCAGCAAGTATATGAAATAATAACCAATAATAATGAGTTGTTACATGCTATAAAAGAGTTAAAATTATCATCAATATTTTTATATGAAGTTCCACTGCCATGGGATCCTGATTATGTAGAAATAAAAGATGAAGAAAGTGATGAATTATATAAACTAAAATATCAGACAATAGAAGAATTATTTTGTGAATTAGATAAAGCAGGATATGAAAGATGGAAAGAATATGTATTAAATTTCTTTAATGAATTTGATAAATTAAGCATAGAAAAAGCGAAAGAGTTTTTAAAATTAACGGATTATGAAGTTCCAGAAGAATGGTATGATATATTAATGAATAAAAAATACTCAAAATATACAGAAAAATATAAATAAATATCTATATGATAAACCATACTATATGTATGTAAATAAAACATGCGAGATATTTGAGAGCAAAATAAGCAATGGCAGGTTATATGTTATCAATGTTGAAAATGAAGCAGAATATTTATACAATAAAGACCCAGAATTATGCTTGAAAGGTAATCCAAAAGATGATAATATTAGAAAACTATATACTTTTGGTATAAAAATAGAAGCCGACAATTATGATAATAATTTTAATCATTTTTCATATGGTATAGCAGGTTTGAAATGGTTAAAAATTACTATACGAACAGATTTAAAATCAAATTACAAGAAAGAAGATGATAATAATAGAGAAATATGGGAATTATCGTTAAAAGAAGCCTGCAAAGAAATAATAGATAAATATAAAAATAATCCATTAGAAATAGATTTTGCATCCTTTAGTACAGATAAAATAGAAGTTACAGGTAATGTTAGTATTATAGCAGCATCTAATAGTGAAGTAAAAAAAGCATGCGATTTAAAAGAATATAGGTATCAAGGAAGTATTGTATATAATAAAGATAAAAATACTTATTATTATGTGCTAAATAATAGCGAGCAGGAATGTGCAGTTATCTTATGTCCATTTATAGATAATCCTGTATTAGAACAAGGTAAATATATTCAGCTTGGTTTTGATGCTGTTGATGTAGCAAATTATATGGCAGGGGAAATTGAAAATAATTTAAAAAGCAGTGTTGCTCAAGATATTATAAAGTTCTCAAATCAATTTTATGATATGATACCGTTATATGGAACAGCTCAACCATATTTTTTATTTTATGAAGCAGTTAAAACAGATAGTTTTTGGGACCATAAGTGGCAGTTATCAG
>CAPYID010000126.1 GCA_948739805.1 uncultured Clostridia bacterium | reverse complement strand
TATTATCAATTTTAGGTACTACATATTTAATATTGTTTATAACTTTTATTCCATATTCTTCAAACTTCGGTAATGATTCATTATTAAAGCCATATTCTAAATCAAATCTCATATTTTTCTCCAATCTAAAAATTTTTTCAAAAATTTTATAGTAATATATTGACAGTAACAAGATATTACAGTATAATTTTAAATATGTAATATATTTGTTAATCGTAAGTATTACTTTTATCTTTTCAAAAGTTAATACTTCGTATCTATAAATAGATTACACCAAAATATGATAAATGTCAACACATATACGAAAATAAGTAGCATTATATAGGATTTCTATGCCTAAAATAATGCAAGTAAAAAATATTAGTACATATTTAAAAGAAAGGAGGTTTTTGATGTTGAATAAGAAAGATGAAATTTTGAAATTGTATTATGAAGAACATTTAAAACAACAAGATATTGCTCAAAAAGTTGAAGTTTCTCAAGGTTACGTATCACAAGTTATAAAAACTGATAAGAGATATAATGATAATAGAGAAACCAAACACAAAGCATCTATAATAAAAAAAGCAAATTATAATAAACAATATTATAAAACTTATAAGCGACCTAAAAAAGAAGATATTTCATATCAAGAAATGCAAGCACAACTTGAAAAAGATATTGCTGAATTATCTTATTACCGTAGCTATAATATGTCTGATTATAATTTTGCTAAATGTAATTCAAGTGCTTATCATAGAAATAGTAAAGGTAATTTATCATTAGTAAATGGATTAACAGTTGGATTTGATGTTCCTAGAACGGTAAATATGAATATCAAAGTACCAACTCAAAAATACAAACACAGATTTTGTATGAGTTAGTAATATTTTATTTAAGACTTCTTTAAATAGAGGTCTTTTTTTACATTTTAGAAAGAACAGGAGGAATTGTCATGAGTAAGAAAATAAAAAAGAAAGATGAAATAGTTATAATAAACAAGTTTAAAGAGAACTCTGCTGAAGATGTAAGAGTTTCTATAGCAAAGATTTTTGAGATGTTTTGCAATATGCAACTAACGAAGAAATAAGAAATATACAAATTTTAGACAAAATTTAGTTTACATCTATAATTTAGTTTACACCTATAATTTAGGCTATTGATTTTTATATTAAGTTATGTTAAATTAAAAGCATAAATTATAGGTGGAACTTACTAAAGGAAAAGGAGGATAAATTGCTAGTAAGTAACACGAAAGTATATAACTGTGCTTTATATTGTAGATTATCAAGAGATGATGAATTACAAG
>CAPYID010000125.1 GCA_948739805.1 uncultured Clostridia bacterium | reverse complement strand
AGATTATCGCACAGATTTCGGGACTTGTAAAAACGCTAGATTATTCATCGCTTACGTAACAAATAACAATAAACAAAATTTATTATTTAGAAAGGTAAATGATGTAGTAATTGTGGAAAGTAATGGAAGTTCTCAAGGAAATTTAATAACAAGTTATGGACCGAGTGGACCACGAGGTGATAGTGGGGCAAGTATTTTTGGAGGTAGTTCTTCTGAGCCGGGTATGCCTATAACACATGAGGACATAATCAATGGAAAAATTAAGCAACCTGGCGGCGAAACATTTCCTCCTGCTACACAAATACGTTAAAAAAATGGAAGTTGTAGAAAAATATAAAAAAAGTAATTTAAATAATAGTGATGTAAAATGGTATTTATTTGATGATAAATTATGGATTACAAAATATAAAACTTATTTTGAAATTGAAAAAAATATTTCGAATTTTCATGGTAGTTTTAATTGGTTGTATGATAGCAATGACACTGTACTTTTTAATGAAGAAGGAAAATTTGAAACAGCAGTTATTGATTTAGCAGGTAAAATAGAAAATGGAAATCTGAAAGAGTACACCAATATTATTGGAACAGGAAAAAAAGGAGATTTATTTTTAGTGGAAAAGAAATATTTTAGTTTTGAATTTTCATCAACTATTATTTACTCAGAAAATGAAGATATTTTGCTATCTTTTCCTTTAAAATTCAATAAACGAAAAGATTTAATATTGTTTATAGTTGATGATTTTGGATTTGTTTTAAAAAACCACCAATTGCAAGGATGGTTTTTAAAAAACTCAAGTAAACATATATGTATAACCGAAGTATATAATAAAGAAATTACCCCCAAAATATTGGCAAGGTATTTGAATGCTTTGAAACTGTGGGAAGATGATGAAGACACAACAGAATTGGAAGATTTACTAGCGGAGAGTATGAATGAAGATAATGAGTTTAATTGTGCTCTTCGAGAATGTATAACGAATTTATTATAATTATACTGAAAAACGTTAAGATTTTCCAATTCCTGCACAACCAATCTTTCATAAGCGGACAATATGTATTGTGTAGAAAAGTTAATTGTTATTGAGTATAATATCTACCCCCAAAATGGTTCGCTCAAAAGTATACCATACTTTTGAGCGAACTATTACTTTTGAGAATCGCTCTGCAAATTCATATACAATAAAAAATTGTTATTGAAAGACTCTGATATGAGAGCTGATAGAAAATAAAAATGTACCACCTTATTATTATAACTGAGAAATTCTATGATTTAGGTGTCAAAAGGTACGTCCTTTTTGAATGATAATTGTTCTTTCACCACTTTACAACTTTTTGAAAAATAAAATAACACACAAGGCACTTTCTAATG
>CAPYID010000124.1 GCA_948739805.1 uncultured Clostridia bacterium | reverse complement strand
AAGGTAAACAAACACAAATCAATTACAAATTAAAGAAACCTGTTCATAACAAAAAAGAAGATTGGATCATCGTTCCGAATACTCACGAACCTATTGTTGATAAGGAAAAGTTTTATGCAGTTCAAGAAATTATAAAAAGCAGAACTAGAACAAGAACAAAATCATTAAACTTACTGTTAAGAGGTTTGCTTGTTTGTAAAGAATGTGGTAAAAAAATGGGATATTCAACTTCTCATTTTAAAAATGGTAATTATACTCAAATTTATACACATTGTCATACTTATCAATCATTACCAAAACTAAAACTGTGTACTCCTCATAATATGAACTATACAAAACTTGAAAATGCAGTAATTAGCGAAGTACAAAATATATGTAAAAAATATTTAGATGAAAAGAAATGTAAACAAATTATTGATGACAATAATAACAATGTTCAAAATGAAATTGAACTAAACAAAGAAAAAAGCAATTTAGCAAAAGCTATTGAGGTTTTAGATTTTCAAATAGAAAAACTATACGAAGATAAGTTAAAAGGTCTTATCAATGACAATGATTTTTCAAGAATGTATGAGAAAAAAGTTAATGAAAGAAATTCTAAAACTAAAAAACTTGAAGAATTAAATACTGTCAAATTTGAAAGAAATGTTGTTGATTATGAGAAAATCATACAAGACTTTTTAAAGAAGGAAAACATTACTGCTTATATGCTAAATAGTTTGATTGAAAAAATTGAAATTGACCAAAATAAACAAGTAACTATATACTATAAATTCGCAGATTTAAACACTTTGTCATAAAAAGATGTAAACTCATCTTTATCGCACACCAAATAAGTATTGTGTAATTCTAATTGTGCAATTAGTTCTTCTAAATCACGAACTGAACGAGTAACTCTGTCTAGCTTATAAGCTACAATATAATTGATTTTCCCTTGTTTCATATCTGCTAACATCTCTTGAAATGCTGGTCTATCTTTTATATTTTTGGCTGATATTCCAGCGTCTTCATATACTTTAAATACTTCATATTCTTTGAATTTACAAAGTTGCAATAACTTTTCTTTTTGTTCTGCTAAACTAAAGCCGTTAGTAAGTAAGCCTGAGGAACTTCCCCTCAGGCTTCTCTCAGAACCGTGCGTGAAACTCTCGTTTCACACGGCTCCCAATTACCTTGCCATTGGTAAAATTCCATATTTCCAGTGTGCAAATAACTTTGTATCTCTTTGTGCTATTTCTGCTAACCAGTTTGTAGCTTTTTTTGTTGACCTTATTGTTTTATATTTCCTTTTAACCCATTTTATGAGAATTGTATTTATATACTCCAATATTGTATGTTAATGATAAAATAAGAATGTACAAAAAATGGAATTTAACAATGTACAAAAA
>CAPYID010000123.1 GCA_948739805.1 uncultured Clostridia bacterium | reverse complement strand
ATACTACAAATTTTTTATAAAAGTTTGTTTCACATCATTGACATACTTACAAAAAAACTCATACTTTTTTCGAAAAACACTTGAAAATAAGTAAAAATTATGTTATAAATATATTGAGTGGTGCTCAAGAAACTTTCGAAGCCTTGAGTCATTTTTTATATTATTTGGAGGTATAATGAAAGAATACAAGAATAATGAAGAACTTATAGATTATCTAATATGTAAAAATGTAGTTATAAATAATAGAGAATTAGCTTTAAAGAATATAGAAAAGTATTCATATTATTCCATTATAAATGGATACAAATTTGTTTTTAAAGATAATGATAATAATTATAAAGAAAATACCTCTTTTGAGGAAATATTTGCATTATATGAATTTGATAAAAACATAAAGGCTATATTCTTAAAATTCACTTTAGAAATAGAAGTTATACTAAAATCACTTATGGCAAATACTCTAGCAGAAAAATATGGTGTTGAAGATTATTTGAAATTAGAAAATTTAGATGAGAATGTTGAGAAAGAATTAGTAGATGATTTTATAGTAAAGATAGAAAAAGAAATAGATGATAATTATATTAAACATCCTGCTATTAAGCATTATAAAGATACATATGATTTTGTCCCACCTTTTGTTTTAACAAAAATTTTAACTTTCGGAGCTATCAGTAGATATTACAGTTTACTTAAACAAAGTGATAGACAAAAAATAAGTAAATATTTTAGATTATCTGATAAATTATTAAGACAAATTTTAATAAATTTAACTATGGTTAGAAATATTTCGGCACATTCAGATAGACTATTTAATTACAGAAACAAGTATGATATTAGTTTTAAAAATATTGAAAAAGATTATAACAGAAAAGAATATTTGTGTAATTTGTATATGATTATAAAATCTATGAAAGTAATACTTGATGAAGAAAAATACAAAGAATTTGAAAATCTACTAAATATTGAAATAGAAAAATTAAAGAATAAGTTAATTGTTATTGATATAAATGATATTTTAAGAATAATGGGTTATGATGTATAATACCTATATAAATTGAATAAAATAGTATTGAGTGGTGCTTAGAAAACTTTTGAAGCTCTAAGTCATTCATATAACCTAGAGTCTATTTAAAGATTCTAGGTATTTTTTATTCATAAATTCTTCTATAAACTTGTTGCAATCTGTGAAAATTATGATATACTTTTAATAAATTGATTGGTATTTGTATCAATCGTCAAGAGAGAAAAGTTGTAGATAACTACGACGTCCGCTCCATTAAGTAAAATCGTCGCACCAGACGAAAATATTGAAAAATCAACTGTAAAGGTTGATTTTTTTGTCGCCTTTATCTTGAAAAAGGAAGGATGGTGTGATATAACCCGAGTTTGCCACTAAAAAAGGACAAAAAGCAGGATATAAAACGCCTGCTTTTATTGAAATATTAGGCAAAACCAGCTATAAATCCAGCTTTGAAAATTTTGAAATTTATATACC
>CAPYID010000122.1 GCA_948739805.1 uncultured Clostridia bacterium | reverse complement strand
TATCATCGAAAGTTTTGGAGTAGATGAATTAGCATGCTATTAGGAGAAATCTATGGATTCAAATGATATTAAAGATATAGAAAATACAGCTAAAGAGAATTATAAAAAATCAGAACCCTGGCCGGACGATGATATATGGCATTCCTATACATATAAAATTTTACATAAGCATATTCAAGACTATATAGATGAATTACAATTTGAAAATACACAAGTTGTGTTAAATGCAGGCTGTGGTAAAACAACCTATAAAACTTGCGCTACTACTATACATATGGATATTATTGAAAAGTATGTTAATTTATTTGAAAACTATTTAGTTGGTTCTATAGAAAAAATCCCTTTGCAAGATTGTTCTGTAGATTGTGTAATATGTGTTGGGAGTGTTATTAATTATGTAGATATTCAAAAGGCTGTGTCAGAATTTAGTAGAGTACTGAAACCTAATGGCATTCTCATATTAGAATTTGAAAGATCAAATAGTGCTGAGTTTCTTTTTACAAAAAAATATTCAAAAACTTTATTTATGCAAACATATCAATATAACAATCAAACACATTACTTGTGGATGTATGACGAGAACTTTGTACTTCAATTAGCAGAATTTTACAAGTTCAGTTGCAAAAAAAAGTATAGATTTCATAACCTTTCATCATTATTTTATAGATTTGGTCTTTCAGAGAAAAAGGCTGCTAAATACTCAAAATTTGATGACTGGTTGCAACCTTTTTCCTACTTTTTTGCTCATAACGAAATTTTTATTTTTGAGAAAAACGTTCTTTCATAAATTGTACTAACGTTATTGCTGCCGAGAGAATAGTAAGTAATGAACAAAAAAATGCTTCTGATGTTTCAAACCGTTCAAGATAACAGAAAACACCTGTTGCAATAGAAAAAATCAAACACACAATACGCATAGTCCATTGTTTTACATAATAGATCAGTTTCTTCTTTAGAGTTATGTTTTCTGTTGATATTTGCTGACATAATCCATTTTGAAATAAAGTACAATTAACTAATGTAATATTATCAATCTCTATGTTATCAGTAAATTCTTTTTCTACTTTGTTTATCAAATTAGCAAAAAATTGGTCAACCTTTGTTTGATCGATAAATTTTGCATACCATACTGCATAATGATTCATATAGATATCCGTTAATAATTCTTTATAGAATGTCTTATCAACGGTAGTTTTGGTATACATTCCATTTATCAAGGGCTTAATAGCAATATTGAAATCTTCCCAAAATAATTCTTTTTTCATATTATTATAATATGGCTGATAATATGGTGTCTGAAGTATCTTGAAGCTTTCAAAAGAAAGTAATTGTCTAAAATAATTGCTATCAACATCTATATATTTATTTTCATTATCTTTTTTGAGAGATAATTCTGTAATAATGTATTTTATATAATAGCTTTTCTTTTTCAAAAGTCCACTTATATCTTCAAAAATCATATGGTAAAAATTATAAAAATATATATGATTTCTTGGATTGGTGCAAATATAATCTATAAATAATGCTTCGCTTTGTGGAAGATAACCATATTCTGCGAAACCAACTATTTTATCATTAGCATACAAAACATAAAAAAACAATTTTCTAGCATCATTATATTTATTATGTATGTAATCCCGTATTTGTGAAGTAGATGTTTCTGAATGTTCATCTACCATTTTTATATATATGTCAAGAGCTTCTACTAAATCCTTGTCATTTGCACTCTTAATCAATTTAATTGTATAATTCGTATCCATAAAGTTACTCCCCAAAATTCCTAAAGGATAC
>CAPYID010000121.1 GCA_948739805.1 uncultured Clostridia bacterium | reverse complement strand
ACAAATAATAGTTGCAACTCCTATAAATATTAAGGCCATAATAATAAAATAAACAATTGATTCATTTCCATTCATTTTACAGCCTCACAACAATTTCTATAATAATCTTTATAAAAAGAATCCCATAAATCAAATAAATTTATATGACAATCCCACGTATATGACATTTCTCCATGCATCTCCCAACCTTTTCCAAAACCAATACCTTTTGATAGTGTCAATCCAAAATACTCAATATTATTGATATCACCTAAAAAAGCTAAATCTACACCATAAGCATTTTTTCCGTATATAATTGAACCGCCAAAATTAGCCCCATCTTCTTTTAGTTTTTCAATATCGGGACATTTGTTATACTAAAATAGCCCAAGATAGCTTCTGATGGAGTTCCTATTGTCATTCCACTCGGAATGCTTGAATTTCTTTTTGTAAATATTCACCCACTTTATCCGCGAATTGGTGTAGAACATAGGAATTACTACATTCAAATAAATATATCCACACCTTACTGCCCTCCTGTAATGGTGTTACTAGAAGCCGATACCGCGCTGTAATCAGCTTTTTTTTACTAAAAAAAGACATAATTCTAACAGATAAAATATAAACTTTATCTTTGTTGTCTGCACTTTCTTTTTCAAATTGAAAGTTAATATCTGTTTGCATTTTAAGTCTATTCAGTATTTCTTCATAAGATAAATCTGTAACATATGCCATTCTAGATTTATGTTTTATAAAGCTTTGTGTATATTTTTTCTTTCGTTTTTGTAAGATCGCAATTAGAATAAATAAAAAAAAGATAATATGTAGTCTACTTGTGGATAATATTTCTATAATACCAAGTAAAAGTAGTGGTAATGCAAGAACAGAAAAAATAGTATCAATTATTCTAATACCTATATTCTGTATTAACCATTTTTTTTCTTTAAAGAATATAAAATCTGTTCCTGGAACAGTTATAATTCTTATATACTTTTGGTTTTTATATTTTTTTAAGAAAAAATCACTTGATGCTATTGTTTTGAATTGTTTTTCGTCATTTATTACATACATAATCTTTAATATGTAAAGTTTTGGTCTTGTATAACAGATTTCTTTCCACTCTGTAATTTCTGCTATTTGTAATTTACCATTTTCTTCTTTCATATATTGTTTATATAAATTTGTTTTTAGTATAAAGATAAATATAAACTTAATTAACAGAAGAACACCTACTAGCATATACATTTCCATATTTTTTCCTTCCTATTAATAGAAAAAGCAAATCAAAAATATTACCTTGTAATATATTTTCAGTATATGTTTTTGCAACATGAATATCTATGCCCATACCAGCGCCTGCTGAAACTCTAAATCCATTAATGTCATTTGAATAAATATCAGTTGATGCAAAATCAAATCCAAATGCTCCAACACCAAAACCTACATTTTCGCCATAGCCTAACAAGTCTTCAATGTTTTTTACATCAGTTACTGCAATGCCTATTCCTACTCCTGCGTTTAAAAATCCAACTTGTGCTGTATCCTTGAGTCCTAACCCCGCATAGCTTGTCTGTATGTTTATATTTCCTTCCCAATCAATAGATAACATAACACTTTGGCTTACACCAAATAAAGCATTTGCTGATACGGCAAAATCAGCACTTAATGTCCCTGTATTTTTTGATAAAGTATCTCGTATAGCTACCAATCCATTAGCACATCCATCTAAAATACCATTCACAGCATCTTTAGCGGTTTCTAAAGCAGAATCTACAATGTTAGAAGCAACATTTAAACCTGTTTGAATACCATTTCCTACCGCTTCTGCAGCATCTTTTGCCATTTGTATGCCTGCATCTATCG
>CAPYID010000120.1 GCA_948739805.1 uncultured Clostridia bacterium | reverse complement strand
TAGTAAACCCTTTGTTCTGTAAATAACGATAAGCTGTATTTAAAAGTGTATCAAGGTAATTTGCATAACGGTATGATTCTTTTAGATTCATTATTTTTTACTCCTTTTCATAATTCAATATATTTTCAGTTACATTTAGTCCTTCTCTTTTTAGCTGCCAAATTACTTTGTTTTCCATATGTGATATATACGAAACAAAAAGTGATTACAAACATAGAATTTACAATTAAAAATGCGATTTTCTATTTCGCTATTCTGTATTTGTATGCGATTTTTCTCTTTCGTTCACGCTCTTTTGCTTTTGCACATTTATCACAATACAATCGTTTGTTTCCAGTTTTTTCTATCATTGAACCACATTGTTTACAACGAGAATATTTTTTGTGATCTCTAATGTTATAATATTTCTTTTGCCACTTTAAAATTTCTCCTTCTAAACTCCTGCATATATATCCAACATAAAAATTATCTTCAGTAAGAAAATTAAATATGGTAATTATTTTTGTTTTATCTTCATATTCCCCAATGAGTTTGCAATTATCAAAACATCTTCTTAAAAATTCTTCAATGACCTTTTTATATTCATTCCAAGATAAAGACATTTTTTCTTGTTGTAATTTTGATTTAGTTTTCCTAGCATTATCTATTGCATCATCTATGAGTTCTGTAACAGTTTCAGCATTCATATCAATCCCAGAAATCCATTGATAATACAATTTCTTTGGAATTTTTAATAAATTCATATATTCTTTATTTAAAATAACTTCTTTGTCAAAATATCTGGTATATATATTATTTATCTTTTGCCTAATAATAGAGTGCCAATTCTCATCCTTGGTCATTGATTTGTAATATGTATACTCAATATCTGACCAAACATCAAATACTTGTCCAAGTTCTGTTTGCAATAAATCTTTCCTAACATTAAACCTTATTGACTTTTTATATATTCTCCGTTTATTATCAGAAGACCAGATAGAAGAGCAGAATGAGTTAAAAATCTCATCCTTTTCTTCTTCTGTTTTTGCTTCTTTGTAATCTTCTATAATTTCATATAAAAATGGATCATCATATTCGTATATAACCTTCACCTACCTCGAATTCATAATATTTACCAAGATATTCATAAGAATCGTTAGTTTTGTAAGGAACCTCTTGTATTGAAACATTCCTTTTTGGATTTGTATTATTCCTTAAGTTACCAATGATATAATCACCATAACCAGCCCATGCGAAAGATTTACTGATAGAGATAGAAGAATAGGATGCCTTAATTACGTAGTTTGCAATCAATTCTTCATCTATTTGTAATTCATTTAATATACGCTTTCTATATTCTGTAACAATAGCATCCATATTAAACTTATGATTTTCGTCATCTGACTTTTCTCTACGAAGTTTTATGTGCCTTCTAATTTCATCAGCATATTGATTAATATATCTTCTACATATCTTCATTATTTTTTTATCAGATAAATCCAGATCATTATTGATAATCAAGCATCGGGTATCAACCAAGTTATTTACATCATTATTCCAAAGAATATTTTTCTTCTCCCATGTGCAAATATAGTCACATAATTCATTCATAGGAGAGGGAGAGTGATAAGCATTTAATTTTACTTTATCCTCTTTATTCTCTGTCTGCTTATTTTTTTCTAATAAAGTCTTATATGTTTTTAGTTTTGAAGGATAATTGTAAAGCAAAAAATATGGCAGTTGCTTTAAATGTTTTCTCAATCCGCTGTTCATGTGCCAACGAAATCCCGTTTTTAAAAAGTCGATTTCTTTTCCTTGGTAGCATCTAAGTAATGAAGCATAGTTAGAATACAAAGTCTTTATCTCTTCATTGGTTGTATATCTGTTTTCAATACTTGTCGCTACATTAGTAATTTCTCCG
>CAPYID010000119.1 GCA_948739805.1 uncultured Clostridia bacterium | reverse complement strand
TTTAGAAAAATGTCCTTATCGTACAAAATATTGAATTGGATTTATGAGTACAACTATTCATTAACGCTCATTATTCTTCATTATGCGTTGTAAAATTGTTGTAAATTTGTTGTAGTTTACAAGTCCAAGTACCGCAAACCCTTGATTTTACTGGTCTTTTCCGCCAAGCGTTTTCATCGTTGGGAAATAATACCTATTTATTTATATACCTTCATAAATATGTATATCCCTATTTCCCATCATTTCTTTTTCCTTATGATTTTATAAATCTACAATTCTCTTCATAATTGGTCGTAAGTTAGTCGTAAATTGGTCGTAAGTTATATAATGCCTGTTTGGGTAAGTTTCTGTTTTTTAAAATAATCTTCAAAATTAATCAATTCAGCCTTTTTTAATTCTTTTGTTGCATCTGCATATATATTCATTGTTGTTTCTGCATCTGCATGTCCCAGAATATCTTGCATAGCTTTAATATTAACTCCTGCTTCGCACATTCTTGTGGTAAAAGTATGACGTAATGTGTGATTACTAAACCGAGGAAGTGTAACTGTATTATTCTTTTTACTATCTAATACCTGGTAGTTGCAATCACGAATGATTCTTCGTAATGCTTTATTCAATGTTCCTTGATGTTGAACACCACCAAAACGATTAATAAAGATAAAATCTGTATATCCATCAATTGATACATTGCAACTAGTTCCACACTCTTCTTGATACTTTTTTTCAAGTAAAAATGCTTCTTTTACTTTTGGCAACATGGGAACTATTCTTTTCCCTGATTCAGTTTTTGGTGTATTGACAGCGAAAGAAGAACCATTTTCTTTCCCTCTGCTATAATATACAAGTGTATGGTTAATATTAATATTCTCATTTTTTATATCTATATCACACCAACGAAGTCCAGTAATTTCACCGACACGTAACCCAGTCCATAACATAATTATAAATATTGGATACCATCTATGATATTTTCCTTGTTGTTTTAAAAATTTTTCAAATAATTCTTGTTCTGGAAGTGTTAATGCTCTTCGTTTTCCTGAATCATTATTATGTGCTTTTTTAAGTTCTTTCAGTGCATTATCAGATGGATTGTATCTCAAATAATCATCTTCAACACCTAATTCTAATACCTGATGTAAAACAGTATGTATATTATCAATTGTAGCTGTTTTTAAATTACGTTCATCTAAAAGCATATTATAAAATGCTCTAATATCTGTCCTTTTAAGGTCTGATATCTTAGTATATCCGAAATCTGGTTCTACAAATTGCGTATACATATATTGATAATTACAAAAGGTATTATTTTTTAATCCTCTTTTTAACTGTTTCCAAAGATTATATAAATCATTAATAGTTAAGTTCTTTTTATTTGTTTCGATTCCATCTAATATATCACGCATAATATCAATTTCTTTATCTCGTAATTCATTCAGTGTCTTTGCATATACAGAATGTCGTTTACCACGTTTGTCACGCCACTTATATTCAAAAGTTCCATTTGCTCTTTGGTATTCTCCTTCTTTCAAAACTCTATTTTTATTATCTTTGCGCTTCTCTATTCCCATTATATTATTTCTCCTTGTATAATGTATTTAGGTTATTCAAAGGGAACTCCTATAAACCCTTAAGCCACTTCTTTGAGGTTTTTCTTTACATCTCCTATCTGACAGGAGATAATTGTTTTATCAGATTGGGAGGATTACCGTTTTCTCCTTGGGCTGTTTACCCGTACTTGAAAGACTGGTACCTTCCTCTGGTGGACATTCTGCGTATGAGTTGGATGTTGGCTGCCTTCTGGCTTCTCTCCGTATATAGAACAAGGTGGCAGGGTTTGCCAGATGGATGGTCCCACAATCTGAAATTTTATCCGGGGGTGTATGTTATGTTTTTTGTTGGTATTGATATTGGTAAAAAT
>CAPYID010000118.1 GCA_948739805.1 uncultured Clostridia bacterium | reverse complement strand
GACATTTAAAATCAGCGAAGTAGAACTATTGCTGGACAGCGAAGGACTTACATTAAATAAGGGTAAGTTTAATATTAAAAAATAGGTGTGATATGGGCAGCCAAGAAAATAATCATCAGAATGATAATCAGTTATTAATAGATTTTATAAAAGATACATATACGATAGAATCTAATAAACATTTTTTTGTTTTAATTCCATATTTAATTGATTGTATAACAGGTTATGAGGGAAGATTTAAACAAAGTTTATCTGCAAATAAAATAGGGTTATTATCAGCATCAGAACAAAATACTCAAACTTCATACAAACAAACAGAGAATTCTAGTATTGAATATATAGATAAAGATAACATACTAAATATAGATAAATATAATGCTTTTAACAGGATGAATAAATCATTGTATCGTTTTAAAATAACAGATACTGCAAAAATATATACTTTTTTATCAGAGCTTGTATGTGAGTATAAAAAATCCTTTAGTAGATTAATAGCAAATCAAAAAGATTATGCATATTTATATACTTTACTTAAAAACATTAAAGAAACTGACTATTCATTTTATATACCATTATTATCATTATACTACTTTGACAATAGAGTTTTAAACCAATATCATGACGGTCGTAAGTTTTTAAATTTATATATACAAACATATAATTCATTAGATGTATTTAAATCTCGTAAATATGAAAATATTTATAATGATAACCATTTTTTTATGTGGTTTTACATAAGATATTATATTAATAGAACAATTCCAGACAGTAGTCTTAAGAAATTAAACGAACAATCAAAGTATAAATTAATAGATAATATATTTCACTATTATCCACGAATAAAAGAGTCTGCACTACTTGGAATATGTAATAAAAGTAAACTGCATGAAAATAAAGATAAAGTTATGTTTAATGCATGTATAGATATATTTCAGGTTTTAAATTTTTCATTTTCTGATTTATGTGTTGGAACTAATTTAAATTTAGGTATGTATAAAAACAAAGAAGTAACATGTTATTCCATAATGTGCGATACTTACGGTCAGCAGGTTGATACTTTAGCTAAGACTATAACATTTTCAGAAAACATAAAAATTAATTTATTAACAATTTCAGATACAGGCGGCACAAAGCATGAAGAAGAAAATGAGATATTAGACTGCAATGGTATAGATACAATATTAAAGCTTTTTAAAGATTATATTGTAAGTAAAGTAAAGCCAGTGTTAGATAAAGAATGGCAGGGTTATATAGATGAATTAGATATAACAAATATATTTTCAACAATTAATCCTAATTTTTATTCATTTAAAAAGGGAGTGAAAAAGTACGACAATACATATTATGAAAATAGGGTTGTATTATTATTTGTTAAATTAAATAACATTATCCAAATGCGTTTTGATGATATATTAGAAAGTGGAGCAAAAATAGTTTTTGTATTTTATGGTTATACTGAAGCAGATGATAAGAATTATATTAGTAAGCATGGGAAAGAACCAAACTATACAATAAATTTTTCAGGAATGAGAAATGATAATGTAAGGTTTATATATTATGATGAAGAAGATAATAAATTTACTTTATTATCTGGGGAACTTAAAGAAACAGGCAGTAATGGAGATAATAATATATATTTTTTTGAAAGTTCTGATTTTTCGGCACAATTTAGTTTAGTTTCCAGTTATCTAAAATTTTATATTGATAAGTTTCAATTTCTTTTTTTATCTTATAAAGATATACATTCAGATAATAGTACAAAAGGAGCGGGAAATATAACCTGTATTTCTGAAGAATGTGCTAATCAGGAAATGTCTACTAAACAATGTGAAGGAGAGATTAAGGTATCATTAACATTAACAGGTAAAAAAGCAATAATATCGCAGCTTAAAGATTTACCAGTATATATGTATATAGATTATTCTAAAGAAATAATAGACAGCACCATAACATTATCAGATGAGTTAACAGCAAAAGCAGAGTTTGGCTTTAAAACA
>CAPYID010000117.1 GCA_948739805.1 uncultured Clostridia bacterium | reverse complement strand
ACCCAAAAACTGAATATGATACATTTAGTTGTAAAAATCAAGAAAATGTTTATAAGAGCAGAGCAAGATTAAGTTCAAATGTAACAAAAACGAAAGATGGACTAACTGTTAAAATAACACCAAGTCAAGAATTATCTAATGAGATTATTAAAGAATTGAAAAAGAAAAAATAAAAAAGTGCAGACGGTATCTGCATAGGTTAGGAGGCTTATGTGAAAGAAAGTAATATAGTATTATATGAAACAGATGATGGAAAAATAAACATTGATGTTATATTAAAAGATGAAACAATTTGGCTTACGCAAAAAAGTATGGCAGAATTATTTAATACTGGTATTGACAATATCAATGTTCATTTAAAAAATATTTATGATTCTAAAGAATTGGATAAGAACTCAACTATTGAAGAAAATTCAATAGTTCAAAAAGAAGGAAATCGCAATGTTAGAAGAAAAGTAATGTTTTACAACCTAGACGTAATTATTGCTGTTGGTTATAGGGTAAATTCCAAGAAAGCCACTCAATTTAGAATATGGGCGACTAATGTATTAAAAGACTATATTATAAAAGGTTTTAAAATAGATAAAGAAAGAATGAAAAACGGCTCAAAATTTGGAAAAGACTATTATGATGAATTACTTGAAACAATTAAAGAAATTCGTTTAAGTGAAAGAAGATTATATCAAAAAATAACAGACCTTTTTGAAGTAACTAGCATTGATTATAACAAAGATTCTGAAGAAGCCTATACATTTTTTAAAATTGTTCAAAATAAGCTACATTATGCAATAACAGGACACACAGCAGCAGAATTGATTTATGAAAGAGTGGATTCAAACAAAATTAATATGGGACTTACTTCTTGGAAAAATTCTCCAGATGGCAAAATAATGAAATATGATATTAGTATTGCAAAAAATTACTTAAATGAAAGTGAAATAAAAAAGCTAGAAAGTCTGACTATATTATTTTTAGACTATGCTGAAGATATGGCAAATGAACAACAATTAATGACAATGAAAAAATGGATAGATGTAACAGACGATTTATTAAAATTTAGAAAAAAGAATTTACTTACACACTCTGGTACTATATCGCATAAACAAGCTATTGAAAAAGCTAATGAAGAATATGAAAAGTTTAGAATAAAACAAGATAAAGAATACATATCATCAATGGATGAACTATATAAAAAATATTTAGAAGAAAATAAAAATTGAACTATTGATGAAAAAGTGCAGCAACTTGTTGCACAAGTATTCTAAATATATCAGAAGTGTTGAAATCTCTTAATAAAAAATATAAATTGACAGAGATATGACAGAGTTACTTTACCAGAAAAAATTAAAGATTTATAATTAGAGGTGATTAGATTGAAAATAATAGGAATAACAGGAGATTCTGGAGTAGGAAAATCAACAATAGCCTTAAGTCTAAGCAAAAAATTAAAGTGTCCATTTTTAGACGTAGATAAAATAATATTAAGTGGTGAATTTCTTGGTGCTGAAAATAAAACTCCTCAAGTTTTAAAAATGAAATCAGAATATTTTAATTTACTGATTGATAATTTAGCAAATTTAGAGAGTGGAATAAGCACTTTAATAAATAATCTTGTAGAAGGAGAAATAAATAAGCTATCTAAAGAAACTGATACTATAATTGTAGAGTGGATGTTTTTGCCTTATCTAAAAATATGGCAACAATGCGATACAAAAATTCTAATTACTACAGATGAAATATTAAGAAAAAGTAATGCAATAAAGAACAAATTTATAATAGAAGAACAGTATGATGAGTGTGTTTCAATAGTAAAATTAGATTATAGTAAATTTGATTATGATTATATTTTTGACAATAGTTATGATCAAGAATCATTGAAAAATATATTAGATAAATTTTAAAATTATTATAGAATGTTATAAAATATTAAATGTATAATCGCTAGATTTTATAATTAATATGAGTTAAATAATCTGGGGAAAAAATAAAGAAGATTTTAATAAAATAT
>CAPYID010000116.1 GCA_948739805.1 uncultured Clostridia bacterium | reverse complement strand
TGCACCCTGTTTGTCAGCGTTAATGATAAGTTGGTGTAAATACTTCCTTATCACCGTAAAATCAATGTTTACAGGTATTTTTTACTGGGCCAGCATCCCCGGGTATTTTCCAATTACCGTTAAGCCTTGTATTTTCTATTATTAACACCTGATTTTATTGCCTTGTGGTATTTTGGTATTATTATAAACAAAAACTAAAAAAGTAATATTCTGTTTGTTGGAAATGGTTGTTTAATATGGCACAGGAAGTACATATTAATGTATCAAAAAATACTAAAATACATATACCCTGCCATATACCCAGGTAAAGTTACACTATCGTGAATAGCTTCGGAAATTGAAAATATGTAATAAATGTGATATGCTTATATGCACGAAATAATAATCAAAATTAAGGAGTATACTATGAATAATTTACTTGTGGGAAATGGAATCAATATTCAATTTAATAAAACGGACTATACCTCTCAGCAAATTGTGCTTAGAATTTTAAAGAATTGTGATAGAGATGATTTTCCGTCACATATAATTGTAAATTTCCCTTATTTGTTAAAAAATTATATTGGACAGCTTTATTTAGAATCACGAAAAATCATTTTAGGTGATTATGATAACTATACATTTGGTTCTGCCGAAAAAAATTCGTTGGTTTCTTTTAAAAAACAATACACTGATAAAATTAATATGTTAAGAATTACAGATATCGGATTTGAAGATTACTACTTAATCCATGATTTAGTCTGCCACAAAATGAAAGTATATAATCCAGAACAGTTTTATATAAGAGAATCCATGAAAGTTGCATACCTATATTCAATTTATAATGACGGAAAAATAAATCAGCTATATAAAAATTATCCTAGATTATTTATTGAATTTCTTATAAAATTTGACAATATCTTTACGACTAATTATGATTCAAATATTGAATTAGCTACAGGGAAAGAAATTTTTCACATCCATGGTCAATTTGATAAAAAAAGTGATGTCTATATTGCATCTTCTTTTAGAAATCAGCTTCCAGATGCTCCAATTAAAGAAATTGATGTTGATGAAAATTACTTTTATCTTTATTCAAATGCATTGACTACACATTGTGGAGCATATAAAGAGTTTCAATTAAAACAACATTCACAAGCTAATAGTTGCGTGGAAAAAATGGCTTTAGCGTATAATACTGATTCTAAAATCAAACAAGAAGTAGATGGTTGGACTCATAATACCAATACGCTTACAGCAAACCTTGGCTATGCTATCCAACTTAAAGCATCTAATTCTTCGTTAACTTTTACTGACGATTATCACTTTGACAAATTTAAATCTATTTCTGGAACGTTGGAAATACTTGGTCTGTCGCCATGGAATGATTTTCACATTTTTGAATCCATCAATCTTGCTGATTTAGAAGAATGTGTATATTATTTCTTTGATAAAAGTGAATGTAACATAATTAGAAATATCTTGCCAACCCTTTTTGAACAAGGGAAGCTCAAATTTGAATCAGTTGAAACATTTTGGGAGAATTGTTATGAAAACTAAAACTATTATAAAGCCTAAAAATGAATTTATAAAATGGATAAGTATTGCAAACCTTTTTGCAAAAAGTATGATTTCACCCAATGACGCTCTTAAACAATTTAACAATCTTGACTCAACACAACGTATAAAGATAAAACAATTATTTGAAGAATATGATAAAATTCGGAGAGTAAAGATTCCAAAGGGAGAAGTTGATGTCGCGTGGGAACTTTCTGTAATGGTTGATGCACATATTATTGCTACAGATTTTAACATAGACCCTCTAACTGCTGTTATGTGTGTTGCTCCGGTCTGTAAAGCTAACGAAAGGGTTGTTTTTAAATAATTGTATCCTTTTTCCAGTGCAACAAGATACTGCTTTATAAGTTAATATCGAAACTCATCAAAAAACAGAAAGTTGACTGCTTTTTGAAGTAATCAACTCTCTGTTTTTATTTGCACCCTGTTTGTCAGCGTTAATGATAAGTTGGTGTAAATACTTCCTTATCACC
>CAPYID010000115.1 GCA_948739805.1 uncultured Clostridia bacterium | reverse complement strand
AGTATCAATGTTTTCATGGATTTTGATATAGAAACAGTGTCAGATGTATTGTCTTTGATTTTGAAAATGGACGAACAATTAGATATGAACTTTGAAGCAGAGAGATACGAGGACGGAAGTTTCAATCCCGCTACAATCAAAATATCCTTTCAGAACTCCCTGCTCAATCATAAGCTGGGCGTATACATGAAAGCAAGGGAATTGCAGGAGAACCTTTTGAACGATACGGAACGCTTTTCGTCAGAAGAAGAACACCAACGGGCGATTGAAGCATTATCAAAAGATTTGGACGCTGTCAAGCAAAGTATTCTTGATGATAGCAAGATTATCAAAAAAGGTGTTAGAGGTATCTCCATCAAAATATATCCCGAAAATGAATAAACAAAAGCTATATCCACCAAAAGGAGCACACAATGATAAAAAAGAGTATCCGAAAAGAAATTGATAAAGTAATAAAAAATATTTGGCTTCATAATATCTGCACTGATTATGGTAATGGCTTTCTAATAAAAGAAGCAAGCCTTCAATGCAGTTTATACCACCACTTGCAAAACGAATTAAATTTTTTGCTTCAACAAAATCACCTATATATTTATCCCGAATTTTATTTTAAGGAACTAAAATTTTTTGCAGATTTAGTTATTGTTGAAATGGATATGACATTAGAAAAGAAATGGTTGTCTGAAAAAATGACTGATATAGCTGCTATTATAGAATTAAAATATGATGGTGGAAATGCCATGTCAACATCTGACTACATCAAAACCGATATGCCAAAATTGAAAGAATATGTTCGCAGTCTAAATTATGATTGTCAATATTATTTTGGCGTAATTTATGAAACTGACTGTGAATGGCTACATTGGTTTGATAAGCGAAGCACCAATAATTGGGCAAATGGACGTTTAACAGAATTAAATGCAGGATATTTAGGAGAAACCATGTATTTTGAAGTAAACTCATATAATAATATGAATTTTCAGCATAAGAAAACTTCTTGTAAATTATTTTTTTAATTTATAAATAAATATTGACATTTGCGCCAAAATATTCCATACTATACTTGAGCTTTAGCCTTTGAAAGGAGTGTGATAATCAGAATAGGCTATAGTACCCTTGTAAAGAAAGGGGGTACGATACGATGGAAACGAGTATTCCATTAATTATTATAGCACTTGCGTTACTTATTATCATTATTACAAAAACAGTTACAAAAAAGAATGTAAAAAAACATATTATTGAATTGAATTTTGGTAAAATATTTCAGTTTAAAACAGAAACAGAGTTTAATGAAGAAATTTACGATTGTGATAATCAGGTTAAAAACAAAATTAATTAAAACTTCAAGAGCATATAATAATATCAAGAAAAACACTAATGTAGATTTTAAAAATATAATATTATAAATTATTTATAAAAATCAAGAGATTATATAATTGGTAATATTTCATATACGAGTTAATTTAAATTTCGAAAAGTATAGACTATTAAATTTATTAAATAAAAAATAATGTTAAATTAGAAAATAATTGAAAACAAATCAAATAATTATAAAATGTGCTATAATAAAGTGCCCGGGGAGAATTTTAGTTCTCCCCTATTTTAATTGCAATGTTTAGAAAAGAATTTACATTTTCTCCAAATAGAGCCATTTTAGAGCCAACAGGCATAAAGCAATCCCGGAAACGCCCATTTTATCAGCATTTCCGGGATTTTATCCGTTACTCGAACTCGGCGTGTTCTTCGTTTCTCTTAACTGTATTTGTTTAAGTATTATGCAAATACACGCCTATTTTTACATCAATTACATCATTTATAATGACTTGCTGATTTTCTGTTGCCAAAATGTTGCCACACATTTATTATAGCAACTCCCGGCAATTTGACAACCCATTTCTGAAATTTTACGCAGTAAAATCCGCTTTTAGTAATAAATGGTTGTGATATAACAAAAGTCTATTTTCTATTCGACCCGCTTTATAAAATAAGGCTTACAAAAGCCCTAAAGTGTAATACAACACCACCTTCTCCTTAGCTACCCTTATTACATG
>CAPYID010000114.1 GCA_948739805.1 uncultured Clostridia bacterium | reverse complement strand
ATTTCATTATAGCAAAGATGAAGTACCTATACCATTTTTATTTATGAAAGTATTGATTTTATTTTTTTATCATATTTCAGTATGCGAAGTATGAGTTATTTACTACTATTCAGTTCTACTTTTACTCTTTGATCTTGTCAATATCGACAATCATTGAAATATCAAAACCGGATATAGAATCTAAAATCACTTTTAATTCGCGATAACGATTTTTTATTTCTGTATAAATATCCGAGTCCTGATCTGGAATCAATTGTAAATATTTTTGTACTCTCATAAATTCATCAAGTGAATTTTGGAATAGTTCTTTTTTGGTCATTAAATATTCCTTTATTCTTTAATATCATCAATATCTGTAAGATTCACGCCAGCTACATTCAGAAAACTTTTCAAGTATAAATATTCCTTTTTCAAACTCTCATATGTTTCTGTAGCATTTTCTTTTCGTGCAATTAACATATGTCTTTGAATTTTTATAAAATCTTCCATTGCTTTTTGAGTAATCTCTAAATTTGTATTAGGCATATATATTCACCTCCCAATTATGAAACACATTGTTGTATCATATTCAGTATAACATAGCCGAGTAGCAAAGTCTATCAATTTTCTAACACTTCATTATTCACTTTCCAAGGTACACAATTGTTACTTATCTTTTTTTCGCCCTTCAGGTAATGCACATTGCCTTGTGCAAACACTTCATAAGGATTTATTGACACTACCATATTCTATTTTTGTCCCTGAAGGACTTTACAAGTTTGGCTGTTTGCCTTGCTTGTGATTATAGATTACATCATTTTTGATTATATGTCAATACTATTTTGATTATTTTTATAATTATTTTTAATGCATATTAAATCAAATTTGATTATTGCTATAATTTTTGATATAATTACAATAAAGAAAAAAGAAATAAGTACATATAAAATATAAATATAGAGGTGTAAACTATGGATACAAAAAAAGTAATCAATCAAGTATTATTGGAAAGAAATACAAACATAAATGAAGTAGCTGAAAAGCTACAAATGTTACCACAATCATTAAGAAATAAAATCAGTCGTGGCAATTATTCATTTTCAGATTTTGAAAAGATTATGGATATTTTAAATTGTGACATACAAGTAATTACAAGAGATACTAAAAAAGTGTTTGAATAAGGTTTAAACATATGGCATATAATGCAAAAGCACAAAAAAAATACAATGAAAAAACAATATTAATTGCTGCAAGTTATAAACCAAATACAGACCTTGCAGACGGGCAAAGAGTAAAGGCATATTTAGAGCAGACTGGACAGAGTGCAAATAGTTATATAAAGGCATTGATAAAAGCAGATTTAGACGCAAAGGGGTTTAGCGTAGACAGTGCTGCAACGATAGATATGGACAATTTAGACAAGCAATAAACAGTCTATATTATAAAAGTACATTATAATATGTCTTTACTCATAGTGTCGTGTTTGTTATAATTGAATTATCAGATAACTTTTATTCAGCATTTAAGGAGGTGTATTTTATGGGCATGAGCGATAAACAATATGACAAGGCTTTAGCTTTGGCACAAAAGAAACGTGCCAAGAATCAAAATAAATTAGAATCACCAAATGGGAATAATTAATTTACTCATACTTCGCATACTAAAAACAGGCATATCATTGGAAGCTATGCCACCTTGGGTATCTGAAAACGGTTTTTCCAGTTTTCAGGCAGTTTGCTGATAAAGAGACATACCAATTCTGCTATCTGCGTTTCTGATGCGTTATAGTACTCCCTTATACTACCAAGCAGCGTATCTATCATAAGTACGATAGCGCAGTCGATGAATTCGTTAATGATCTCACGCTGTACGCCGTAAAACAGATCCTCAAGACTTCGGCTGTCACTGTTTCTGAAACGTTCAACAGCAAGTATCATGTATCGTATGGCTACAACCACCATATGCGATGTGAGTGCATCATAACTCGTGCTGTGGCATTCTGTCCGCAGTTTCAGATAGCTCTTTGTGAGTTTGAAATAGGTTTCGATCTGCCAGCGCAGCATGTACGTTTCCAGGATTTCCCT
>CAPYID010000113.1 GCA_948739805.1 uncultured Clostridia bacterium | reverse complement strand
ATTCAGTTAAATGATGTTTCAGATCATGACGCAAAGCATTTATTTTCTCCTCTGATTGCATTAATACGTCTAATTGATTGGAATAGCAGGCGGCTTGTCTTTCAAACATTGCGTTTTCTTCTAATTTTATATAAATATTTACTAAAGTATGATACAAAAAAAATATTAGCATATTTATAAACAATATTCCAGCACTTACTGTTACCAATGCAATTCGATTCTTAAGATTACACATTATCAATACTATAATACTAATAACTGGAATGAAAAATAAAATATTCCAATAAGGAGGAGCAAACTCTGTTTTTTTATTTTTCATTGCAAATTTTTCAGCTATAAACTCACAAATGCTAATTAAAAATACTGTTATATACACAGCAACCTCATTATATTCTTTTCCAACAATATAATCTGAAAGCGAAAAGATAGCTAATATATCACATATCATATTAATACCATATACTAATACAGTCACTAATACTTTTTTTCTCTGATCCCCTTCATATATTTGCGTAATAATATAGATTATAACAATATTTATTCCAATAGTTGCAGGAGGAAAATGAAATAACAAATAAACTAATCCTGTTAGTACATAAAAAGAACAATACAATGCCCACTCACTTGTTTTGTTCACTATTCTATTATCAAAAAATATGTACATAAATTTTTTTAAAAGAAATGTTCTAAATAAATTAGTGCATATTGTTGTAATCAGATCAAACATTTTTGTTCATCTTCTCCCACTCGTTTTTTATTATTTGTTCCCTTACATTTTTTCTATAAGGTAAGCTTACATTTAACAATATACCATTCTGCATTTTTATTACTTCATAGGAGCATTCCATAACAAAGTCTAAGTTAATCAAATAGGACTGATGTATTAAAATAAAATTATGCGGAACTATGGTTGCAATTTCTTTCAATTTTCCATTAAATTGTACTTCGTCTTTTTTTGTAACTATGTTTATTTTTTTGTTTTGACTATAAAAATATATAATATTTCTAAAAGGAATTTTACAGTGGCATCTTCTGGTAGAAAATTCAAAAAGTTGATTTTTACGCTCGTATATTTTAATAGCTCTATTCATTACATCACTTACTACATTTTCCATTAATGGCTTAATGAGAAAATCTAATGGTTGTATTTTAAATAAATTTAATGCATAACTACTTTTAGAAGAAATATAAACAATTAATGTTTCTATATCCTCCAATTCATCTCTTATAAATCCTCCCACCTTTATACCATCTGTACTTAATAATTCTATATCAAGAAAAAGTATATCAAGCCTATCCCCCTTTTTTAAAAACTCACATAAACTTTCTCCTTCATACCAAACAGTTACATCTATTTTAATACCCTGTTTTTTTCCATAATCATAAAGCATATCTTCCAATTGTGCGCAAGTTCCCTTTTCATCATCGCAAATACCTATATGAAACACGTCATGACCTCCTATAATTTTTGTTTTATATTCTACTGCTTTCTTTTCCATTTTTCAATCTCACTTTCTTTATTTACTTTATACTGCATATAATAAATATTTTCAGTATATTTTTCAATCATTTTAATCCAATAAAAATATTTTAAAACGATTATTTATTTTTTTAAAGGCATAAAATAGGAAATAAGAGGAGAAATAAAATATGTATGAAGATTTTATTAGGGAACGTATTAATAATTTACGTATGCAACATAACCTTTCAGAATATCAATTGAGCTTAGACTTAGGACATTCTCAAGGTTATATCCAGTCAATTACATCTGAAAGAATATTACCTTCCATGTCAGCATTTTTAGAGATTTGTGAATATTTCGAGATTACTCCTTTAGAGTTTTTGATCCATCAATTAGTAATCCACCATTATTTCAGGCTGTAATAAATGATATTAAAACACTTTCAGAAAATGATTTATTACTCTTATCATTAGTATTAAAACGTATTACCTCAACTTCTTCAAGTATTGAAAAATAATCTGTAACCGACACACCCTCCGGGAGTGTCGTGGGTAGAATAGCAAGCACTGCTCATGTCCGGACACATGAGCAAAATTTCCCATACTTCC
>CAPYID010000112.1 GCA_948739805.1 uncultured Clostridia bacterium | reverse complement strand
TCTATGATACAGGATGGTTCGGATTTTGTATAGGTACATGCTATCCACCGTTTACGGATTACCTGTTTGGTTTCATCACCAAAGGACTGCGCATAAACAGAAGAGGAGGGTAATTCTGTGGTGTAGCCTGCCGACTGGATTTCGGTCGCGTTAACAGAAGGTCTTGTGAGGGTTACATGGCTCATTCGTCCATACTGGGTTTCCATAGTGTCTGCAAGGTTTTTAAGTTTTAATGCCTCGCTGTTGTAGTATTCGTCCTGCAAGCCCATCATGGACTGATAGTATTCTGCCATGTTGAGATAGTTGCCGTCACGCAGACGTGAAAGTTCATCGGATTCATACTGGTATGCATTTACCCTGTCGCTGTGAAGCGTCTTTTCTGCGTCGGATATTTCCTCGGCATATTTGGTCATGTGTTCCTCAGAATCTTTGAGGTAGGTGTTGAGGAGTATTTCTGACTGTGAGAAAAACTCGCGTTCGTTGATAATCAATCTGTTACTTTCCCTATATATTTATAGGTACTGACTATGTAATATATTTACATAGCGGTTAGTCATTTCTGGCTAACTCTCGCATTTTATTAATTTGGGATTATTGTGCGAGTTCGGACTGGATCTTCGCCCTTTCATGATGGGAGAGGGGAGTAACGGAACCTCATATGTTACCATATAAGGTATTACAGTCTCTACGGATTCTGATTTTAGATTGGTTTTATTATTGAGAATATTAAGTGCACTAAAAAAGCGTATACAAAAATGTATACGCCCACGATTTGTTGTCTTGTGTAAACCACGCAACTCCGCCTCGTGTATATTGTTGTTATCTAAATTGACAATATAATAACATTAAAGTCACTATTTGTCAAGTACCTTACTTATTATTTATCATTTATTTAATTTTTATCCTTGGGTTTATAATTATCATAACATTCTAATACACTTTTATTAAAATCAAAGTTTGAACAAATATCACTTTGTTGAATGATTCCAAATTCAAGAAATTTTTCCTTAAATTCTGTAGGGATAATAGCAGGAAGTACATTATTTTTAACATGCGAAGTGTAGGCAATGATTTTCTTTTCAGAATACAAAATAGATACTATATTCAACATCTCATACTTTAATACATTATAATAATCCATTTGAGTTATCAGAAAATAATCTAAATTGTAATGTTTTTTATACCCCTTAGAACCTTCGGTTGAATACTCATATAAAGATTTTTCTATATGCTTTTTTATATCGTCGAAAAATCTGTCTTTAATTTCATCTATCAATAATGTACCTTTATATTCAATTTCAACTATTTTGTCAAATTCTATTTGTTCATCAGCAAATTCACACAATGTATGATTATAAGTATTTCCTGTTGTTAAAATAGAAGCTTTTCTTTTATTTAAACGAACGGTGTTTAATAAAGGTGTCATATCCTTATCATTAGACATAATTATAAATTCGTCTATATTATCATTAGTATACATTGAATTTAGTACATCAATTGCCAGTTTTAAATCTGCATAATTTTTTCCTTGATTTGATGTATGTATCGTTTCCACGCCATATGATTGCAAAAACGATTGATGATGCGACTCATATAAGTCTTTATTATCAAAATTACAATATACCGCAATTTTTACTATTCTTCGATTATTATCTTTACACCATTTTTTCAGCTTTTCAAAAAAGCCTAATCTATATATAAAGTGATTGTTTATTGCCTATAGTTGCTAATATTGGAAATATATGTATAATACTCTTATAGACATTGATAGGGAGGTTTATACATATGAATACTTTAACGCTTAGCGATTCAATAAAAGATTATTACCGTCTGCTTATGGCATCCAAAACTGAAAAAAATGTCAAACAGAAAAATCGGTATGATGCCGTTTTGCTTTATATGGAAGGATATCCCAGAAAACAGATTGCCCAGATTCTTCATATTCCTCACAGGACTGTCAACTATCATATTTTAAATTATGAGAAAGGCGGTATAGAATCCCTTCTTATAATAAAACAGCCTGGAGCGCAAAAGAAACTTACGGATGAACAGGAAACCGAGCTTCTGTTTGTTATTTCAAC
>CAPYID010000111.1 GCA_948739805.1 uncultured Clostridia bacterium | reverse complement strand
CGAAATATAAAATTGTAATAATATATGAACTAAAGTTTTTTGGAAGGGTGGTATAATGTTAGAGGTTGCGGTTTGTGATGATGAGAAATATTTTTTGGAACAAGAAAAGGAGTGGATTACAAAATATATGAAAGGTGCAGGGTATAAGTTTAAAATCGATACTTTTGCATCAGGAACCAGTTTTATAGAAATTGGTGATAAAGTTAAACAATATGACATTATATTTTTAGATATCAATATGAGGGAGTTGAATGGTGTTGAAACAGCTAAGAAAATAAGGGAATATACCCAAAATGTATATATTGTTTTTGTGACTGCATTTATTACTTATTCATTGGAGGGATATAAGGTAGATGCCGTAAGGTATATTTTGAAAGATAACCAATTATTGGAAAAGGCAATTATAGAATGCCTTGATACAATTATTAATAAAATGCATTATGTAGAAAATAAGTATACCTTTGAATTCCGTGAGGGACGGAAAACACTTCTTATAGATGATATTGTATTTATTGAAAGTAATTTGCATAAGTTATATTTTCACTTATCAAAAAAGCCAGGCCAGTATACTATGTATGGCCGGTTAGACCATATAGATGAATTATTGAAAAATTCTAATTTTTGCAGGATACATAAAAGTTATCTGGTTAACTTAAAGTTTGTAAACAAAATTGAGCGGTATGTAGCAACATTGTCAGATGGGACTAAAGTCAACATTTCACAACCTAAATATAATGCTGTCAGGGAGGAATTTATATGCTTCTGGGGAGAGATATAGATGTTATTATATATTTATGGAGTCGTTTATACAATATTGTATGTAATGTTTTGTAAAATGTTTATAGAAAGTTTTACAAAAAAGCGTGTTTTGGGCAAAATATACAGATTTTTAATATTAAATGGTTTTATAATTATAGAATATTTGCAGTCAACATTATTTGCAAATATTATGTTATTAAAGGTACTAGGTATCATTTTATGTGGAACGTTTTTTATGTGGCTTTATTTTGAGCAAAAGATAATTAAAATTTTTATATTAGTATTATTGTACGAGGGGCTTTGTATTACAACAGATTATATTTCTTTGTCTATGGTTGGACACTTTTTTATCCACGTACAGAGGGAACAGTTGTTGTCTCCTGTTATGAATCTGCTTATGGGGTGCTTAAGCCAAATATTACTTTTTTTCATTATTTTAGGGATTGGGAGATATTTTGCAAATAATAGTGCTGGTATGTTGACAGAACTGGAATGGATAAGGTTTACAATTTTTCCTGTTTTTACCATGGGTTCTATAATGGCCATGCTGGCGGATTTTGATACTACAGTAAGTGCCAGGCAGAAGGATGTGTTATTGTACATAGCATTTGGAATGTTAATTATAAATGTCCTGGTATTTTATTTGATTCATGATATTTTAGAACGGGAAAAACAAATCAGGGAAGACAGGCTGTTCCGTGAACGGGTAAAAAATGAAACCAGAATGTACCATCAGATTTCGGCAAATTATGATATGCAATGCAAAAGAGAACATGAATATAAAAATCAAATAATGGTAATATCTGCACTGGTTCAAAAACGCAAGTTAGAGGATTTAGACAGGTATTTGAATAAAGCTTGTGATGAAATTAGACATAAGACAGACTGTATTGATACAAATAATGTGATTGTAAATGCAATATTGAATACAAAATACCAGGAAGCAAAACAAAAGGATGTCGTTTTTGTATTAAAGGTAAACGACTTATCAAATTTACCAATATCAGATGAAGATGTTGTGGTTATTTTATCTAATCTTTTGAACAATGCATTGGAAGCTTGTGAAAAATGTAATGATAAAATACTAAAAATAAAGTTTATAAAAGAAAATGAACAAATTGTGATTTCCGTAGTTAACTCATTTGATGGTAATATTTTGGTGGTTAATGGAAATTACTGCTCCAGTAAAGATGACCTGTCACTACATGGTATGGGAATCAAGAATGTGAAAGAGGTGGTTGGTAAATATGGAGGGACATGTGTTATCAGACATGATAATTATATGTTTTATTTCATTATTTTTATTTAATTAGGAATTTTGACAATCTAGTTTTATCCATATTAAAAAATA
>CAPYID010000110.1 GCA_948739805.1 uncultured Clostridia bacterium | reverse complement strand
CTTTTATACATTTTGTTTTTTTGTGTTAAATTTTTATATCTTTTTTGTTACATTTACATTAAAAAAAGAAGAATCCCTTACGGAACTCCCATCTTATCTAATATTTCTTCCATTTCTTCAGTTTTATATACTTTTATTATGGCTTTATGTTTTCCTTCTACATTTTCTGTTATTATCTTTCCTGTAATTATTGTTCCTGTTCTTATTAATTTTATGTTGTATGTTTTTATTGTTTTTCCATCTTCTGCTGTTATCTCTATTGATGTTTCTATTTCGTCTTTTGTTAAATTACTACAGTCTATTGTTTGTTTTGTTGTTTGTATTTCCTCTGGATTTTGCCCTATTTTTATTTTTGCTTTTGCATTTTCTGCTTTGGCTTCTATTTCTACTGTTGTCGCTTGTTTTGATATTTCTATTGTATAGTTTTGTCCTCCTTTTTTGTCTGGCTGTTTTTCTTCTCCATTTACTTTTACATATTCTAGATTTGCATTGTTGCTTATTCTTGTAATTCTAAGGTTATATTCCTTTTGGTTTCCATTTTCTGCTGTTACTATTATTTTGTATTGTTTTGTTATGCCATCTTGTATTTCTAGTTCTCCTGTTAGTTTACCTTCTTGATTTTCTATTATTGTTTTTCCTTCTTGGTTTTGTATTTTTACTTCGATTCCTTCTTTACCTTCTTCTATTTCTTGATTTAAATCTATTGTTCTTATTATTTGATTTTTTCTATATTGCTCTTCATTTTCTAGTTTTATGCTTGCATTTTTATTGTTTGTTTCTAGTGTTAGTTCTATTTGTTCCATTCCTTCGTCTACATATATTTTATTGTTTTCTTGTCTTATTATTTGTGCTGATTCTATTTCCTTTAGGCTTGTATCATTTGATTTCTTTTCTAGTGTTACTTTATATTTTTGTGTTGTATCATCTTCAGCTTTTACTTCTATTGTTATTTGTGTTTTTTCGCCTATTGTTTGTATTTTTTCTTCTTTTTGCTCTATTCCATATATACTGTTTTGTATTTTTACTTTTGATGTTTTTTCTTCTAGTATTGCTTTTAGTTCTATTTCGTCTATTCTATCTATTTTTATATAGTATGTTCCATCTTCTAATTGCTCTATTATTTCTGTTTTTTCTTCTGTTCCTATTTCTCCTGTTTCTTCATTTTCTATTTCTTTTTTTGTTTTTATTGATAATTCTTTTATGTTTGTGTTTCCTGATACTTTTACTATCTTTAGTGTATGTATTTGTTCTGCTCCATTTGCTGCTTGCACTTGTATTTTACTTATTGTTTCTTTTTGCTCTGTTTCTATTGTTTTTGCTGTTACATGTATTTCATATTCTTCTTCATTTATTTTTATGTTTGATGTTTCATTTGTTATTTGGTTGTATGTGTTGTCTCCTGTAATATATATATCACCGTTTTCTAGTATTACAGCTGTGTTTAATCCTCCACTGTTTCGTCCAATGCACAACACAGATGTGAGTGGTGAGACGTGAGAAGTGAGATTTGGCCTGTCTCTGTAGCAGTTGTTTCGTCCATTGTAAGGGCTCCCTCTGGGCGTCCTCCTATGCCTGTTGCAACGATTTCTTCTACAAGGGTTAACCCCTGTACAAATGTTGAGAATTTTCATTTTCTCCATTTCCTAATTCTCCGTTTGTGTTTTGACCTGTTCCATATATGTTTCCTTCTATGTCTTTTACTATTGTTTCATTTCCTGCACATGATATGTCTGTTATTTTATTTGCTATTTTCGCTATTGTTAAACTGTTTGTTCTGTTTCCTGTTCCTAGTTGCCCTGCATTGTTTTTGCCCCATGTATATACCTCGCCGTCTTTTGTTAATGCTAATACATGGTTTGCTCCTGCTGAGATTTTGATTACGTTTGTTAGGTATTCTGTTTCTGATACTTTTACCTGAACAGGTTTAGCATCTGTTCCATGGGCAGACACAGTACCTGCCCCTACAACCATTATTCATCATTAATTATTCATTAAAAATACACCTCCAAATGTTAGTTTTTTGTCTAACATTTGGGGTGCACTTCATTTATAGTGAATTATTACCACTAAAAATTTAATAAATTCGAATTAAAAAATTTGAAATTTTGACTTGCATTATATGAAAAAAAGTGGTAATATAAATAAAATTAATAT
>CAPYID010000109.1 GCA_948739805.1 uncultured Clostridia bacterium | reverse complement strand
AATCAAGTGGGGCAATGGCTTCCCTGATGATTCGGCTGGATAAAATCGTTGTGAATCGAATCCAGTTAATCTGGAGCATCTTCATAAAACGATAAACGGTATCCTTTGCAAAATCCGGTGTATCTTTTCCAATCAACAGGTTCATATACATACTTCTGTTTGAAAATATCAAAAGAAACAGATACTGGAAAATCAGCGCTGCAGGAATCCCCTTCTTTTTGTATGCATTAGCAGATTTCAATGCAGAAGAAAGATGAAACCGTGTAAAAAATCTTCTGATAGATTTCGAAATCTGGTTATCATTTTGATTGTCTTGTGTTATACTTTTATTCATAGCATGAGCCTCCGGATATATGATTGTTTCTGAACAACTCAATTATATCAAAACCAGACGGTTTCATGCTGTTTTTATGCCAGTTCTTATTGAATTTTCAAGGTGCATAGGCACTTATTCAAGTGCGAAGTTTGAGTTAATAAGTATCTTTTCCACTTCTTCTTTTATTATTTTTTCATTATCCATAAATAAATTTTTTTGGTCCGTTTTCCCGTCATCTGATCGTATTATCCCTTCAGTTCCTCGATTCCTTATATATTCTGGGGCAACAGTAGGATATCCTATCTTCTTTTTCAAATCATACAAATCCGGATCATCACTATGCAAAATTCCAGAGCTAGCCTTAATCATATGTTTACTCAACTCAAGTAATAATCTTTCATATTCTAGAATATAACTATATATACTTTGTATATTTGATATTCCTGATCGTTCATAAAACCAGTTATATTCTCTATCTGGAAAATCACCAAGTCCGCAAATTTCCCAATATCTTTCCTGTTCTTCTTTTATTTCTTGTTTCATATCATGCAAGAAATCAGTATAATCAAATATATTCGCTTGCTTTTTTTTAATAGTATCCACAAAATAAATTATATATATCTCTAAACAATTATCATAATTATTTTTGATTTCAATTGATAATTCTTTTAATATTTTTTCCATTTCATTTATTCTTTCTTCTTCAAATCCCACATACAATAAATTATGAAATACAGTCTTTGAAATATTATTTCTCATATTAATGCCCGGAATTGAACAAATAATCTCTATTATCGGCTCCAATCTCTCTATATCTTTTATATCCTCTAAACCAATCTCTTCTAAATATGCCAAAATAGTATTAGTCAAACCAAATCCCACTGTCATTTCAAACAATAATAAGTTTTCGATATCTGTCTTTTTTAACTCATTATATATCTTTTCGATTTGATAATATCCAATTTTAATATTTTTATGATTTATCGCAAAAATGTTTCTATTAAGCTCATTCCATAATTGCTGCTGATACTCGCGGCACCACGTTGTAATATAATAATAATTATGATCTTTATCATTTTTTTTAATCTCAAATGGGAAAAATTTTTCTATATCGCTATAGATTTTTTTATTTTTGCCATCCTCTTTCTCCTCCCTAATTTTGTCATGTGTCTTCTGGACTTCTTCTTTCAAATCTGACGATTTGGAATTTATAATTCCCCAAGCCATATATGACGCAATTCGTATATCTTGATAATAATTATTAAAATCCAAAACCACTTTCCAAAGCTCCTTTAAAAACATATTTCTTATAGATTCGTTTTCAATTTCTTTCTTCATGTCATTTGAAAGTCCACCTATAAATTCACTTGCAATCTCTTTCCATAACTCATCTGACAATATCATACCTTTGAATTTATTTTCAGTATTTTTGCGTAAAGTGTCTAACAAAGTTGCATCTGTATTTCTGTCAAAATACTTTTTCTTTGCCTTTTTTTCAATTTTATCAAACATCTCATCATAACTGTCTGGTAATGCAACCTTATATATTCTTTTCATTTTATTTTTTTCCGACTCTAAATTCACTATTCTATTCAATATAATTTCAATCTTATCCATATAGCTCCCCTTAATCATCTGCAGCCCATCCAAACCATCTAAACCACCCCCATTCACAGCATAACATGTATATACAGCATAAATTACAGATGGGTTAGGTGGTTCTGATGGGTTATACCCATAAATTTACAAAATAATATATCATATTTTATCAAGTATAAGTAGTGTATTCTTCTACATAATCAATCCTTCTCTTACGACTAAAACACAAATAAATATTTCTCAAATTACAAATCTTACTTTCCGAACACTTCATAAGATTTTATC
>CAPYID010000108.1:265-2287 GCA_948739805.1 uncultured Clostridia bacterium | reverse complement strand
CAAGGACATGGAAACCGCCTTCCTGATAAAGTGGGGAGTATTCCTTCACCGCCGAAAACCAGCGCAGACGTAGATTTTCCAGCGACCAGGAGGATGAGCGAAAAAAATGGATCATGGAACCATAACAGCCCGGACAAAGCGCAAGATCGCGGATAACAGAAGTAATACCAAGCTTGTCGGAACGCAGCATCAGGCCCAGGGTAATGGTAACAAACCAGCCAAAAGATGCTTTACGGGAAAAACAGGATTCAAAATGGCACAGGACTTTATTAATAAAATTCATCATAATCGTATGGAAAACCACTGGAAAGTATGGTAAACTTATACACAGAATAACTCTTCTGGTGGTTTGTATCTTTCTTAAGTGTTGGTAACTTAAAGATACCATAAATTCATCCTGAAGGGTTATTTTTTACAAAAAACTTTTTACTCTCAAGTATGGTAATATAGTGTAACAATATACTTGATATCTTTTAGGATTTTTATGATAAGATATGAATGTATGACTATTTGTAAAGAGTATGCAATATTGTAACGATATTGAGGTTAATAAATTGTTAGATATAGAAAAGAGGAGATTGAAATGGATGCAATAAGGAAGATAAGAAGTAAATTATATATAAGTTGGAAGAATACGGAAAGTCCTTCTATGATTGAATGGTTAGCTTGGGGAGGATTATGTATTTTTTCTTTATTATCTTTTATATATGGAGATGTAATAACAACATCTTGTTTTTCGGTGGAATGTATCGAAAGTATATTGAATGGAGATTTATTGAACTTTTATCAGAATACTATTGATAGGCCATCTTTTTTGTTAGACCCAGCAGTATATGATTTGCCTATTTATTTGATTTTAGGAATTTTAGAGATTCCATTATTAATTTATTCAAGAATTTACGGCATTGAAAATATGGCGTTGCATAGCTCTGCGTGTCTAGTCTGGATTAAATTGATATTAGTATTGTTTGTACTGGGAACAGCAATTATTATATATGAAATTTGCAAGGAGATGGGAGTTTCAAAGAAAAATTCCAAATGGGCATCATGGATTTTTCTAACTTCTGTGCATCTTTTTGTGCCAGCAGTTATTTTATCTCAATATGATATTATAAGTGTGTTTTTTATGATGTTAGCGTGGTTGGCATATCTAAAGAACAAAAAGGCCGGGTTTTATTTATGTTTTGCACTAGCCGTAACTTTGAAGTTATTTGCCCTTTTTATCTTTGTTCCCTTGGTTCTTTTAAAGGAGAAGCGTGTATTATATATAATTATTGAATTACTCAAAGGCTGTTCATTGTTGATATTTATTAGATTATTATTTTATAACAATATTGGGTACAAAATTGCAACAGGTAGTTTTATGGATGATATGTTACAAAAATTCTCGGTTACGTCAATTGGTAATGTTGGATTTGTCGGTGTATCATTATTTGCAGTTGTATATTTTTGTGTGTGCATTGTTGCCTATACACTTAAAATCTCAGAGGAATCAGAAATTATTAATTGGTTTTATTACTTGTCGTTTATTGTTTTTGGTACATTTGCCCTTTTTTGTGTCATTAATCCATATTGGGCTCTATTATATGTACCATTTTCTGTATTGCTGTTATTTATTAAAACGGATAAGTTTAAAATAAATTTATATTTAGAAATGTTTATGGCAATAGGATTACAAATCTGTCTGGCAAATCAATCCTCTTGGGTATATAGTAATGGTTTAGTTGTACCAACTTATTTTGCAAAATGGGTCTTGAATGAAAACCCTCGTTATGGTGCTATTGCAGATTTGTTAGATAAATCAGGACTAGCCAGCTTTTTGCCTTTGATTGCTGGAATGACAGTAGCATGTTTTTTAGGTATGGTCATTATTAATGTACCTAAAAAAAACATAGAGATGAATAGTAATTTGGTGCGAATTGAAAGAAGTACAGTTTGGCTACGTTTTGCATTTGCGCTGTTAACTCCAGCATTGGTTTTGTATGTATATATTACACCCGAAACAGATTGCATCTTGAACAC
>CAPYID010000108.1:0-255 GCA_948739805.1 uncultured Clostridia bacterium | reverse complement strand
GGGGGGGTATTTATCTGAAGATTATTATAACATATGTCAAGCACAAGCAGAACAGGAAATTAGTTTTGATTTAGATGCAGAACTTGATAGAATTGAAATAGATGTAATGGTATCAGATCCTCCGCTGTTGAGGAAAGCTTCTTTGATGGTAGAATTAATAGATGAGAATACAAAAGAAGTTATTGCAAGCGATAGAATTCCTTATAATAAGATTGTAAAACAAAATAAAATAACTGCCTCTTTTAAGAATATAAA
>CAPYID010000107.1 GCA_948739805.1 uncultured Clostridia bacterium | reverse complement strand
GCCCCTACTTCTCTTGGTCTTTGTAATATTTTTGTAATATGACTAAATTTCCCTGTTTCCGTTGAATATTAGGTTGTTTTTTCATGTTTTTAGTGGTATAATTATATTATAAATAATCTCTCAAGGAGGATCTATGATGTTAGAACAAGATAAGGAAAAGATTTTTTCCTACACCTTCACTTTAAGAAAAAAATTTGTTAATTTACCTATAGTATTATCAACCATGCAGGTATTAAAAGACAGTGGACTCAATTGTTTTTTAGAGGTAACCGCTGAAATGATGTCTAAAAATAAACCTCGTTGGTTGAAAATTCACATTTATGAAAGGAGTTCCACGAATTCCACAATAACGTTTTCACGGTTGTTAGCTTCGGTTGCAACTGATGAGGATAAGAAAGCTATTTCTAACATAAATTTCGCAATTTCTCATGATGCTGAACTTATGTTTTCCTGTAGCTTCGATCGTACTAAAATTATCGTGGATGTTTTTTCTGATAACAGCAAAAAAGGAACCATATTGGAATATTTCAATTTAAATATGTAATTGAGTATTCCTATGAATTTCCCAGCCCACCATGTTCTTTACATAGTGGGCTGGTTTTATTTACCAAAAAGTGCAAAAAAAAGACCCTGTTATAGGTCTTTTATTTATTACTCAGCTGATTCTTCTGCATCAGGAGCTTCGTAAGCAACAAGTATTGCGCTTTGAATTTTTTCCCTTGTTTCAGGGTTGATTGGATGAGCTATATCTTTGAAATCTCCGTTTGGAGTTTTTCTACTAGGCATAGCTATAAATAATCCGTTTTGGCTTTCGATAACTTTGATATCATGAATTACGAATTCGTTATCGAATGTTACAGAAGCAACAGCTTTCATTCTGTTTTCTGAATTTACTTTTCTTAAACGTACATCTGTTATTTGCATTTTGTGCACCGCCTTCCAAAGTTTATTATGTTTGTACATATTTATTATATCTATGTACAATTATATTATTCGTCATTTTCTGTTTTTTTCCTTCTAATTTTTTATATTTTTTAGTATTTTCTGTTAATTTAATGTTTGTATATATTTTTTATATTTTTATATAACATTTTTCTTTTATAAATTTTTTTATTTTAATTTCGTCTTTTCCTTCATAGTATGGAATTAATAAATTTTTGAATTCTTCTGTTAATTCCGCTGGAATTGCAATTATTCCTTTGCCTTTTGAAATTAAAAAATGGTTACTATATATTACTGATGTCCTTTTGTTTCCATCAATAAATATTTGCTTTTTCATTGTGTATAATAAAAGTTCAATAGCTCTATCTATATCCTCAATTTGTTTATTAAATATTTCTCCTAATTCCTCTTTTATGACACTTTCGATAGGTAATTCTGGTTTCCATGTTGTTCCTCCTATTGTTACTGGAACACTTCTTACTTTTCCTGCTGTGTAATAAAATCCTTCTTCTACGATTTTATTTATTTGGCATAATAAATTAAAGTTTGTATCACTTAATATAACATTTTTATTTAGTATGAATTCCCATGCATGTTTTAAATTTACTATTTTTAGTATATCTTCAGATGTCATATTATTTACTTTTCCACCTTCAATGATACTTTCTGTGTCTGCAAATGTTGTTGCAACTCCTTCTAGTATTGCTTGTTTATAAATTGTTTCTACTAAATGTCTTTTTGCAAAGTCTATATTTTCGCCTACTTTAGGAGTTAGTTCTTCTTCAATATAATTAAGTTGCTTTAGCTTTTTTGTTATTTCTCTTATTTGCTTTTTTAGTTCTTTTGCTATAATGCTATTGTTTAATACTAAATTATATAATTCCTCAGAATATTCCCCAACATATTTTGTTAGAGATACTCCTTCTTCTCTATAATGTACATATATGTATTTATGTGAATTATTTTCTCTTATTTCAACCGAACCATATACAAGTAGCTCTAATTGATTTTCAAGGTCTTTCTTATTTTGAAGGAGATTAATTATTTCTATTTTTTCTTCCATTTTATTACCATCCATTCCTAATTACTCTTTTCTTTACAAATGTGAAAATTTCTTATTTATTTACGTTAATTTTGTTTCACATCTGTATTATACCATAGAATTCTGGGAATGTTAAATATTTTTACCTCTTTTTCTTTACATGCTAATTTCATCGGTTACAATTCAATTGGTAATAATTGACTATAAAACCCTTATTCTGTAATGATTAATTTCCAGTTGCTGGCAGGAAAAATTAGTCATATTACAAAAATATTACAAAGACCAAGAGAAGTAGGGGCGATTAGTAA
>CAPYID010000106.1 GCA_948739805.1 uncultured Clostridia bacterium | reverse complement strand
CTCGATTTCCGCCTTTGTTAAACCGGCTTTTAACTTGCCTCCAATAATTGCAATAGTTGCTGGAACCGCGCCATTATCCCGAATAACCTGTTCTACTTTTAAGGCTGTTTCCACATTCTGCGGATATGGCATACCATGCGAAATAATCGTGGATTCTAACGCTACTACTGGCTTGTTCTCTGCAAGGGCTTCTGCTACTTCCTGCGATATATCTAAATATTGGTTCATATAAAATCCTCCTTATTCATTATATGATTAAAGCGTCAAAAGAGTTAATTAAGAAAAATAACCACAATATATAGAATATGTATATCTGTCATAATCACAATATATTGTACCATTCTTTTGAAAAATACCCTTTTGACGGGCTAATCATATTATGATAAAACGAATAAATAGCATCCATAGCATAACACTATCGGGTATTAGACTCATAACAAATTAGAAACCGAAAATTTGTTTATAACATTGAACTTAATATACACGTAAGCTTCCAATAAAAATTATAACAACCATTATATATTTATGTATCAACTTCGAAAAAGCCCCAGAATATGCAGTTCCTTTGTTATTTTAGTTCAAATATGCCTTCATATTTCCAACCCCAAAGTTGTTATAATTGTTATGATAACTTTTGAGTTGGGAGATTTTTATGAACTACGAGATTATTCAAAAGTGGGCACGCACCAGTATATTTATCTTGCATAAGGGTATCGCAATGGAAATGAGTATCCACGTCAAAAACATAAACCAATTGGTAAGATTGAGCCTTTAACAAGTCAAAAGATATAAACCCGAATATCTGGAGCACCTCAAAATAACGCGATGAAGGGAGAAACGTTTGTTAATTTTCTGACCTCTATCCTGATGTCAAAGATCAATAAAACAATGATGTAAAACGACCTATATAAAAATTATACCATGAAAGAACTATTATATATTGCAGTAAAGCTATAAGTACAGGCTATTAATGTTCAACGGATACTTTATCCAGTAACAAAAGAACAAAAATTAATTTATGAAACGGGCTTGCTTTGCCTACAGTGTAGGCTGTTGTTATAATTATCAGAGGGATTTTATGTATATATTTTTTAAATCTGATAAAATGCGGAATGTCAGTAATATTGCAAAATTTCTTTTAACACTTTCACTATATTATGTCTTTAATGATTATTGTATATAAAATTGGAGGTAAAATGAAAACATATAGTTATAAAAAAATATATCCGTTTGAGAGGTCTGTTTTTGGTGAAAAATTTTCTGCATCCACAATATCTTTAAATACTATAAAAGCAACAAGAATGACCTCCAGTAACAGAGAAAAAAATGGCAGAGTGTTTTTAGGAAGTATAAATAATAACAAATTAATGGTACTAACTTATTTTGATGTTGATTTGGAAACTTATTATTTTAATCGTCAATTGTTTAGAGAAAGAGTATTTACGAAATTGTCACCTATGTGTATATATGGAATTATTAGTGAAGATAATGGTCAGACAATAGTAGATTATTCTATTGAAAAAAGAATGGAAGACAAAGGATTAGCAATAAATCTACGTTGTATTCTTGTTATAATAGATTTGGGTATGGTTATAGGTACTATTGTAAATGGATTTACATTTAATTTATTTGATTTTTTGGCATTATTTATACTTGCGTTTTTTCATATTTTTATTTTTTTTACACTTAAAATTTCTCAGACAGAAGTTGATGCATTAATAAAATTTATGAACGATCTAGAATTATAAAAGACAACAATAACACAGAAAACACCCTAAACGAGAGGAGGACAACCCACATATGCCACAATTAACCCAGGGAGATTTACAAATTCATTGCGCAATTCCTATTACAGATATCCATAAGTTCTATATGAAAATTCAAAAAAGCACCCATGCAATATTTTACATGGAAGGAACGGTATCAGAGAAAATAGGAGCAGACGCTGTTTTACAGCCATTAGCGGGGACTTCGGTAATGGTAGGTGCCAATAACCGCATATTATTTGCCGGATTGTTAAAGGAAGTACAATTAACCTATGAGGGCTCAAGATACCATATATCGTTATCTGGTATTTCTTCTACCGATCAACTCGACCACAATATAAAAACAGAAGTTTCCAAGACACATCTATGACCTACAGAGAAGTGATGGAGCAGGTCGTTGCGGGTACGCTGGGAGGAAGGCTGTGGTTTCATGGAGAAGATCAGCCGATTCAAAGCCCTTTATATCAAATAGAAGAAACAGACTGGGCGTTTTTAAACAGGCTTGCAAGCAAAACGCATACCGTTCT
>CAPYID010000105.1:259-2305 GCA_948739805.1 uncultured Clostridia bacterium | reverse complement strand
GTAGACGGCCTTTAACTGGCTCTGCGTCTGCACCACGATATGGGCGGAAATCTCGCGGCTTCGGATAACGGAAATCAGGTGCTGGAAGTTGGGGATTTTCTGGTTGGCAAACTCGTCCAGCAGGCAGGTAACATGGGTTTTCAGTGCGCCGCCGTTTTCCAGCGCCTTGTCGCACAGGACGTTGAACATCTGCGTATAAACCATCGCAGAAATGAAATTGAATGTCATATCCGTGTCGGACACGATACAGAACAGCGCCGTCTTGCGGTCGCCAATCTTTTCAAGTTCCAGTTCGTCGCCCTCCATCAGTTCCCGCACCTCCCGGATGTCAAAGGGAGCCATTCTTGCGCCGCAGGAAATCAGGATCGATTTTGCTGTTTTGCCAGTGACGTTTTGTAAAGGACTTTTTAATCAAGTTCACAGAAAATTTACATTTCAGGGCAAAAAAATAGAGCCGAAAATCTATTTTCAAGATTCTCGGCTCGACATTTTAAGTATTACATTTTTATCTAATTTAATCAACGATTCACGAATAGAGCTCTCATTATAATATTCAAATTATTATATATCTCTAAGATCAGCTATGTGAATAGGTTATATATTGAACCTCTTGTTTTGATAAATATTCTAACACAGCTTGTATATCACTATCATTTGTATATTTTTCACCTAATGTAAGAGTCTCTCTAACTTCTTCAGGTTGACTATCTAATAAGTTTTTATAATCATTTAACAGAGTATTATATGACATTTTTATTATCCCTTTCCTTATTAATCAACAATCCTTTTATTTGTCTGTGCTTCTAATTGTTGCCTTAATCCTAACACATCGCTTTCAGCGCCACAAGTAGGACACTTAAATTTATTATTACTAGGAAATGGAATCGCACCATCAACTATTGGAAAATGCTCTTCAAAATTTATTTGCATTTTATAATGTGACTTACATTTACCACACTCATAATCAGCAATTAACGGATTAGGTAAATTTTGCAAAATATTATTATTTACAGGTGGCGTTTGATTTATGCTTCTATAAATTTGAGACTGTGTGGTTTCATAAATTTTATATATATTTGTTTCAAAACTCATTTGCAATAGAGTATAATATCTTGTTATAGCGTCATTTAATTCCGTATTTTGTGAATAGTCTGTAATCGCTAGCTTCATTTCTTGTAAATCTTGCATTTTAATAGATCTACCATGTGTTAGCCATTTACCATGATTACACAACATTTTTGCTATTTCTTCAGCTCTTTTTACCTTATCTTCTTGCGTTACAGGTGTTTGAGATGTTTCATGTATATTCCAATCCTTAAATTTATATTCCTTAAGCCAATTTGTCACCAAAGTTTTAGAAAATTGCTGTGCATTTTCACAATGCTGTATTTCTCCAGGAGACAAATTTTGTAGCATTGGTATGTATGCTAATTCAAGTGCTTTTTTATTGGACGCATCTTTCCTTATTTTATTCAACCCCTCTAAAAAAGCATCTGCTGAGAAGCGCTTTCCATTACTGACAATTTGAGCATCAATAGGGCCTAATGCCGATAAATCACCCATTAAAATTTCATCTGCTGCCATTGCAAAAATTGTTCCTGCACTCTTTGCAGTTCCTGGAACAATAATTCCTACATTTTTATGCTTCTTTCTAACTAATCTAACCAAATCTTCTACAACCTCAGCTAAACCACCTGGGGTTTCTAAAATAATATCAATATCCTCACTGTTCAAATTTGATAATTGGTCTGAAAACGGCAAAACATCAGAATAATCTATGCTATTTGGTGCGCTTGCATTAATATTACTAGCATAAACAATAATATCACGTCGTCTTATATCCTAAATTCCGCAAAAAATTATAACGAGGCTAATGATTTTAGGCTTAACCTACCATAAACACTAAATTTTTTACTTTGTATCCATTGATTTTTTGCTTCTATATCGTTATAATAATTATAACGAGGTGATGAATCAATGAGTTTTCGAGGTGAACAGGTTATTAAAGGGACGACATATGTCTTTGAAGCCATTGCACAATGGGAT
>CAPYID010000105.1:0-249 GCA_948739805.1 uncultured Clostridia bacterium | reverse complement strand
CAACAGTCCCGTCAGAAACGTATTTATATTGGAAAAAAAGATCCTGTGACTGGAGCTTTTCTGCCAAATAAAAAATACTATGAACTTTATGGGGAAGATGCAGATACCACAAATTTTCAGACCAGTTCCGTTATGAAGTCTGTGGATTTCGGAAATATCTATCTTATGGATCATGCTTCTTCCGCCTGTGGTCTGAAGCAGGTGCTGGTGGAAACTTTCCCGGACTGCTGGGAAGATATCCTTGTCTGT
>CAPYID010000104.1 GCA_948739805.1 uncultured Clostridia bacterium | reverse complement strand
ATGGCATAATCTCGCTCGAAAATACAAAAATAGTTCTGAGGGTTCTTATGAAAAAGCTATGTTTACATTAAATGAAATGTTAGCAAAACAAATGCCAGTTAGAGTGAGAATGACAATAACGCCAGATAATGTTGTAAACTTTGCAGAAAATTACATAGAATTATATAAGATTACAAACCAATTAGTAGCGTTTGAACCGAATCTAAGTGATAACAGATGGAGTAAAGATACATTAGATATGCTATTTGAAAATTTAAGAAAAATTATTGTTTATTTGCAAGATAATAATCTGAAAGATGCGACGGAAATCACATATGCATTAAAGGAACAATACTTTCATTTTAGAACAAAATGCTCTGGAGGAATTAGTACATTTCATATTTCTTCAATAGGAAAACTATATCCCTGCATATTAGCAACAGGGGTAGAGGAATATGAACTTGGTGACGTTGAAAATGGAATTGATTTTAAAAGATTAAACAATTTTCACAAGATTAATGAAAAGAAAACTCAAGACTGTGAAGGCTGTTCTTTTTATGATAATTGTGAGAGTAAGACATGTAAAATTGTAAATAAGTATTATTCTGGAAGTTATGATTCACCTTCTGTTGTAAAATGTAATATACAAAATAAAATGTACCAATTGTTAATGGAATTTAAAAAATTATGGGAGAAGTAGTGTGAAAAATACTTCCAATGAAATAAAAGACACTGCCAAAGAAATATTAAATTTCATATGAAAGGGCAGTGCTTTTTCATTTTTATTTTAACCGCAGAGGTGGCATGGGGGATAACTATGAAGATTAATACAGAGGCGATTCAAATTACACCTTTAAAAAATGGCAGGGTGTTAGTTGGGAATGTTATGACAGGTGATTATTTAAAAATTAGCAAAGCATATTTTGAAGTAATTACGAGTATAATAAATCAGTATGGAGAATTAAATAAATTTTTACAGGAAAGTGATGAAGAAGCAACTATAAAAAATAACTTGCAAAAATTGTATGAAGGTCTTGTACGTATTAAATATTTTGTGCAAGAAAACGAAAAGTTTATCGAAGATACAAAATATAATGAAATTTATTTAGCAGTGACTGATAGATGTAATCTAAAGTGTAAACATTGTTGTCAAGATAGTGGTTGTAGAGTTCACGATGCTTTAACTACAGATGATATTAAATTGGCAATAAATTATATTATAATGTTAAATCCAAAAGGAATTGTGTTTACCGGCGGTGAACCAATAATGAGAAAAGATTTAATTGAACTTTTACATTATGCTAGAACTAATTTTAAAGGACAGATAATATTATCTACAAATACACTACTTATCACCAAGAAAAACATTAATTCTATATTGGAGAATATTACTGGAATATCAATTAGTTTGGATGGTTATGATCAGAATTCATGTGATATTGTCAGGGGTAATGGAGTTTTTAAAAGAACGATTGAAAATATTAAACTGATTAGAAAAAAAGGATTTGAAAATATTAGTATTTCTGCTGTTTATACAAAATATATGGAAGGGCATGAAAATGAGTTTAATGAACTGTGTGAGAAATATGATGCGGTTCCAATTATAAGAAATCTTTTTCTAAATGGAAGAGCAAATATTAATGAAGATGACTTGATACCTTCTGATTACTTATGGCATATTACAAGGAGCAGAGAAATAAGTTGTAGGCATTGTAGGGCAGGCGAAAGAGAATTGTATATTTCATCAACAGGAGAAATCTATCCATGTCCTAATTTGCAATACAAAGAATTTTATTGTGGGAATGTTACAGATCCAATGATTGAAAGTAGTTTTAGGGAAAAGAAAATAGGGGAGATTGCACGAGAAAAAATGAAAATTCATCGTACATGGAATCAAGAAAATTGTAAAAACTGTGAAATGGGATTGTTTTGCCAAACTTGTGAGGCGGAGTATAAGATGCTGATTGATAATAAAGCATTATATCAAAAGTTTTGCGAAACAAAAAGAAATTACTTATCAAGTTTGATTTAGAAAATCTTGCATTATCAAAACAAAATTTTCTAAAGAATATAGTATTTTTGAATTATATTAAAAAGTTGATTCATTCAATATTTCTGTCATAAAGATATTCAATATTATTTGTCTTTTGCATAACAATTTTACTTGTATTTAAAAGATTATGTGACAAAAATGTCAAAATAAAAAATTATCAATCAAAGTATAACATGGAAATATAATTAAGTAGAGTGAATAGTGTATGAAAGAAAGGAAATTATGTAAATACTGAGTAAGAGAAATCGTAAAATTTTAACCCGTTTCATATATTAGGGTGAACCGCAATGAAGTCAAAATTTTCATGCAGTTCACCTTTTTCATTGTGAGATTTTACGTCATATTTTGCACTGCAAGGGGGTTAGGGGGATATTCCCCATATGCATTAACTTAACCGAAGCCCGCTTATAAAGCGGACTTACTGAGAATTTACCTGGATCTGGAATCTTTTTCATCAATCAAATTACAATGTTTTTGCAATATTTTGAACGGT
>CAPYID010000103.1 GCA_948739805.1 uncultured Clostridia bacterium | reverse complement strand
TACTCCTATATATTTCCTAACAAGCACTGAATTTTTCCTCCCTAGTCAAAATTCGAATTTTGGGACTAAGTCCCAAGCCCTTTATAAAGTAATGAAAAGAAGAATAAAAATGATATAAAAAAATAATAGTGAAGATGTAAAAATTTTAGTAAGATATTTTGAAAGTTTAAGTATAGAAAATAGATTAAAATTAAGCATAATCGTTATACAAAGTGATATGATAAAATTAAAAGTTGATAAAGAAAAGTTAGTTGATATATTAAAGAATTTCTTATGTGTTTTTGATAAAAATTATAATAAAAATGCAATGATTTCTTATAAGGATAATATGGATGTTTTTATATTAGCAAAAGTTATGGAAATGAATGAAAAAGAAAAATTAAATCTTGTTTTTGAAATAATGTATACTGTTTATTATAGTATTATAGAAAAATAGCATTAAAGTTGAATTTTAAGGAAAAATATGTTATAATAATTATGTAACCAAATACAAAATGTCTTTCTTAGGCTTAACTAAGAGAGAACTCGTTTGTACAAACATTATTTATAATAGGAAGAGAGGTAAATTGCATGAACGAGGCAACAAGAAAAAAAGCAATAAAGGTCATTAATCGTGGGATCAAATTCTATAAGCGAGAGCTTATGCGTCAGCTTGAATTACGGGCAGAGTATGATTTGCACAATGGTAATCTTATAGGTGATACGTTTCAGGATATTGATGGTTGCAATCCTAAAAAATATGCAATCATTGTATCAGACTTATTATCAGTTAAGAGAGCTATTCAGAATGACAAAGAAGAAGTCAAACTTTATGCCAGTATGGAAAGCAGAGAAGATTATTATGATGAGACATCGTCTATATTATTAAAAACAGGACTTGACTTTTGTGGCGATGAACCTGGAATATTAAAAATTTCTGTTATAGAGGAATAAAGACAAAATTAAATGACCAATTGCTAGACAGTAGGCAAAAAAGAAAAGGTAAGTCAGAATTGGCTTGCTTTTTTCTTTTTGAAAAATACAAAATTTAATATATACAAATTATAAATTCTATGCTATACTAATTTCAACAGTTGATGAGTCAATTATTTTTTTGAGCAAAATTTGGGAGGAACACTATTAAAAATAGGCAATTTTTTCGCAAATAACCTCCTAAAACGCTCCAAAAATAAAAAGCTATAATTTGTTGATATATCAACGAAATACAGCTTTTATTTTTTAAAATTAATGCAAAACTAATGCAATAGCTTTTATTTAATATTATTTATATATTCCACATATTTATCCACTTGTTCTTTTTTAAATTTATCAAAAATAGTAGTATAAGTATTTATAGTTGTTTGAATATCTTTATGCCCTAATAATTTTTGTAATACTTCAGCGGATACACCAGCTTCAATGCAACGTGTTGCATAAGTATGTCTTAACATATGTTGATTATATGTACTTGTTTTTGAGTTTATTTCTTTTATTTCCCCTTTTTTATTTTTTCTTTTTATTATATAAGGAACAACAGACAAGTTTGCATTAACGCAAATTCTTTTAAATCTACCATTTAAGTCTGAAACTGGGTATAGTTTTCCATTTGGTTGTATAAACAAAAGATTATTAATGTTTAGTCTCATATTTGAAACAGCATTCTTCAGTGATTTTTCAAATAGGGGAGTTATAGGAATAGTTCTAATTGAGTTATATGTTTTTGTGGTATCTCCTAGTAAGGCTCTGTCTGTAATGTCCCTAGTAAGAGTTCTGCCTATATTAATAACTTTTTTGCCAAAATCAATATCTTCTTTTTTTAATGCCAATATTTCTCCCATACGCATACCAGTATATAATGCAATAGTAAAAATATCTTTGTAGTCAGTTTCTTTGTTTACGAATTGCATAAATAGCTTTTGTTCATCAATAGAAAATGCTTCTATTTTTTTGTCAGGTTTTTCGGACTTAGGTTTGTCTACATTAATCATAGGGTTTTTTAATATATAGTCTCTTTTTAGTGCTTCTTTAAATATACCATTTAATATTATAGATATTTTTTCAATAGAGGAATTTGCATATCGACTTAAAAGGTCTACAAAATCTTGTATTTGATTAGAAGTAACTTTTTGGATTTTTATATCTTTTATTTTGCTATTTTCAATAATTTTTAATGTTTGCAAGTTTCTATAATATGTAGAAGGAGTAATTTTATTTCTTTTAAGTTTATTATCATTTATTTCTACGGCTAATTGATATACAGTAATATTGTTACCTTCTATGTAAGTGTCATTATTTAAGCTAGAAATTATATTGTTAAATCTCTTCTTAAAATCTCCAACCTTTTCATTTTTCTTCTGTTTTAAAGTCTTTCTTTTTCCATTTGGCTCAACATACTGAGCAACATAGCAATTTAAGGCATTACTAAAGTATATTGTTCCTTCGCCATTTCCTCTTTCTTTTGTTTTTTGATTTCTTCTTTCCATAATAAAAAACCTCCATTTTCTTGTTACTAGATAATGGTTTTAAATAAAAAAATCTATCAACCCCAGTAATTGTAA
>CAPYID010000102.1 GCA_948739805.1 uncultured Clostridia bacterium | reverse complement strand
TTTCAAAGATTACTGTATTTTTTAAATCAATAGTTATTTAATTCTTTTTAGAAAAATCCAAATTTATCCATAAATTTTTATTATTAATATATATAATATAAAGCTATTAAAACCAACCACTAAATAATAAATATCTATATAACTAGCAAAAAGTTAAATTCAAAGATAACTGACATATGTGATAAATTAAATATTGATTATCATGTAATGGCTTCATATCCAGGTCAAGATACAGGATATATTCCAGCACGTAAGAAAACAATGATATTTATACCTTCAACAGAGGGGAGCCATAATCCTAAAGAATCAACAACAAGAGAATCCATTGAAGAAGCAATAGGTATTTTTATAGATTTAACGGAAGATTTATTAAAACAAAAAGAAATGGATAGAAAATATAAAGTAAATTCAGATTATTTTAATAAAAAAGGTAAAGAAAAAGATACTGAGTTAAAACATAAAAATAAAGATAAGGACAATAAATCAGAACAACAAAGCAAAGAAAAAGAACAGAAGAAGAAAGCAAAAGTAAAAGATGCCAGAGAAGGAAGATAAGATTGAGTATTTTTATTAAATAAAACGAAAAAGAATGGCTATTTAGCTAGGCGTTCAAGAAAGAAATACCGGAAACGTACTTTTTGTACGCCAAAGGATTTTCTTTCGATGAACAACAACGCTAAATGGTCATTAACTTTCGTTTTAATGCCTAAAATTTGCATAGCAATTCGAGTAAAATTTGCTTTTTTATCGAGCAAAATTACTACGTAATTTTTCACGAAAGCAAATTTTCCACGAAGCGGGGGGGATATTTAAAGGTATGCAAATTTTTTTCAGCCATTAATATGAAAATAATCCCTTAAAAGCAAGCTTTAGGGATTATTTTTAATTAATGTCTAAAATGTCTCATACCTGTAAAAATCATAGATATTCCATACTCATTACATTTATCAATTGAGTCTTGGTCACGTACAGAGCCACCAGGTTGAATAATTGCAGTAATACCAGCATTATGAGCTGCCTCAACACAATCATCAAAAGGGAAGAAAGCATCAGAAGCTAAAACTGCACCTTTTGTTACACCAGGAGCGATGAGTTCTTCAGCATGCTCAAAACATTGTTTAGCTGCCCAAATTCTATTAACTTGTCCAGGACCAATTCCAATAGTTTGCTTATCCTTAGCAATAGCAATACCATTTGATTTAACATATTTAACAACTTTCCAAGCAAACATCAAATCCTCTAATTCTTTATCAGTAGGTTTTCTATCAGTAACAATAGTATAGTCTTCTAATAATTTAGAATCTATAGTTTGAACTATTATTCCACCATTAATTTTTTTGATATCATAACTGCCTTCAGGCTGTTTAACACTTATATTAGGTAATTCTAATAATCTTAAATTCTTCTTTGATTTTAGTAATTCTAGTGCATCAGGTGCGAAAGAAGGAGCAACAATAACTTCTAGGAAGATTTCCTTCATTTCTGTAGCAAGCTCCATAGTAACCTCACGATTTACAGTAACAATTCCGCCAAATATGGAGGTTTTATCAGCGCTAAATGCTTTTTTCCAAGCTGTATAAATATTTTCTTTATCACTACCAACACCACACGGATTTCCATGTTTACATGCAACTACAGTTGGTTCATCAAACTCTTTTAATAACTCTAATGCACCATTAGTATCATTTATATTATTAAAAGATAATTCTTTACCATTTAATTGTTTGGCAACAGTTAAAGAACCTGTACATTTTCCGATTTCTTTATATAAAGCACCTAATTGGTGAGGATTTTCACCATATCTCATTTCTTGTACTTTTTCATAGGTCAAAGTTAGTTCATTAGGGAAAGAAGTATCATTTCTTTCCTTCTTCAAATAATTACAAATCATAGCATCATAATTTGCAGTATGTTCGAAAACTTTATTCATTAAGTAAAACTTAGTATCAAGACTAACTTGTCCATTAGATTTTAATTCATCTAAAACCCTAGAATAATCAGCAGGGTCTGTAATAACACTTACATCCTGATAATTTTTAGCAGCACTACGTAGCATTGTAGGACCACCAATATCAATATTTTCAACACACTCTTCGCGAGTCACATTATCCTTTAAAATAGTAGCTTTAAAGGGATATAAATTTACAACTACAAAATCAATAGTATCAATACCTAAATCCTGTAATTGCTTCATATGTGTTTCTTTAGAACGCATAGCTAAAATTCCTGCATGAACTTTAGGATGTAAAGTTTTAACTCTACCATCAAGACACTCAGGAAAACCTGTAAGTTCAGAAATTTCAGTAACCTTTAAACCTTCATCTTTTAATTTTTTATAAGTACCACCAGTAGAAATAATTTCTATACCAAGAGATTGTAATTCTTTTGCAAAATCAACAATACCTGTTTTATCAGATACACTAATTAAAGCCTTCATAAAATCATCCTTTCAATATCATTTTTAATATATATATTATATCAGTTATTTTACAAAATGCAAGAAGAAACAAAATTTGCCAATAGGGACGGAGAATTCTGGCAAAATATTGCCAGAATTCTCATATGAGTTAAATAATCTGGGGAAAAAATAAAGAAGATTTTAATAAAATATAGAA
>CAPYID010000101.1 GCA_948739805.1 uncultured Clostridia bacterium | reverse complement strand
TTATTTAAAGTGAATTTTACTAAAAACAATTTTATATAATTTTTTATTAAATAATTAGGAGGCATTAATGAGAAGGAATGTGGATTATGAAGAATGGAAACAAATAAATGCTGGAGAAATTATGACAAATTACAATAAAGAAAAGCAAAAAAGAAAAGAAAGTTTTCAAAGAATGGATAATTTGTGTAATTTTTTTAGTGAAACTCCCAAAATTCTTGACGAAATAGATGCAGAGTTTGAAAATAAGGTAAAGTTGGAATCATGGGAGATTAAAATTCTTTTTTTGGCAGTTGCATTACAATGTGTAAGACAGTATGTTTTGACATATTTTATGGAAAGAGTGGATGATAAAACAGCAGCAAAACGTGTGAAAAAGAATCATAAAGAGCATTCAAACCGCACACATAAATTATATTGTCCAACACTTCAGGAAATTATCCAAAATCCAGTACCATTTGACACTAATTTTGGTAGCAAGGATTATGACCTTGGAATAGGAGGGGGATTTACTCATAGGGCGAAAACACTTGGACATGACCCAGTATTAGGATTGGTTTTTGGGACTATGAATATTTGTACAAGTACGATGACAACTTGGAAGTTTGAGTCATTTCATATTAGAACAGGACATAATATTCTCGGAAATTCTATTGATAAAATATCATTACATGCGGATACAAAAAAGGTAATTGAATATACATGGAACAGACTTTTATCTGGGACAGAAGGAAGAATGGCTTTTGTTACTTCTTTTATGAAAGAAATTGAACATTTAAAATCTGATGTGGGTTCAAAAGCAAGTCTGCCATTGCCAATTGTTTCAACTGTATCACCAGATGTTGCAAAAAAGTTAGCAGATTATGGTTTAGATATGGCAAATGTTCTTACCGTTAGCAAACAGATGGCAATGGCAGCTTTTATTAATTCTATAATTGCGGTATTTCATGGAATGTTTTATGATTCTGCTAAATATTCATGGCCGCTTTATAGTGTGAAAACCCGAAAAATTATTGATATATCCAATGTAATTGCAAGTACAAGCAATATTATTTATGTTGCATTAAGTTCATATATGGGTAATGATAGTTCAATAAAATATTTAGATTTAGGAGGTATTTCAGTAACATTATGGCGGTTAATATCAGATACTAAATTTATACATACTGTTAAAGAAGAATATATAAAAGAAGTGTATATTAAAAAATTGAGAGGGATTTAATAATGGTAAATACAATTTTGTATATTATAAGCATCATACTTTTAATTATGGATAGTGCCTTTTTATGTATATGCATATGGTTTTTTATTAATGAAATAATTTATAAAAAAAGAATTTGCAGAAATAATGGCCAATATAATAAAAAAATAAATACATTTCAGTGGTATTATGATGGATATGGAGAGATAAAAGGGGTAAAGGAACTTGCAAATATATATGACAAACTCCAACATTTATTTGCTGGAATAGAACCAATATATAAAAAGTTTTTAAAAAAATTTTTCAAAGTGGCAGTTAAATCAAATGATTATCAAGAAAATATAGAAAAAATTAATAAATTTATGGGTATTGATAATGAAATTGCTAAAAAGGGAATATTTTTAAAAATACGGCAAAAAAGGCAACTTAAGAAAACAAAATATTTTACGTCTGATAGTAAAATTTATAATGGAGAAAAAAATACTGTATTTAATATACAAGGATTTTATTTATTACAAACGATTATACAGGGATTACTTTTGATAGCTGTATTGTTTATAATAACCTATATTATTCAGTTTATATATATAGATGGATTATATATGGGTGAGGTGAAAAAAATTTTTTTAAAATTATCTTTATATATAGCATGTATTATACCAGCTATTATTATATTATTGTTTTCAATTTATGAGAGGACTTTTGATTTATTTATACTTTTGCTGTGGGGAATGTGGACTATAGTAAGTTCAATTTGTAGCTTTTTAATAATTATTGTAGTATATTCTATAAAAGATTTGTCTTATACAATATTGCTTGTAAAACGTGTTATACATCCTAAATTATATATTGCTGCGTTTTTGTTATATTTATTTGTGAAATTATTAGCCACATATTGCAAAAGGCTTGATAATTTAAAAGAAATGTTGGAAATATCTGAAAGAGATTTGAAGGATATATTACAGGAAGAATATGAGAGCCGATTAAAAGATGATTTAGAAATGCTTAATGAATATGTTAGTTTGTTAGAATTACAATTAGTAACAAAAGATACAAATACTGGAAATAAATGTATAAATGATATGACAGTACAGGAGAAACTACTGTGTATTTGTGAAAGACCAGAATACCAAGCCAGTACTAGGAAAATAAAAGAAGATAAGAAAAATGAAATTATTAGTGTTTTGTGCGACTATAAGTGTTTAGAAGCAGTACTTAGCAGACCATTTGCAATAAATGGAAAAGTAAATGTAAAGGGTATGAGAGATGCACGTGACAGATTTTATGATACATTTTCATAATAAATTTATAGCCTCTCGGATTCTCACCAGATAGTCTGAGAGTAAAATTTGACAACTGAATATTGTGTGATTTTGGAAAGATATCAAATAAACATTAAAAAAAGGGCGCACTTATCCCTTGGAAATTAATGTGATTTTT
>CAPYID010000100.1 GCA_948739805.1 uncultured Clostridia bacterium | reverse complement strand
TGAATTGACAGTTACAAAACCTGGATGGTTCAATTATGAGTCTGTTATACAAAGTTTCAGAGAGTTCATCAAAACCAAGCCATGTCCTGACGGTAAAAAATATTGTATTATTTTAGACAATGCCCCCTGGCATAAAAAAGCCATACGTCTAATCTGGACAGAAGCCCTGGCAGAGTATTCCGATATCAGGGAAAATATGGAATACATATCACTGCCGCCGTATTCTCCAGATTTAAATCCAATTGAACAGGTCTGGAGAATAACACGAAGAGAGAAAACACACAACCGCTATTTCTCTTCGTTAGAAAAATTAACAAATACATTGGATAGATATTTTTCTGGATTTTTTAACCCAAATAAACAGTTGCGTAACTTATGCGGCTTTTCTTGTTTTGCATAAATATAAAAAGTATTGGATAGCGCAAAAGCTAAATGCGTTTACTATATTTATCTTTATTTCTATTTATTTTTTCCTTATTTCTATATATTTTTCTTTATTTCTATTTGTTTTTATTTATTCTTATTTATTTCTTTTCTCATTTTAAAAGATTTGATTCAATTTAATAGAAATGTTCTCTAATTTTGCGCATTTCTTTCCAAACATTATCACCATAGTTGCTGACAAGCACAGAAATCATGTTATTGTTTGGATTATATTCAGATATAAAACTGACTCCGGGATCAAGACCTTGAAAATAGGCAAAATCATTTCCATCTGGATTATCAATAATCCATACGCCGAATCCATAATAGCCTTCTTCTGGGTCGGCGCCGTTACCGCTTTGCTTATGGCACATTTCAGTAAACAATTCTTTAGAAATTAATCTTCCATTTATTAGATTGATCCAAAACTGTGTAATATCTTTTACCGTAATAAAAGCACCTCCTGCACCAGTGCCTTTGGCGTCTACAGAGTAAATATTTGTCCGGTAATCCCTTGTATCAGGACAATAAATATAATTTTCAGCACAATTTGCTGGCAGTTTATCCAAGGCATAGTAACCAGTAGTTTTCATATTGCATACATCAAAAATAGTTGTCTTTAAATATTGATCAAATTCGATTCCTGATATAGCTTCAAGTATCATAGCAAGCAGCACATAGCCAGAATTATTGTACTGAAATCTTTCGCCACGTGGGTACATCATAGGTTTATGAATAAAAAGTGGAAGTAAATCGGCATTATGCCTGATTTTATAATTAGGATAATCTTTCCATAATTCTTCATATTCTTCCATAGTGTTTTCGTCGAAATAATCGGGAACGCCTGAAGTATGTGTTAAAAGCTGTTTTATTGTGATATCCTTGTCAATAGAATGCCAGTCAAGTGCAAGAAGATTTCCAATCGTGTCATGAAAATTAAGTTTTCCCTGCTCAATCAATTGTAATATTCCAACGGCAACAAAAACCTTTCCAGCAGATGCACTTGCGAATTTAGTGTCAATTGTGTTTGGTATTTGATTCGGTAGATTGGAAAAGCTGGTTGCGTTCTTATATAGAACTTTGTTATTTTGAACAATATAAATAGCTCCTCGGAATTTGGTGTCAAACATTGTTATTATTCTTCCATTTTTTATCAGTATTTAATCTTTAAATAAGCACAAATAATTTGCATTCAGTGTGCTTAAATTATGCTTTTACTTTACATATTTTAAAACTATTATATCTAATAAAAATGCATATTACAATTGATAAAAATAGTTATAATTGTTTTTATGTAAAATTATTCTATGATTAGAGAAATAAAGTGCATTACTTAAATGATTACAATTTTTTTTCATAAAAATAGGCATTTAATTATCAAAATCAGAGTACTTAGGTATGCAATTAAAATCATTACATTTTAAACAGCAAATCGGGAATTTTTAAAAAGTTGTAAATGGGTGTAAGAGAATAAAGAAAGTATTATGAAATAAAATAAAGAAGATCTGCATAGTTTTCTTTTGTTTCTTAGATATATAAAAAATGGTTGTTTTTTGTTCCTAAAAAAATTGGATACTTTGCTGTAGGTGGTATTTTAGTTTTGATAAAAAGATAATATTTCATCAAAGCCAAATCAGACAAAGTATCCATAATCTTAAAAGAACTCTTGTTTTGGTTAGTGTATATTTTTATCGGTATATAATATTTTTAATCGTGCTATATGCTAGTCCAAATTGGTTTGTTAGCATATCTATAGAGCAACCTTGCTGATATTGTTTCTGAATTTCTTTATTGCGCTCTTGGTAAAATATACGTGAGCCGCTTTCTGCTCCCCACTGTTTTTTCTTGGTTGCTTTTGGAATATAAAGATATCCACCATCAACATATGTTTGAAGTTCCTTTAATAATTTTTCTGGTAATATTTCTGCTGCGTTTTGGTATTTCATGTTCATCGCTCCTTATTTATATTTTATAAATAAAGTGCAGAAACAGCAGAACATATAGTGTTTTCAGCCCATACAGAGTGATATATGCCTGCTATTCTGCATGGGCATAAGGACTTAGGACTCCGTTTTGAAGCAATGCTTGTATTTTGCGGCGCATTCGGGATACTCTGCTACTAAAAACATATACAAAAGTGTATATGCTAGATGATTCGCTACAATCTCACGATTTGTAGTTGCTGTTTCATCGTGTATGCTTTTGTTATGTTACAACTACTCACA
>CAPYID010000099.1 GCA_948739805.1 uncultured Clostridia bacterium | reverse complement strand
GAGCTTCTATATGTTCAGGAGTTCTTACATAAAGAGGTCTTGTTTCAAGAGTGCTTTTCATTGTTCTAAATTGTTCTTCAATTTGTGTCAGTCCATGGTATTTATCTATAACCTCAGTTTCTGCCATATTTAATTCAGATGTTACAATTTGGTAATAACCTAAACTTTTAGTGTATGCATTAATTTTTTCAAAATCTAACATAGGCTTTATTTCTGATGAATTTAAGGTTTCACCTGTACTTTTATTTATATATTCTTTCTTTAGAAATTTTCTAATGCTTTTATTTTGTAAAGCAATTAGTCTAAAGTTTTCAGGAGTATCTTGCAATTTCTTTATGAAATCTAGAAAAGATTTATTTTCTTTTTCATCTCTTTCTTGAAATTTTTTACTCCAATAAACAACTACTTTTTCTTCAATTAAAATATCTTCATCAGGATTTTCAATTTCAAAGTAAAAATTAGTTACATCATAATAAATTATCTTAGGTGAACGATTAGCTTTTTTAACAAGATTTGTATTTATTCTTCTGATAATTTTATCTTTATTTTTGAAGAGAAAGCAAAAATAAGTAAACTAAAACATGGAGAACTTACTGAAGATGAGGTTTATGAGTGGTTACAAGAAAATAAATAATTTTATAGAAATATTGTCAATATAATGTAGTAAAATTTTAACTTTAATGCTATAATAAGAATAGATTGAAAGCGAGGAAGTTTATGAATAATATAGATTTAATGAATTATTGGATTGAAAGTTCTGATAGAGATTACGAATCAATGAAAAAGAATTTTGAAACAGAACAATATACATGGGCATTGTTTATAGGTCATTTAACAATTGAAAAGTTGATAAAAGCAGTATATGCTAAAGTAAATCAAGATAACCCATACCCACCTAAAATTCATAATTTGAATATATTAGCAGAAAGATGTAATATTGAATTAGATGAGAGAAAAACAAAAATTTTAATGACTTGTAATTCATTTAATATAAGTGCAAGATATGAAGATTATAAAAATGAGTTTTATGAAAGATGTACGAAAGAATATACATCTGAACAAATAAACAATATAGAGGAGGTTAGGTCATGGCTAAAAGAAATGTTGATATAGATATTTTAAAAAGTGTAGAAGAATATATTAAAGAAATATCAAAACATTATAATATTCAAGAAGTATATTTATTTGGTTCGTATGCAAAAGGAACAAATCATGAAGATAGTGATATAGATGTAGCTATTATTATTAATAGTGATAATAATGTTTTTGATTTAATGGTAGAATTAATGATGTTGACACAAAATATAGATTTAAGAATAGAGCCACACCCAATAAAAGCAAAAGATTTTGAAGAAGGAAATCCTTTTGTGCAAGAAATAATTGATACAGGAATAAAAGTAGCTTAGATTACAAAAATGTGTGCAACAACTATTGCACACATTTTTCTTAAAAAGAGGTATATAATGAGAAAGATTTTAATTAGTGATTATGATAATACATTTTATATAAATGATGATGATATAAAGAATAATATGAAAAAAGTGAAGAAATTTAGAGATAAAAATAATATTTTTGCTATTGCAACAGGTAGGTCTTATGATGACTTTAATAGAAAATTGAAAGAATATCCTATTAAGTTTGATTACTTAATAATTAATCAAGGTGCAACAATTTTAGATTCTAAGGGAAATATAATAGAAAATTATATTATTGATAATAACATAAAGAACAATTTAATAGAAGATTTAGAATTAAAAGACCAAGATACTATGTTTGCATGTAGTCTTTTGGAAAGTAGAGTTAGCATAAAAAATAATAAAATAACTAAAGTACATAAAAAATATGAAACATTAGACATTGCTAAAAAAATGAATGAAATGATAAATGAAAGATATTCAAAATATATTATAAGTTATTTAATAACATCAGTTAATGCCATAGAAATTATTTCGTCAAAAACAAATAAGGCAAATGCTATAAATAAAATAGCCAAAATAGAAAACATCAAAAAGCGAGATATTTTTACTATAGGAGATAGTTACAATGATATAGAAATGATAGAAAATTTCAATGGGTTTTGCGTAACAAATTCAGAAAAAGAAATTAAAGATATTAGTATAAAAGAATATAATAGTGTTTCTGAGTTAATAGATGAATTATTAGGAGAAAAAAATGAACAATTATAAAAAAGAAAGTACAATTACTATAATAATAAATGCACTAAGAGAAATTATAGAAATATTTTCAGGTCCATTTTTAACAACATAATTTATAAAAACATCATCTGAAAGTATTATGGATATTTCAATATATAATATATTTTGCTATATTATATTAGCAATTAGTTCAATGATAGTTGGTTATATTATAAAAAATAAATGGAAAATGGCTACATTTAGAACAGGAGTTATTACAAATTTTATATACATATTAGCAATTATAATTTTAAGAGAGCAAGTTCTTAATTATTTATGGTTATTAGCAATTTTATATGGATTTTCATCAAGTTTATATTATTTACCGTTTAATTTATTTATAACCAACAAAATAAAAAATGAAAATAGAACAAGTTATGAAACAAAAAGAAAAATGGTTTCTTCGAGAGTATAGAAAAAGTTGTGTAAATAAATCCTTCCGTGATAAAATATAAAAATA
>CAPYID010000098.1:2454-2669 GCA_948739805.1 uncultured Clostridia bacterium | reverse complement strand
TGTGTTGATATTTCGTTGTAAAGTACGCACACTCCATGTCTGCTCGTATGCCTCTTTTTCATACCAACTGCGGGCACCGGAATCTGCTACTTGCAATAATGCACGATAATGTGACCAGGAAAGCCGTATATGAGATTGTCGACACGTTGTGTCGACAATCTGGGGAAACTCTTTATAAAAACGCAGACAGTGATAAAGATTACTGCGATCATAAC
>CAPYID010000098.1:0-2444 GCA_948739805.1 uncultured Clostridia bacterium | reverse complement strand
AGCTCTTTGGATAATTTTTTAATGATATTGGCACCGTACTCAGCGCGATCTGAACCGTCAATTTCTTCTTCAGATATCCGGTATCCAATCAGCCAATTTCTTTGTGACAAGATTGTGTCTACTGCATGGTAGGCTTGCCGTTGGGAAGTTTCTATAATATTTTGTATATCCGATAATATATTATCTGATTTTTGATATATGCTCATAATATCAGTATCTTCAGTTTTTATTGGTTCATTCATAATACACCTCGCAAATTATTATGCCGTTGACATCAATCCACATATTTTTATATTCTTAATAACCTTTATCTTTTATTCAGCATAATCTTTTATCAACATTTTCATTCCATATCTATTGTTATTCTCTAAGAACTGCAATAAATTGGGATGTATCTTAGGAAAATGCATATCCATAAATTCAACAATCATTGGCATCACCCAATATTGGCAACCCTCTCCTGGTGTAATACCAAATTCCATATCATCTCTATAGTCAGATGACTGTATTTTGTTCGGTAATGTAATAGACAGAATACTAATAAATATTAATGTTATATTACGTACAGTTTCAATTAATTTTTGTTTTCTTTCTTGATAATTTCTATATAAAGTATAATTATCCAAAATATATTTTCGTACATTACCCTGTACATAATTATTTAGGGTTCTATCTGTCTCTTTTCTGATTCTACAACTTGAATCAGATTTTTAGCCTTTAAATCTGTTCCATACAATTTTTTTCGTCTAATCTTGACATATTTTTCACAATTTGATCCACAAAAATATACCGAATTATGTCATCTCTATATTTTCTTGCTAATGTAAACGCATCCGCAAAATATCCCCTCTGACAGCAAAAATCAATACTTTTAATAGTATTTTCAGATGCGGTAATTGATTCTCCCTGTAAAAAATATGTACCTCTACTACTAGCTGAAATACTTGGATCAGAAAACATATTATCTGAAATGCACATTAAAATCATTTCTATTTCATCCAGCTCGGTTATTTTACACCTTCATTATTCTCTGAAAATATATCACTCATCTCCCATATCCCCAATTTTCTCATAAATATATGTCTTTTTTCCTGTAACCACTTCATAAATCAATGTCTTTTTATATGCAATTAATTTATTAATTTCCAGAATTCTCTTATCCATCTCGTTCATAACAGCTATATCAAGAGTATGTAGTCTCTTCGATATAATTTTCTGCTGCTCAATTGGCGGAAGGGATATCTTCCAATTGGAAATATCTTTATGTGTAATTTTTACCATCGTACTACTTGAACCATGTGCATCTCTCTCAATCTGCTGTCTCGCATATGCCGATTGAAAATAATATAGAGCAAACGAAGGCAATAAAAAGTGAGTATTAAATATAATACGATATATAAGGTCAGAAAATATTGTATTCTCAAAAACATCATCCACCAGACAGACTGCCCCAACATATTCTCTCGTATTTGAACGTGTCAATAAAAAATCGCCCTTATTTACTTTTAAACGTTCACATCGGCTTTTATCTCCACTAAATGGTTTAATCTCCGTTTTATTGAATCGCCCTTCCTTAACCGCCGCTAATGACAAAACATTCCAATCGCTCTCTTGATTCTTTTCAGATGGAGAAGGACTCCAACCTTGTTCCATTTTATCAATACATTTTCCAAGCGAAACTAATGGATATGCTGAATCTACCATCATTTCGGAAATCACTGATAATCTATATTGCCCTAATTTTTCTATAATCAATTGTTTCTTTTCTATAATATTATCTATTTCAGAACATTTTTCATCAAGATAATCTGCAATATAATACTGTACATTATATGGCGGTATTGGTAATTCAACCGTATTTAACTTTGACATTGGTATACGCATACGAATTTCCATAATCCCATTTCCATATCCTTTTAATTTAGATTGCAGTTCTCGCGTCTGAAATAAGTAATTGTAATACCTCACGCAGTCATTTTCATAGCGAGGATACAACATATAATATACCGGACTCACACAACCATAATATTTTGATAGACCAACAGAGCCTATAATAACATTCATACTATTCAATACAATATCGTTTGGATATGCAAGTTTATATCCTGTCAAATCATCTTTTGATTTGTTTCCAGATTCACCTTTTTCTGTATAAGGAATTACTCCCCTATCATTAGTAAGCGAAAGTATAAAATCTGTTTTGATTGGATTGTTACTTACATTTCTTTCACATAAAACAGCCTTTAGACGCTTCTTCTCCCAATCAATCGGAATTTTCCCAATCCATTCAACCCCGCTATCCTTCATTTCCCTCATATATCAAAAACCTCCTGCAAACTGCCTTCCAGTTCCTTTTCCAGCTCCAGTATCTCCGCCATAATCTCAGCAGAAGGCTGCGGTGCTTCATATTTATAAAAATACCGCGTAAATGGTATCTCATACCC
>CAPYID010000097.1 GCA_948739805.1 uncultured Clostridia bacterium | reverse complement strand
AAAATAAATCAGACCTAAACGGAGGAACATATGACGAAAAAACAAACACAATAACATGGGTAAAAGACATAGAAAACATAAACACATATAAAAACGGAGAATACATAGAAAAAATAACAAAAGACATAACAATAGTATATGCAGAAGACTATACACTAAAAGACGCAAACCTAAACATAACAGGAAACATAATAACATATTATCCAGAGGGCTACCCAGAAAAAGGAGGACAAACCTTCACAAAACAAGAAACAGGAGACAAAAATGGAAACGGAAACGAAGGACCGATCCAAGACCAAAAGAAAGAAGGAAAAATAATCGTAAAATATATAGACATAGACACAGAGCAAGAAATCATAGTAGCACCTGACAAACCAGAAAAAGAAACATATAGATATGAAATAAAAGACACAATAGGAAAAGAATATGAAACAGAAGAAAAAGAAATCCCATACTACATATTAGTAAAAAAACCAGAAAACGCAAAAGGAGAAATAAAAGAAGAAGAACAAACAGTAACATACTATTACAGAAAGCAAGACTTTAATATAGGAATAGAAAAAACAATAGACACAATAAACCTAAACGGAAAAAATGTAAAAATAAGCAACAAGCAAACAGCAAAACTAGAACTAAAAAAAGAAGAAATAAAACAAACAGAACTAATAGTAAAATACAACATAAAAATAACAAACAAAGGAGAACTAGGAGGAACAGCGAAAATACAAGAAATAATCCCAGAAGGATATGAAATAGCATACTTACCAGAAGAATGGAAAGTAAACAGAGATGGAACACTAGAAGCAAAAGTAGACTTAGAAGCAGGACAAAGCAAAAACTTAAGCATAGCCCTAAGATGGGAAAACAAAGAAAACAACCTAGGAGCGAAAACAAATGAAGCAAGAATAGAAGAAAGCAAAAACCTAGCAAACTTTGAAGAAACAAACAAAGAAGATAATATATCAAAAGCAACAATAGTACTAAGCATAAAAACAGGAGAAGTAGTAAGTGCAATAATAATCATATTAATAATAGGAGCACTAATAATCTGTAGTTATATAACAATAACAACAATAAGGAAAAAAGATACAGAAATAAAAGACATAAAATTCTTAAAATAAAAAAACAACCCCCAATGCTATTTTACATTGGGGGTAAAATAGTAACAAAAGTATGTTCGTAAAAATAAAAAATCATCTAAAATATTGACTTTGTGTAGTAAAAGTAATATAATAATAAAGCTATTGCCTAAAAGTTTCAAATAAAAAACAACTTAAATGGCAAAAAGAGAAAAAATAGGAGGTGAAATTTAAGTGCCAACAATTAATCAATTAGTAAGAAAAGGAAGAAAAACAGGTCAAACAAAATCTACAGCTCCAGCATTACAACATGGTTATAACTCTAGAAACAAAACATTAACAAATAACCGTGCACCACAAAAAAGAGGAGTATGTACAGTAGTTAAAACTGTTACACCTAAAAAACCAAACTCTGCATTAAGAAAAGTTGCAAGGGTAAGATTATCAAACGGATATGAAGTAACATCATATATACCAGGAATTGGACACAATTTACAAGAGCATAGTGTTGTATTAATCAGAGGAGGAAGAGTAAAAGACTTACCAGGTGTTAGATATCATATCATAAGAGGAACACTAGACACAGCAGGAGTAAAAGACAGAATGCAAGCGCGTTCTAAATATGGAGCAAAACGTCCAAAAAAATAATAGAATAAAAGAAATATACAAAAAAATTTCATTTAGAACTATTAAAAAGTAAATATGGACTTGAAAAAATTAGTGCAAATAATAAATTACTAATTTAAGGTACTTAAATATAGAATAGATTGGCAAATGCTAATAGATACAAAATAGCATTGTCTGTATTATTATTGCACTTGACGGATAGGAATAAGCCTATCAGAGTAACTTTAGATGTTTAAAATAAACATCAATCAGAAATAAGATAAAAGAAGTATGAGAAAGAAGCATTTAATCTCTAACTTCTAAATATCTAGAAAAGGAGTGAAGAATAGTGCCAAGAAAAGGTTATGTAGCAAAAAGAGACGTGTTACCAGATCCAATGTACAACAGCAAAGTTGTAACAAAACTAATCAACAATGTTATGTTAGACGGAAAAAAAGCAGTAGCACAAGAAATAGTATATGGTGCATTTGACATCATAAAAGAAAAAGAGCAAAAAAATCCACTAGAAGTATTCGAAGCAGCATTAGACAATGTTATGCCTGTACTTGAAGTAAAAGCAAGAAGAGTTGGTGGAGCAACATACCAAGTTCCGCTAGAAATCAGACCAGAAAGAAGACAAACATTAGGACTAAGATATCTAGTAACATATGCTAGAAAAAGACACGAAAAAACAATGGCAGAAAAACTAGCAGGAGAAATCCTAGATGCCATTGCTGGTAACGGTGGAGCATTCAAAAAGAAAGAAGATATGCATAAAATGGCAGAGGCGAATAAAGCATTTGCACATTATAAATGGTAAAATTATGGAAAAATATTCATCATTTCGCGTAGTTGGAACAGCGCAGCATGGGAAATTGTCAAAGACAATTTCACTGGCTAAAAACTACTCAGTCGATTTCTCCTCGACGTACACTAGTACGTCTGCGGGAATATCGATATCGTGTGCCTAGCGAAATAATAAATCTTTTTCCAAATTTAGACAATATAAATTAATG
>CAPYID010000096.1 GCA_948739805.1 uncultured Clostridia bacterium | reverse complement strand
GCTTTTGTGCCATCTATTCTAATTAACGTTCTAGATTTTGTATCTACTAATGATGACAATTTCATTTTATCTTTTCCTAAATAAGAATCAATTTCCGTTTCACTTACAAATGAACATAATGAAGAACCGTTATCATATAATGGTGCGAAATATTCTTTACCACTTTTAGTTTTTATAATGGCCCAATTATTTGAATGTCTATCTGAATTACCTATAATAAAATCAAATATCATAATTTTTAAAAATTCGTTCTTCAATTCTTTTGTTCTTAATGAATTTAAAATAATTTCAATACCATAATAAGTTTTAGAATCTAAATCAACTCCTGTAGATATATCATATTTGGGATAACATCTTGATATATATGAAATTCCTTCGGTCATTGTTCGTCTTTCACCTAATATATTATAACTTAAACACCCCAAATGTCCATTATACGTTCCAATATCTATTTTAGCATTATGAATCTGTAATTCATTTGCTATTAGCTCAGCTATTTTTTCTGATACATTTTCATAAGTTGGTATCAATTTTTCTTTATCCTCTTTAGTATATGTCATCTTAACATATTTAAACCAACCACACATTTTTTCATTATTAGGATTACTTAGCCAAACTTTTTTTCCTTTACCAGAGTCCAACTTATCATTATCTGGAATCCATCTGTCAAATTTTTTTATTATTCTCACTCCTATATCTTGATAATATTATTTTATCATAACAACATTTGTTTTTCAATATATCAATATTTTTAAGTTTCGGTATTTTTTAGGAAAATAAAAAAACAACCGAAAAAATACTTAAAATAATTCATAAAAATAAGGAAAAACCTTCGATTGTTTGGTATAATTTAATTACTAACAAAAATCCATACTAAACAAAAAAAATCGGAGGTTTTTCTATGAATAATTTTACCATGAATACATATGAAATGAAAAGAGAAATAATAAATTTTTCTAAAAAAATTTGTAATAATTCTGATAAACCAACTGAAAAGTTCGTAGTAGATATGGTTTATGGAATTTTAAAATCTAAGGATATTCTTCTTTCCAATATTGCTGAGGCTTTGCAAGAAGAGACTAAAAAAGCCAATACCATAGATAGATTATCTGATAATTTAGCATTGGACTTGCCTGAAAACTTTGATAATAATTATAGAAATCTAGCAATGGATACTTTAGGTAATAATCCTGTATTCTTGATAGATGATAGTGATGTTATTAAACCATTAGGCAAAAAATTTGAGGATTTAGGAATTGTTAGAGATGGCTCAAGCTTAAATAAATCTTATGAGAAAGGGTATCATGTTACAGAAATAGTAGGCTTAACACAAAATAAAAGGCAACCAATTAGTATGTTTTCAAAAATACATTCTTCTACTTCAAAAGATTATGTTTCTGCTAATAGGATTACTTTCGAAGCTATTGATAGTGTGTGTGATTTACTTGAACAAAGAGGTATAAAAGGAACTTTTGTAAATGATAGAGGCTATGATAGTAATGAAATGTTTAATTACTATTTTAAAAAGGAACAAAATTTTATAATAAGACTAAAAGAAAATAGAAAGATATATTTCAAACATAAATGGTATCCAATAACTACGATAAGAGATTCTAGAAAAGGGAAAGTAAAAATTAAATTAATGTTTCAAGGAGAAGAAAAAGAATGCCTTATAAGTGTATTACGAGTACAAATTACAGCAAAAAAGAAATGGATTAATTTAGTTTTAGTATATGGACTAGGAGAAACTCCTATGATGCTTGCTACTAATCTAGATATTAAAAGCAAAGAAGATTTAATCAAAGTTTCAAGATGCTATATAGATAGATGGAGAATTGAGGAATATTTTAAGTTTAAGAAACAAGAGTACAATTTTGAAAATTTTAGAGTAAGAAGTTTAAAATCTATTAATAATTTAAATAGATTGCTTACCTATGCAATAGGTATGATCGGGATACTTAGTGATAAAATAGGGAAAAGAAAATTTGTACAAGTAATAATTAATGAAGCTAATCAGTTAAAAGATACAGTGTACCTATGGTTTTATAGATTTTCGAGAGGTATTTTTAATATATTAAAAAAGGCAAGAACGGGAATAAAAGAATGGCAAAATATACGAAAAGCAAAGATTTTTGATGGGCAATTATCTCTGCTCTAAATAGCATTATTAAATAATTTTTAAAAACCTATTTTTATAGGTTTAATAGTTGTATCAAAAATATCAATATAGGCAAATTTTAGATATTAGAACATTAAAGATTTGCCTATTTCTCTTGTTTACTATGAAACTTTTGCAAAATACCGAAACTTAAAAAAGAAATAATATTGACAAAAAACCTAGAAATCTATATAATAGAGTTACCAAAATGTGAGAGATATAAAAGTAAAAGTAAAGAACTGAACACATGGGTAAAATTTATAAGAAAGCCAGAGGAAATAGATATGGATGATGTAAACAATAACAAAGCCATAAAAAAAGCAAAAGAAGTATTAGAAGAAATAAGCGGAGATGAAAGAGAAAAAGAATTAGCATTCCAAAGATTAATGTATAAAATGGATCAAGAAGCAATAGAAGCAGCAGGATATGATAGAGGAATGGAAATTGGAATAGAGCGAGGGATTGAGAAAGGGATACAACAAGGAATAGAACAAGGCATACAGCAAGGCATACAAAAAGGTATAGAAAAAGGTATCGAAAAAGGTATCAAAAAAGGAAAAGAAGA
>CAPYID010000095.1 GCA_948739805.1 uncultured Clostridia bacterium | reverse complement strand
TGCCTACGAGTATAAACTATCAGGCAAAACAACCCCAGAACAGCCGTTCGCATCCTCACTAATGTAAAAATGCCCCTAAAAGCACACGGAAATAATGTAACTTTGGAACCTATGTAGTGCCGAAAGTGGCGGATTTACGGGCTTTCTCGGCTTTCCGTGTCTGTATCTGCCGGAAACTAAGACACCCTGACAAAATATAGCAATATACCTCATATTTCAACAGTATTTTCAGACAAACAAGCAAAACGATCCTAGATTCATTAACAAATTATATCTACTCTAGCATTCTAACAATATCTTGTCCTTCTAAGAAAATTACACTTCTAATACCTCTAAGTCTTTCCATTATAATTTCCTTTGCATTATTTGTATATGTTCCCGAACATATAACCACAACCTGTGAAATAGTCACTTTATTTTGTAAAGCCATGTCTGTATACGGCATATCAAAGGCTAACTTAATTTGCTCAATTATTGTACCTATTTGTCCCGTTGCTTTACCAGAGATATTCCCAGCTTTCACTTGTGCTGCCCCATAATGATGATACTTAAAATTATCTATAAACTGATAGATAACATCCCTACCATACTCAGCAACCCCATGTTCATATCGTATATTCGTTAACCCCAGCTTACCAAGTGCTGGTATTACATACTGCAAAGTAAAATCTTTCTCATTCAGTTGTGTTAAATCTCTCGACATTGTTTCATCTTCTATTAAAGATTTCCATTCACACTGCATATAATTAATTACATATTCTATATCAAAATCAGCATCCAATTCAAAAGATATAGACATCTCTTTGTAATCACATTCTTCATATATAATATCCACCTTATATCCTTTATTTACTCCCTTATCATATATCTTTTGAAATTCCAAAAGTTCTTCCTTATCCAATTCACCAGTAAAACCAGTACATTCGATTACATAGTTAAAAACGCAATGCACTTTTGATCCAATCAAAGTTATCTCCCCTGGAAGTTCTCCTTGATCTATATAATCATCACTAAAACCAACTGCTAAAACTATTGATTTATCCTGCGGTAAATCACGACATTTAAATCCGTTTAATGCAGCAACATGTACACATAATTCGCCATCACCTTCATCTATATAGTCTCTACCATTAATTGAGATACCTATTATTTCACTTGTTTCTTCTCCCGGAAGAATGTATTTATGTTCAAAATCAATCCACTTTAACATATTTTTCACCTTTATATCCTTACTCTCAATAATAAATAATCCTTATGAATGTCAAAGTAGTGTTTCAAATAACACTACTTGCAAAACTTTATCCATAAATAATCTGATTTTTATTTATGATAACCTCTCTTTGTGCATTATTAAATGCCATTCCAAAATTATATAACGAATTATGCTGCCTCATATAATCTTGCCCTAAAAATCTTGACACCAATGAAAATATATTTCCAGATTTAATTTCTGAAATCCTATCAGGATGTTGGGTAAGATAATCACTCAAACTCTTTGATTCCATCAAAGCCTTTATTAATCTTTCATTATCTTTATCTAATGTATCATTTATTGTTTTCCATGCATTAGCAGTATACTTAATTATACATATAGAAGACTTTATTTTTTCCTTTGTTTCATCACTTATAGCAGAATCAGTTAACCCCATTCCTATGCCAACATTTACTGTTGCATCTGTTATAGACGCAGCAAACAAATCAGAACCTAAACGATTATCAAACATCCTATTTACATTACTGATTGTCCCATAATCAAAAATTTCATCAATATAATATATATTAAGCATATATAAAGCAGCCATAGCGGACAATAAATTTTTAATATTACCGTCTTTCAGACAGTTCTTCCTGTCATGTTTTACAGCCTGATATGCCTTATTCCATTTAGCTCCACCTCGTTTATGCGCCTTATGCATAGGCCTCAAAATCCTATTTTCATCCTTTTCAAAATTAAAACGTGCTGATGATACCAAAACCTGTCTTTCCGATAAATGCCAAATCTTATTCAAATGCTCCAAACAATCCGTATCAAAATATAACTGACGTTCCACGCCCATATTGTCATAAACTTTCAGTCCACCATTTGCCCAATATAATTCTTTTGATAATGCCTCTATTTCCATAGCACATCTTACCAATAGATCTGCAATATGCATTGAATACACTGAAAGCTGATCATCTGTAAATTGAATATATTTTGTTAGTTCAAGTGTTTCTTCTTCTAAATTTTTATAAACCGGCCAATAATTATTAAATTCCATATATTTTCATTTCCTTCTATTAATAGTATGCCGTTATATATATTCCGATTAATTGATATTGTTTGCATAAGTAAAAGACAAGAATATTCATATATAGAATGCCACAAAATTACAAATTTTGCAACCAAACAGGCGAAACTCCATACTATCACGGAAACTCTTATACTATCACGCAAAACTCGGATACTATCACGGAAACTCCCGACTTTTGCCTGATAGTACGATTTTTGCCCCAATCGCCATCCTATCAGCGGCATCCAAAAAACCAAAAATTGGGGCCCACCACCCACCGTGATGAACCCCACCAAACCTCAAAATCCCTCGATTTTAAGCCATTCTTCAATACTTTCGCCTGCGAGTACCCAAATTCCTATGGCATTATTTCTGAATTGCCGCCTGTGCCGCTGTTATACTTTGATGACTTTTACCCCTCTTTACCCCATTTACCCCACCCAATTCGACATTCGACAAA
>CAPYID010000094.1 GCA_948739805.1 uncultured Clostridia bacterium | reverse complement strand
CTTCAACTATACTTTTGGTAATTTCTATTAAAGTTATTTTGTTCTTATCTGTATACGTGTTACTTTGTATATCTGATAATGCCTTTGTTAGCTTTTTTCGTGCTTCTTCTCTAGTTTTTCCATATACTGTACCACGTTTCCCATTTGGCTTAGTATATTGTGCCATATATCTATTACTTGCTTTGTGAAATGTTATACTCCAATAGACTTAAGTTAAGTACACTCTATAAAAATTTGTATTTATAGACAGCTTTAGTAGATATAAAATTATAGTTTTAAAAGTAGTGAAATTGAATTTTAGGAGGTTTTAGTTATGGTAAAGATAACTTATCACAAAGAGGGAGATTTTTTCATTCCTGACTTATATTTGGAAAAGGAAGATTACGAAAATGATTATATTATTGGAAAGTATGGGCATTTAAGATTAGAGTATTTGAAAAATCACAAAAAGGCTGAATATACAATAATGTTTATGAACAAAATTTTAAGAAAACATATCGTAGAAACTGACAAGCAAGCTAAAAGGAGATTTGAAATACTTATGAAACAAATGCTAGAGAAAAATCCTATTGATGAAAATTTGAAAAATACTGATCCTTTAAAATGGACAGGTCTCATGAATAATTATAAGCATTGTGCTGAGGAAATTGTATTTAGAGAACTCATTTATTGTTAATAACATATTAGAGCAGAGATTTGTTTTCTCTGCTCTAATCTTATAAATTTTCGTCTTTCTTTTAGTATAAATTATACTCCTTTATTTCACAATTTTTCAATCCTCTATTTAGGAATTTGCCATCATCTATTCCATTAAAATAGCCACTAAATGCTTTTGATACTCCACTATGAGCTACTATTAAAACCTTTTTATAATCTTTTACTTTTAGTTCATCTAAAAAATTGTAAACTCTATTAAAAAACTCTTTAATATTTTCACTTGTTCCATATTGAATAGTAGCATAATAGTTCCAATATTCTTCTCTATTTGTTACTTCAATAGGTTGTCCACTTAAACTTCCTGAATCTCGCTCTTTAATCCTATCATCTATTACTATGTTCGTATTCTTAATATTGATAATATTAGCAGTATGTTTTGCTCTTGATAATGGAGAGGATATAATAAAATCATATTCAATATTCTTTATTTTCTTTCTAAGCTCTTCAGCTTGTTTTATTCCTGTTTCATTTAAGTCCTCATCTTCTCGATTATACAAACCATATAAATTATGATTTACTTCTCCATGCCTTACTAAATATAGTTTCATTTATTCACACCTACAATCTTTTTTCATATATAAAAGCTCTTTCACTTGATATGTTTCCTAATTTGCCATACTCTTGATTTTTAACAATGGTTTCATAGATTTTTTCGCACCCACAATTTTCATAAAACTTAAAATTGCATGATTCATCTGTTAATATTTGTAGATATTTAATATTATCTTTTTTTGCTAACTTAAATACTTCAAGTAATAATTTCTTTCCAATGTTTTTTCCTCTATAATCTTTGTCAACTATCAATATAGAAACTTCTCCATCAAAATGATTTTCTAATTCTTTAGGTAAATAATCATAATTGTTTTTATAAGTCTTTAAAGCGTCTAAATCTTTAATATCTTTACTTTTGTATAATTTATTTTTAATAATTGCGTAAAATTTCTTTTTCAATAAATGTTTTTTAGAATTATCTTTTGAATATCCACTAAATCCAACTAATTTTCTTCCATTCTTATAAGTAACAATTTTTTCGCTTTCTTCTAATACTGTAAATAGATATATCCAAGCACAAATATTACCAGTAGCACCACATTCTTTTTTACCTAAATTCCATTCATTTGCAAGAAGTTTTACTGCTTGTTTCATTTCTGAATAATACATATACTTCTCCTAATTTTTTAGTAAATATTTAAATTTTGTACACTTTTTATTATTTTTCGCCATTCCATTCTTGTAAAAATTCGTTTACAAATACTTTCATAAACTCTGTTCTTTCAATTGCCTGTTTTCTAGCAGTTTCTGTGTTCATGTTATTAGCTAACCTAAACAATTTATGATAAAAATGATGAATAGTAGAAGGATCATCTCCATTTTCTTCTGCATAATCCTCAGCAGAGTTAAGTGGAGCTTCTTCATCATACATTTTTACATTATGTGCTCCTCCATAACTAAAAGTTCTTCCTACTCCAATTGCACCTATTGCATCTAAATTATCTGCATCTTGTAAAATTAATGTGTTTATATCTTCAACATTATTTCCATTCCAATTATAATTTTCATGAAATTCTATACAGTAGCAAATTTTATCTATAATATTTCTACTTAAATCAGTATTACTTAAAATTTCTTTTACTTTTGATAAAGAGTCTTTAGGTGATACAAATTTACCTGTTTCATTTTGCATTATTCTATGAATATCATGCATAAATGCTGATATTCCAACTATTAGTTCATCTCCATTTTCTTTCTTGCACAAATTAACAGCTATATTCATAGTTCTAGTAAGATGGCTTATATCATGACCACTAGACTCTTCACTAAAAAGTTCAATTATATATGGCTTAATAATTTTTATATAATCTTCTAACATGTTCGCTCCTCCTTGAAATTATATATGTATCAAAATTATATCAATAAAATTTACATATTACAACGAAAAAGTCAAAATTTCTTGACTTTCGACACATTTCATGGTATATATTATGTGTATTCTAATTAAGAATACAAGAATATTGATGTCTTCTTTGGAATTTTACAATTCCTCAGATGCCAGG
>CAPYID010000093.1 GCA_948739805.1 uncultured Clostridia bacterium | reverse complement strand
CTTCGAGGTGAAAGTTGACGGTAATGTTTATACCTTTGATTCCTCCACCATAGACCTTTGTCTGAATGTTTTTTGGTGGGCAGAATTTAGGAAATACAAAGGAGGCATCAAACTTCATACCTTGTATGATGTAAAAACTTCCATACCGACAGTCGTACTGGTAACCAATGCTAAAGTACATGACGTAAACATGCTGGATGAGTTGAGTTATGAAAAGGGAAGTTTCTATATCATGGATAAAGGATATGTTGACTTCACCCGTTTGCATAAGCTTCACACCTGTGGTGCTTACTTCGTTACACGTGCAAAGGATAATATGAGATTCCGTAGAATGTATTCCCGTGAAGTCGATAAAACAACCGGAATAAAATGTGACCAGATTGGAATGCTTGAAACGTATAAATCGCTCAAAGCATATTCAGACAAACTCAGGCGGGTTAAATACTACGATGAAGAACTGGACAGAGAATTTGTGTTCATCACCAACAACATGGAACTCTCAGCAGAGGAAATTGCTTTGCTATATAAGAACCGTTGGCAGGTGGAACTATTTTTCAAATGGATAAAGCAACACCTGAAAGTAAAATCTTTTTGGGGCACCACGATGAATGCAGTCAAGACACAAGTGTACTGTGCCATCATAACATACTGTCTGGTTGCCATTGTCGCTTACAAATTGAAAGTCAACCGTCCAATCTACGAAATTCTACAAATTTTGAGCTTTTCTCTACTGGATAAAACACCTGTAAGAGAGATACTTACCTATTGTGACTACAAAAATGTCAAAGAACTAAATTATAAACAATTGAAAATCAGCTGGGACTAAGTGCCCAGCAGTGATTTCATATTTTTAAAGAAACCATTAAAATTATTTTTTCAACAACACCGAAGTTTCAGGAAATTCACCAAGGAACTTATACCAATCAGGTTCATATTTTATTTACGATTTAAAGATAATAATCAAAACGCTACTAAATAAGACCACTTAAATCCAAATAAGCAAATTGCATATCATCATCTAAACTCATTATGATTCGGTTATTCTTTTCATCATAACAAAAATTTAATATTTGACATTTAGTTTCTATAGTCTGAATGTAATTACCATTCATATCAAAAACTAAAAATTTAGTCGGACGATCTACTTTCATTCCACCAGAGCCACTATTATAAAAAGTCTCCTTACCTGAATAAAGCGCAACTATTTTATCTTTACAATAGGCTACTCCACCATAAAAACTAACTCTATTTGTTGATTTATCCCATTCCGGACCGTATATATTGTATCTTAAATTTCCGTTGAGATCACAAATCGTCATTAAATCATGATACAAATAGCATTCTACATAGCATCCACCCTTTATTGATAAATCAAAATCAACACGTTTCTTCTTTATATCAGGATGTTCATAAAGCATATTATCCATTTCTCCGGTTTTCATATTCCATTTAGTTATATTTTCATTATAACCTGAATTTCCTGTTGGTTTTATTATTAAAGCAAGATATAAAGAATCATTTATAGATTTATATTTATTAGGAAATGATCTTTCTGCCATTTTCGCTTTTACGGTTGGCTTATACAATGAATCTGAAAGAATACAATCTATATCATAAGCAAATATCTTTTGTTTACCATGATCCGATATACAAAATATGTGACTCATTCCATCTGTTCCAATATATCCCATATTAGTTATTTCATCAGGACCTTCACCTCTACTCAGTACACTTGTCAAATAGCTAAAATCATTCTTATTAAATATATGAATCAAATTATCTTGTGATTTAACATCACCTATTATTAAATACTCACCGACTATACATAATGGGCTTATTGGACCTATTAAAACATCATTAATTGCAATTTCTTTCACTCTATCTTGAACATCCAAAATATTTGCACGTTTATTTTGATATACTTCAGTCTTTGAATTTTGTGCACAACTCCAACAAACAGTTAGAAGCAAAATGTATAAAATTTCCCTCATAATATAACCTTTGGATTAATATTTATAAAAATGCTACATCATATTTGAAATTGAACATCTCTCTTAATGGGAAATGTCATCTTACTAAATAGATTATTATACTATTTACCCCTGCTACTCAATTGTAGCAGGGGAATTTATTTACGTAAACTCAATTCCACCAATAGTGTTCTTGAAAATACGGATACCACTGATAACAGTAGCAACCATTACCATTTAATTCTCTCATACGCTACCAAAACAAAACTTTAGTATTGGCTGATCGTTATTCACATCTGTTGCCATTATCGTTTTAGTAGCTTCATCCACCCAAATACCATATATATAATGGTCGAGTACATATTTACACATTGGTTCTCCTTTCAAACTAAATACATAAATATACTTTCCTCCGTCAGGAAGCCTTCCACTTTGTCTTGCTATCTCTTTAAAGGGCGTCCCATGAAACACCGCATAAATGGCACTATCCGTTACTTGAACATCACTGAATCCCATGATGCCTGTTGGTATACCATATCCATCAGATACTTTGAATTCAGGTTCGTCATGCTCACCGATACGAACAACATGAGTACTGTCTTTCAAATTATAAACTTCAACCACCTCTCCCAACTGAGTGACAGCAGCTAAAACGCCATTATGAGGATTATAATCTAAAAAGCTACGCCATGCCTGTGCTAATGCCGGACGGGCTTCTTGCAAAGCTTTCTCATTCGCTGTAGGTATAGCGCCTATCTTCTCTATAAGTTTACCTTTACAATTAACCTTCAAAAAACGGCTCTCACCTGAATAGTCAGGAATGACAAATGTCGTATCATTATATATGGCAAAATCAAGCGGTCGAAGTATATCTTCATCCAATGTTACCGTTTCCTC
>CAPYID010000092.1 GCA_948739805.1 uncultured Clostridia bacterium | reverse complement strand
TTATTCCTTTTGTATTGTCTTCCATTTCAATGCGGTTGCTAAAAGTATCATACTGATAGCTGCGGATATGTTTTCCGTCTTTCTCTACACCGATAAGCCGCTGCAGTTTGTCATAGCTGTATTGGTAGCATCCACTTTCTTCTGGAAGTCCCCTTCTCTGCTTTTGGATGGCAGTTTTGTTTCCCATCGCATCATAGGTATAGTGGAACTTATCAAGAACTCCCGCTGTATCTTCATGCATTAGTTCTTCTAACTGCCCGCTTTCGTTGTATTTCCACAGCGTGCGGTATCCGCCAGCACTTTTCTTTCTGGTACGCTATCCTTGTTTGTTATATTCAACCTAGACACAGGAATTAGAAAAATCTTTCTTTAAAAAAAATTATTTGTACCCCTAAATCAATGCTATCTTTAATTTTTTCTACGAAAGCTACGAATACCTTTAAACCATATTATTATAATTACCACAAGAGAAAGTATATACAGTTTTTCTGCTACTACACCATCAAATAATATATTTGCTTTATATAGAATTTCTTCTCTGCCTTTTAAAGTACGTTTTAATATGGTATAATAGCTATAATGTGCCATTGAATTATTTCCACTTTCATTTGTACAATAATAATAGTAGTTACCTTGTTTTCGTGAGCGTTCCTGTACAATATCATTATAATAATTATCTGGAGCAGTAATTGTATATATACTTTTGGGAGCACCGTCATCATCACATATAACAGCAGTATTTGAACGTAAATCTATAAATAGCAGGTTTTCACCTAACCACAAAGCACCATAAGTACTATTGGTATCAAATGATAATTGATATATAAAATTCATATCATTGTCAAATACTCCAATTGTTTTATTAGAAAATACAATAGCAATCTGTCCATGTTCTGAAACATCATATGATTTTATCGTTTGGCCTTTGGATGTCCATGTGTATGAAATTTTAAATTTAAATGGATTCTTATCATGATAGTTTTTATGTTCTAATTCAAGTTCTGCACCATAAACTTGGATATATATTATGTTTATAATTGATATTAATAGGATAATTTTATAAATTAATTTATTAAATTTAAATATTTTCATTGATTCATACTCCTTAATAAGTGTCTGCTAATTAAGAAAATTATTCAGAAACAAATGTTTATATCTCTTTCAAAATTGGGACAGATATAATCATAAATAAAGTATGTTTACGAAGTGCCTGTGGATCTTTTTCGCACTGTGTTTTCTGCCTTTTGCAAATGCAAGATAGTCTTTTCTGGCACGTCTGCCATATTGCCTTGGCAGTGGCAGATTATATGACCTACAAAAGCGGTAAATGACCGTTTCTAGTTTTTCCTTGCCTTGTTCAAGAGTGAGATGTCCTAGCGATAGTGAATATTTGACGGTGCACATGTTGCATCCAGTGTCCCTTTGTTTGTATCTTCCTTGGTGCGTCATCATAGCTGGCGTTCTTGGCATATGGCGTGGGATTGTTACCATCGCCATTGTCCTTACGGTCAAAAAATCCATCTGCATTTCAGCAGAAATGCGTTTCCAGAAGAGCACCAGTGTACTTGCATCAAATGTTTTTTTCTAATATCCCAAAAGTCGTATAATATGCACTCAAAATAGCCACTTTTATGCCTGAAACCCAGTATTTACAATGGATTCAGGTTTTGAGTGCATATTATAATATATACTCAAATCGATTTCCGCATAAATACAGGCTTTGAAGCCATTTTTTGCTTATTTGAGTATATATTATACGACTTTAAGGCTAATATCCGGGGAGTCCTATAAAATATTGCAAATATGGTTTTTTGTGATCTGGTCTACAAGTTCACGGTCAGCATACTGGAATTTTGTCTTTATGTTCAAAGCCTCTAATAGCATGCGGAGTGGCTTCGCAACATTTTCGGTACTGCTTGGAAACAGACTGGCATACTTTATTTCAAAATCGTCCTATGGGATAAGGTCAGACATTTTGATCCAGAGGCTATCTGGATTCATATGAAGACCCATTAACTGGTTAAAGTCGATGAAGATGTTTTAGTATAATGTAAATTTACCTTGTAATAGTGGTAAAATTAAAAACAACGGAATAATTTATATTTGCAAATTATTCTTTTTCTCCCCAATTCCATTTTTTATAATTAGAATATATTTTATCCCAAAGATTAAATATATTTATATAATAAACAGTAGATGTATTTCCCCATGTAGTATGTATATCATATCCTAATTCCATACCTCCAAATATAGTCATACCATAATAAGTTTTATTATTAATATTATTTATATCACCAAGTATATTAAATTCAGCCCCCATAAAAATAGAATCAAGTGCTTCGAATGTTGCACCAAAAGTAAACCCAAGATCTTCTAAATTGAATATAGTTGGTGCATTACTTATAATTGTTGCAAATGTAATTCTTTTTGATGGTTCAAAAGGAGTGACTCCACCATTGAAAGCTGCTTGTAATCCTACATTGCCTTTAGTATCTACCGAAATAAATTGCATAAAATCAAATTGCCAAATACCGGGAATAAATGATGTATCTACCGCTACAGAAAGTGTACCTGTTTGATTTTTTAATATATTTCTTATTAATTGTACCCCATTATTTGTTATATTCATAACATTATCTGTAGTGTTTTTGACAGTAGTTTTTATCCCATTTCCTACCGCTTCTGCAGCATCTTTTGCCATTTGTATGCCTGCATCTATCGTTTCATTAATATCATTTTGTATGGAGTCAATTTCGTTTTCTATTTCACTAACAACTTTTTGAACCTGATCTTCCCAGAACTCCCAAGCCATGTCGCGTGCTTGCTGTGGGGTAATTGGGTCTTTTCCATTTAAATCAATATATCTTATTGGATTTAACCAACAGTAACCATAACGGTTAAAAGTCTTCGGGATAGTACTTCTTCCAGAGAT
>CAPYID010000091.1 GCA_948739805.1 uncultured Clostridia bacterium | reverse complement strand
TCAATTATATTGTAGCCTATAAATTAGATAGAGTTACAAGGTCTGTAAGAGATTTAGAAGTTCTAATTTCAGAACTAGAAGAACATCATTGCTATTTGGTATGCGATAGAGATGATGTAAATACATCTTCAGCTAATGGAAGATTCTTTGTAAGAATGCTAACAGTTTTATCTCAGTTAGAAATTGAGATAGTATCAGAAAGAACAAAATTTGGCTTAACAGGAGCAATAAAGTCAGGTCATATTCCACGGAACTTGCCCACTAGGGTATAAACGAGATACAACAAAGAAAATGGTAATTGATGAAACTACAAAAGATATTGTTATTAGAATATTTAATCTATATTTACAAGGTAAAAGTTATCAAACAATAGCAAATATTCTAAACGAGGGAAAAGTTTTAGAGCCTAAAAAATGGGATGATTCTACCATAGAAAAAATACTAAATAACAAAATTTATGTGGGAGATTATGAAAGATTTAAAAGAGTGGCAAAAGAACAAGGAAAAGATCCTGTAATATATCCTAATGTTGTTGAACCAATTATAACAAGAGCAATGTTTGAAGATATACAAATGCAGAAAGAGAAAAATCAAAGAGCATATTGTAGAGATAGAGTATATATCTTTATGCAAAAAATGAAATGCCCTAAATGTGGGAAAATAATGGGCAGTAAAGGAACAGGTGGTAAAAAGAAAAAGTATATGTATTATCATTGTTCAGACTGTAAAATCTATCTTCGTGAAGATTTAATAGAAGAACAAGTTATGCCAATGATAATGGATTTAATAGAATATGATATGACAGTAAAAAAATACTTTTATCCTGTTTTAGCAGATAAAAAAGAGAAGAATACAGATAAACTTGATAAAGAAATAAACACATTAAAAAATCAAAAGAGCAGAATAAAAGAGGCATATTTAAAAGAAATCGTTGATGTAGAAGAATTTTCAAAAGAATATAAAGCAATAGATGAAAAATTAGAATTATTAGAACAAAAACGAATTGAAACAATAGACCTAAATAAACAAAGTTTTAGCCCACAACATTTAATGGCAGATAGAGATGTAGAAAAAGAAAAGTTAATACGTTCTAATAAATTTTACGATATGCTAATGGCAGAATGGAAGAGTAAAGATAAAGAAGAAAAACAAGAATTTATTTCAAAGTTTTTAGAAAGTATTACAGTTGAAAAAGATAGCAAAGGAAACTACAAGCTAGTTAATTTGAAATTAAGAAAAACATTTATTAACCAGATATACAAGTTAATGCAAAATGGAATGTTTGATATGACTATTGCAGATGAAAAAGATAAAGAAGTTAGAACAACAGTTATGATGGACAAGCAAGAACTAGAAGAATACATTGAGAGATTAAATGAATATTACGAAGTATCTTATTATGAAATAGCAAGATTAGACGAACAAAAGAAAGGCTATCAGAAGAAATATCTTACAATAGATGAAACAAATAATAATGGAGAAAAGCTATTTAAATTAGTGGAATTAGTAACAGATGATAAAAAATATCCACAGAAAAAAGTCAATAGAATTGTCGGAGCAATTAGAGTAAAAGAACGAGAAAAAGTTAGTTAAAAGTTTTTATAAATGGAGGAATTGCAAATGGAAAATAAAGAATTAAAAACAAATAATATTGAAAATAAATATGGAATTGAATACACAAAGGTTGGAGATTACTATCTACCAAATTTAGTTTTAGAAAAAGAAAAAATTGTGCTAAACAAATATGGAAGAATGAGATTAAAATTTTTAAAAGAAAATAAAAAAGCAGAATATATGATAATATTTACAAAAGGAACTTTAAACAAACATTTAAAAGAGATTCAAGAAACAGCAGAAAAGAGAATTAATATTATAATTGAACAATTAAAAAAGAAAAATAATTTAACAGAAGAAATGAAAAATACAGACCAATTATATTGGGTTAGTATGATGAATAATTTTAAAAGTACAGCAGAAGAAATTGTATTAAATGAACTAATATATGTATAAGAGATTACTGGTAGGAGCAAAAAGTCAAATGTATAGCCAAATTTAATGTCTATAAGTGTAGCGAGCATAGGTTTTGTATTGCCACAAAACCGACAGCTTACGCTGAAAGGGGAAAAACTTCCCCTATAACCCCTACCTTATGAAATAAAAGATTTAAAAAAGTAGATTGAAAATTGAGGAAGAAATTAAAAGATTTTAAGAAAAATTTTATAAAAAATAGAACGAAATTTTATCAAAGAGGAAGTGAAAAATTATGAGAAATAGAACAATAGGAATTAATGTTAGAGTGAGTGAAAATGAAAAGAAAAAATTACAAAGAAATGCTAAAAAGAGTAACTTGAATTTATCATCTTATTTAAGAAAATCTGGATTACAAAAAGAAATTTATTCAATACAAGATGAAGAACTTCGTAAAGTTTACAATGGAATTGTTGAACTAAAAAATGAGTTTTCTTATATGAGTGATGAAGAAATAAAAGATAAAATAGCAAAAATGCAAAGTGATTTTTTGGATATTTATAATTATAAAAAACAACGGAGATGAGGACAATGGCAACAACGAAAATATGGGCGATTAAGGATAGTATATCTCGTGTAATAAGCTATGCAAAAAATCCAGAAAAAACAACATTTTCAGATTTAAAACAAGTATTAAAATATGCAGAAAATGATGAGAAAACCATAGATAAAAATGAGAAGACTATGTATGTAACTGGTGTAAACTGTAAAACAGAAACAGCTTATGAAGAAATGATAACAGTACAAAATAGATTTGATAAAACCACAGGAAATGTTGCATATCACGCATACCAAAGTTTTAAAACAGGAGAAGTATCGCCAGAATTAGCACATAAAATTGGAATAGAACTTGCTGAAAAAATGTGGAGCGAACACCAAGTAGTAGTTGCTACACATTTTAATACAGGCACATACCATAATCATTTTGTGGGTGCGCCCATAAGGGGCAAAGTAATTCCGTATTAGCAATACGGCAGACGCGAGA
>CAPYID010000090.1 GCA_948739805.1 uncultured Clostridia bacterium | reverse complement strand
GCTAATACGGAATTACTTTGCCCCTTATGGGCGCACCTACAAAATGATTATGATAAGTTCCTGTATTAAAATGTGTGGCAACTACTACTTGATATTCACTCCACATCTTTTCTGCAAGTTTTACTCCAATTTTATGTGCTAATTCTGGTGATACTTCTCCTGTTTTAAAACTTTGGTATGCGTGATATGCAACATTTCCTGTGCATTTATCAAATCTATTTTGAACTAGCATCATTTCTTCATAAGCTGTTTCTGCTTTACAATTTACACCTGTTACATACATAGTTTTTTCGTTTTTATCAATAGTTTTCTCATCATTTTCTGCATATTTTAGCACTTGTTTTAAATCATCAAACATTGTCTTTTCTGGATTTTTTGCATAGCTTATTACTCGTGATATACTATCTTTAATTGCCCATATTTTCGTTGTTGCCACCCACATCACCATCTTTTTTATAATTGTAAATATCTAAAAAATCACTTTGCATTTTTGTTATTTTATCTTTTATTTCTTCATCACTCATATAAGGAAATTCATTTTTTAGTTCAACAATTCCATTGTAAACTTTACGAAGTTCTTCATCTGGTATTGAACAAATCTCCTTTTGTAATCCTACTTTTCTTAAATAAGATGATAAATTTAAGTTACTCTTTTTAGCATTTCTTTGTAGTTTTTTCTTTTCACTTTCACTCACTCTAACATTAATTCCTATTGTTCTATTTCTCATAATTTTTCACTCCCTTTTTAATAAATTTTCGCTCCACTTTTTACAAAATCTTTCTAAAAATTTTTAATTTTTTGTTCAACTTTTTGTTTCATAAGGTAGGGGTTATAGGGGAAGATTTTTCCCCTTTCAGCGTAAGCTGTCGGTTTTGTGGCAATACAAAACCTATGCTCGCTACACTTATAGACATCAAATTTGGCAATACATTTGTCTGTTTGCTCCTACCAGTAATTTCTTATACATATATTAGTTCATTTAATATAATTTCTTCTGCTGTATTTTTAAAATTATTCATCATACTCACCCAATAAAGTTGATCTGTATTTTTCATTTCTTCTGTTAGATTATTTTGTTCTTTTAATTGCTCTATAATTAAATCAATTCTTTCCTGTGCTATTTCTTGAGTCTCTTTTAAATGTTTATTTAAAGTTCCTTTTGTAAACATTATCATATATTCTGCTTTTCTATTTTCTTTTAAAAATTTTAGTCTTAATCTTCCATATTTGTTTAATATAATTTTTTCTTTTTCTAAAACTAAATTTGGCATATAATAATCGCCTTGTTTTGTATATTCAATTCCATATTTATTTTCGATTTTGTTTTCTTTATTTTCCATTTTCAATTCCTCCATTTATAAAAATTTTAACTAACTTTTTCTCTTTCTTTTATTCTAATTTCTCCCAAAATTCTATTTTCTTCTTTCTGTGGAAATTGTTTATCATCACTTATTAGTTCCACTAATTTAAAAAGCTGCTCTCCATTTCTATTTACTTCTTCTATTGTAAGATATTTTTTCTGATAGCCTTTTTTAGGCTTGTCCAACTGATTTAATTCATAATAAGAAACTTCGTAGTATTCATTTAGTCTGTCCATATATTCTTTTAATTCTTTTTTATCCATTAACACAGTAGTATTTACTATTCTTTCTTTTTTACCTTGTTCAAATGGTAGTGCTATATCAAACATTCCTAAATCCATCAATTTAGAAATTTGTTCTATATAACTACTTCTAAATTTTATATTGATTAGGTTATAATAGCCTTTCTTATCTTTTTCAATTACAATATTCTCTACAAATTTAGAAATAAATTCTTGCTTTTCTTCTTTTGTTTTACTTTTCCATTCTGCCATAAGCATATCCTTAAATTTGTTAGAACGAATTAGTTTTTCTTTTTCTACATCTCTATCTGCCATTATAGATTGTGGACTAAATGATTGTTTATTTATATCAATAGCTTGTATTCTTTTTTCTTCTAACATATTTAATTTCTCTTCAATTACTCTATAATCTTCTGAAAAATCTTCTACTTCTACAATTCCTTTTAGATATGCTTCTTTAATTCTATTCTTTTGATTTTGTAAATTAGATATCTCTTTATCTAGTTTATCTGTATTTTGTTCTTTCTTATCTGCTAAAACAGGAAAGAAATATTTTTTTACTGTCATATCATATTCAATTAAGTTCATTATTAAAAACATTACTGAATCTTCAACTAAATCCTCTCTTAAATAAGTTTTACAATCTGAACAATGATAGTACATATATTTTTTCTTTTGCCCACCAGAGCCTTTACATTGCATTATTTTTCCACATTTAGGACATAGCAGTTTTTGCATAAATATATAAACTCTATCTCTACAAAATGCCCTTTGATTTTTTTCTTTCTGTAGCTGTACATCGTCATACATTGCTCTTGATATAATAGGCTCTACTACATTCATATAGACAACTGTCTCTTTTTCTTGCTTATTTCTATATTGTTCAAAATCTCCCACATAAATTTTATTATTAATTATCTTAGATACTGTTGCATCTTTCCACTGTTTATTTGTTAGTGTTGGTATTTTTTCCGCGTTTAAGATATTAGCTATTGTTTGATAACTTTTGCCTGCTAAATACATATTAAATATCCTTATAACTAAATCTTTTGTAGTTTCATCTATTACCATTTTCTTATTTTCTCTTTTGTAACCTAATGGGCAAGTTCCGTGGTACATGTCCAGATTTTATTGCTCCTGTCATTCCAAACTTTGTTCTCTCTGATACTATCTCAATTTCTAGTTGTGAAAGAACTGTTAGCATCCTTACGAAAAATCTTCCGATTAGCGCTACTCGTGTTCACATCGTCCCTATCACAAATGAGATAACAATTATGCTTTTCTAACTCTGATATTAATACTTCCAAATCTCTTACAGACCTTGTAACTCTATCTAATTTATAGGCTACAATATAATTGATTTTTCCTGCTTTCATATCTTCTAACATTTGCTGAAAAGCTGGTCTATTTGCCATATCTTTTGCTGATATTCCTGCATCTTTGTAAACTTTATAGATTTTATAATCTTTATATTTACAAAGTGCTTTTAATTTTTCCTCCTGTTCTCCTAAACTAAATCCGTTCCCTCGCTTGATCTTCTGTACTAACACGAATATAAATTCCTGCTACTTTCCTTTCTTCATTCATTTTTACATATCCTCCTTCCAAATTGCTAAGACTGTTAAGGCTTTGCCTGTTACAGTATTAGTATGCTTTCGCATATGAATAGAAAGGCAACAAAAAAGTGCCACATAGCATAGTTTTAGCTATTAGCA
>CAPYID010000089.1 GCA_948739805.1 uncultured Clostridia bacterium | reverse complement strand
CGTATAAATACAGGATTTATTCACCAGTGTATAAAATTATTCGGGATTTTAGGTTTAATACTTTTAATATTTGTTTTACTTGGGACACCAAAACTAATTGCTCTATTTGCAACAGGTCTTCCATTTGTATAACGCACCATAATTGATACGCCAATCTTATATAAAATTATTCCTTTATTAACCAAATCTTGTGATGCACTTTTAGGAATAGTTTGTGATATTTTTGATGCAGAAACTGTTCCACCTGTTGCATATGTATCTATTTCTATATCATCTGTTTCAGTTAATATTGATTCTTCTTCGTTTGTCATATCGTCATTACTGATTTCTACTGAAAAACTTTCTTTTGTATTTTGTTTAGATGTATTCATTTCTGTATCTATTTGGGTATCGGAAGTATCTTTACTTTCCTCAAAAAATATTTCTTCTTCTGTCAATAGCATATTATTATTTTCTTCGCTGGCATAAATTAAATCCACAGTATTACTTAAAATGCAAAATATTACTGCAATGCAAAATAAGCGTTTTAAATTATTAAACATATATGTACCTCCAAGCATATTGGTTCCTTTTTTGTGATATTTATTAAATATCTTAGAACTTTAATATTCTAAAGTTGTTAATACTAACAAATATTAAAAGTTTTCAGCTTCCACATAACAAATTTTCATGATTGAACAAAACGTGTCGTGCAGGAAGAAAATTTTTTGTTTGTAAATATATAGTGTGTACTAAATAAAATAGCTTTCATGGAAACATTCTTGTATTTATTAAAATGTTAGTTTATTAGCGTATATAAATAGAGTCCATATTAAATAGTATTCGTATAAATATAAGTTTTTAGTTCCTTTTAGGTTTAAATTTAGCACATATTTTAAACTATTAGAAATAGTAAAGTTCTTATTGTTATATGTGTGTAGTCAGAGGGATACAATCGCAGCCATAGCAAGACATAAAATTGTTTTCACTTTGTTTACCCTCATAAATATTGTAATCGCACAAATCATGATTTGCTGGATACATTGGTTTGTTTAACGAAACATCCGCCAGCAGATAGATTTATTATATAAATAATTGAACAAATTACCATGACTTTTCACTTTAAAAAAATAAGAAAATATTTTAAGGCGAAAAGTCATGGAGTTTATGGTGTGTTTTGATACAATGTAGGTATTAGAAGAATTTACAAACAATAGTGTGTATAGTTGAGTGCTTTATTTATTGTAAAGTTAAGTATCTATTTACATAGAGAAATTATCTCATATATAACGTTGTTTGCTAAATAGCTGCTCTTATTTGACATTATATTTTAGGAAGGATATGGTTATTATGAAAAATTTAAAGGTAATGTTTAAAATGTTTTTTATGTCAGTACTTATGGTTATAACAATTTCTGCAGTAAATTATATATCTGTAGATAATTTTATTTCGGATGAAATAAATTGTTTGTCATATCCTGATTTGGATACTAGGGAAACGAATTACTGATGAATGATATTTATATGACGTTCATTTATAAGGAAATTCTTATATAATTCCTTTTCCTTATTAAAATAGTATAAATCGCTCATATAATAAATTGCTTCAGCCCATTTGTCACATTCTGCGGGAGGTGTGCCATCTTTATCTAGTATTTGTAAGACGTTATTAATACAAAACGGTAATGAGGAAGCCTTTCCGCAGATAAATTCATTTTTCAGTGCTATAAATGCAAATTTTCGCTCCTCTGATTCATAGTGTAAATTTTTGCAGAGATGTATATAATTATTTAAGAGGAGCGAATATGCCTTGTAATTGTATTTGACATTTATTTTACTGTTTTGTATTATTTGTAAAGCAGTTTTGCATAAAGAATATGCTTCTTTTTCTTGTTTTAAATCATACAATAAAATACAAAGATTATTAATTATTACTGTTTCATTTCTTCTTGGGATATGATGAAATGTTTTGTTATTAAAGCTGCCAAAACAAGAAAAAAGTTCTTTGAGTTTTTCAAGTGCTTGTAGGGGTGTTATTTCCTCAAGGTGTTTAGCTATAATAATATGGTGTAATTCGATTACCTGTTTATTTTCGGGAATTTGTATATCTAGGCTGCATTTTAATTTGTCTAATATTTTTTCTCCTTCTTGGTATCTGTTACGCATAATTAACCGATCCAATTCATCCCTTAATTCCATTGTTTCAAACGAATTTGTAACGACATATCCATTATACCGTCCTTTTTCAAAACCAAGTTTTTCCATTAGTTTTTCAAAAGTTTGTTTATTTGGCGACACTTTCCCTGTTTCAACACGGGAAAGCGATTCAGGATTGCGATAAATGCCTTCTGCAAGTTTTTCTTGTGTTAGTCCTTGCGCAATGCGTTCAGAACGGATAAACTCGTAATCTAGATGGTATGTTCTTTGGTAACAATTATGAAATAGAGAATCCGTTGGATACCATTTCGGAGCAGTATGTTCCCATAAAAAAGTTAATATTTCACAATATTTTGTCCATTTATTTCGTTTGGGAGCAATTCCAATCTGTTCGCCTGCTTTCACAATACGATTTAATAGAGGAAGCATATAATATAACATTGCATTTTTCCGCAGTAATTCGATGGCTTTTTCACATAATGCCAGTACTTGCATATATTCACCTTCTTGGTAGAAAACAGCAGTAAGCAGGCATATGCATTTGCTATAGAGCTTGGCGTATTCCTCATGAATAAAATGTTGATCAATATATTTTAAACATATTTGCAGATTATTTTTTATATCAGATTTTTGTTCCAATTTCATTCGTTCTAATGCAAGTATGTTTTCCATTTCTATTTCAGAAATCAAATAATCTTCAATATTTTCATAAGAGAATTTGGGCAGGGTAGTGTGTATTGCTTTTTTTAAATATTCAATAGTACCTGTTATATTTTTGTCAATGTAATAATATAGGCTTGCCTGCATACGGCAGCAATACATTTTGTCAATTTTGCTTCGTGATGGATATTTTTGCAGGATTTGGGTGGCACGTTCTCGTTTCTTTCTTAAAATGGTAGTTTCCAATAAGTCGCGCATACGCACCATTTTATAGTTGTCAGCATTTATTATGATTTCCAGCTTATCTGGCGATTGTCCAAGACGTTGTAATAAAATATCCAGCATTAAGATATCGGGCATACATTGATTAGTTTCTATTTCAAATAGTGTTTGTTCGGAACATATACCATAGGCGAGTTTTTTTCGGGTAATTGTTTTGCTGTTTTTACGAGCCTCTTGTATTAGGCTTCCTAATGTACGATAACTCATTTCGGACTCCTATTAATTTGCGGAAGCAGTTATTTCTCTTAGGAACTGTCCAAAAATAACTTTTAATATTGCTTGTCTTTTTCTCCGATAGCACT
>CAPYID010000088.1 GCA_948739805.1 uncultured Clostridia bacterium | reverse complement strand
ATGATATTTCATAATATTTAGTGCAATTATCTATTGTATCATAATAAAATTTTACTGAATAACTAACAGTATGTGAAAAAATATTGCTATATGAAATATAAGAAATAGCTTTATTTTGAAATAAATCAAAATTATAATAACAACCTGCTTTATTTTGATTATCACAAAATACTAAATGAAATCTATTATCTTTAAAATTTGAATTACCAGTTATTGCTAAATTAGATAAATTATCACATAAGCTTAACACTGTTTTATCAGAAAGGTGGGGACCAAAATTAATATTTGCATTAGTTACAGATAAAATTATAATACCCCAAAATAAAATTGATGGAGGAACCGCAATAATTAAAAATAAAATTTTCACTATTATTTTTTTGCTATTTTGCATATATATCTCCATTCAAAATAATAAAATAAAATTGTAATAAATATAAATTATACTACCAACATATACTGCAATATAAGGGGCTAATAAACCAACGATAAATTCTTTTACATCGGTATAGAAAAATAGTGACATACCTATATATAAGACATCAGATGTAATAATGAATATAAATAGAATATAGTATATCTGAAATAACATTGAACGAAAAAAATTCTTTATTTTATTCATCTGGACACTCTCCATTTTGAAAATATTGTAGAAAAATTTCATCATTCATTATATTTAACAATATTTCATCAGCATATATGGTGTTACTAATAACATATTTATTGTATATTAAAAAACCCAATCTAATAGCATTTTTATCACATATAGTATCTCCTTCAGGGCACATAAGTTTCAAAATATCTTTCATATTATCAATCATCTGAGCCACATCTGCTCCAACTAATAATGTGTTTTCACTAAAACGACAGTATTTACCTATTACACCAAAATGTATATTAGACCAAGCATCTTAAACTATTGTTTTTAATAGGCTCATTTTACTATTTCTGCACCCCATAGAGCATAATATATGTTACTATATTTTGTAAGTACACATAAAGCTTTTCCATTATCATAAGTTACTTTATAATAACCATGTTGACATTTTTTTACATCTATATATACCCATTTATAATATCTTCCATCATTATGCAAATAAACAGGACTGTTTTGGTTATATATACGAAAGTTTTTGTAATATACATCTTTATTTAAATTTAACATAAGTAATCTTTTTAATTCTAATGCATCTTCATCATGTATTGTAGGAACTAAATGTAAAATAAAATTTAATGGAAAAATACCATCATTCTGCCAGTTTTCAAATTCCCAGAATAAATTTGCAAATATTATAATAATAAAGCATATTTTAATTAAAATATATTTAGGACTCATTACTTTTTTTAAAACATATGTTAAATTTTGCTCTATTTTTAAAATTACTCGTTCAAACTTATCATAGCTATCCATTTTATACACCTGCTATAAAATAGAAAATTATTTCAATTAAATTTTTAAATATATAAAACACATCTTTTATTCCTAAAAACAATATATCTACAACTCCAAATAATGCAAAATACACACTAGCAAATCCAAAAATAATATAAATTAATAGTAATAAAATAAAAATAATATTACATATAGTATTAAATATATAGAGTAGTTTATCATAACCTATTTTAAAATATGTCATTTTTAAAACCTTTTATAAGCATTACTAACTGCATTTAATAAATCATGTGCTGTAATATTGCTATTTTTAGTCAAGAATAATTCAACACCCTTGCATATCAAATGACCATCTATATCGTTATCATATTTAGCACCATTCACATAATTAGTACGATAGCCTAAAGCCAAATATATTATTTTACCAATCAAGTGTTGATCAGATATTTTTTGTGCTTCCCCCGCCCCATTTAATAATTTTTCCTGACTATAACCAACATAAGTTCCTATAAAACCAAAATGAATATTTGACCAAGCATCATATGGGATTTCTTTATCTATATATACATGATGATAACGCCTTGATAAACCCATACTTGGAAATAAGGCTGATAACTGCCACTTATGGTCCCAAAAACTATCTGTTTTAACTGCTTCATAAAACATACTACAACAATTATCCCTCTTTTCTTATAATAAATATTTACAAAATAAGTTTAATTTTTTTTATAATATAAGCTTACTTTTCTTAATGAGTGATTATTAGTTTTTCAATATGTTTCATAAAGCTTATCTTACTTTCTTTATAATTTTTGTTCTACTTAAATCAATATTTATACCATCTGAACTTTCAATATATATACACAATGCTGTATTATCAATAGAATTATATGTTACTTCATAATACCCATAGCAGCATTTATCAGTAGTATCTCTATATAATATACGGTTACCCACAGAAACCTTTAACTTTACAATAGCTTTACTTGTAAAGTTACACAAATGATTAGTTCCTGGATTAAATTGAAGATATTTATCATATGACATTATCTCAAATGCTCTATCCTTATAAAATGTTTTGTTATCATATTGATTATGATATGAATACTCTATTTCTTTAAGCATCTTATTTAAAAATTTAACTTTCTTTTCTGAAATTGGTAAATCTACTGTAAAAACAAAATACATAAGAATTAATAACATATTAACAGGAATCCAAAATACTAATATCCAACATAAAAATTTCTTTAATATACTTATGTATTCCATACTATGAACCTAATAAAATAATTAATAATACTACATCCTGAACTACATGAACAATAAATACAACAATATTTAGTAAAAATGCTATATAAACAAATATTCCCATGAATACTGTCTCTGCTATATTACTATTGTTATATTGTAAATCATATATAATACTAATCATTATAATAGTAATAATAGGTAGCGGTATTAAAAATGTATAAAAAATAATTAATATTTTTTTCATAATTCTATACATAATCACCTTCTTTGTGTTCTACTATATGTTTGTAAAATAATTAGTATCTGATTAGCAATAATATCAACTGTTTTTATTTCATAATTTTTTGAGACTTGAATACCTATTTTAATAGCTTCTATATCACCTTCATTATCTCCGTAATCACCACTCATTTCTAAAAGTCTTATAGTGGTATCTTTTATATTAATATTGTTCTTATATTTCTTAATATCTGAAATAACTTGTTCAGTTCCAGCACCTTTTAATAATATAAAGTCAGAAGGGTTTATTTTACTACCAATCACTCCAAAATGTATATTTGCCCATACATCATATGGGATTTCTTTATCTCTATATACATGATGATAACGCCTTGATAAGCCCATACTTGGAAATAAAGCTGATAATTGCCACTTATGGTCCCAACAGTTATCTGTATCAACTTTCCAGTATGTAAGTACATAATCTGAACACTGTAAATGCAATAAATTATTTTCAATTTCCCCTGCCATATAATTTGCTACATCAACAGCATCAAAA
>CAPYID010000087.1 GCA_948739805.1 uncultured Clostridia bacterium | reverse complement strand
AAGCCCGGCCCATATGGAAAAGAAATTCTGTTGGAGCGACGGCGTGATCCTGGTGATCAGTTCGCTGACCCGCTGGCTTGTGAGTTTTTCCTCATATGGAGAGCTGAATGCACGCTGCCATTTTTCCACATGAGCAAGCGCCCCGCCCTCGCTGACAAGATAGTAAGCGCAGGTCAGTATGCGCTCCCAGTCATCCGGAAATACCGCCTTAAGCGGAGCATCCAGTTTTATGTCAGAAACTGCCTTGTCAAGGAGTTTCCCGATCCCAGTCGAAGCAACAATGCAGTGATCCGCCGAAACACCAGATGAGGTTTTCATCTGTTTGTCGCCTTTCTTGTAATTAGGCACAATTTCCCCAGTATCTGGATCAAGATGTCCTATACTTTTTCGGAAGTGTTTGCAGGATTTTGACTCCTTGTCCCAGTAAGTGGTGTTTTCATAAACGTAGGTTTTACCGTTTGGATTTTTAACATAAACGTAGGATGACATAGGCGGCTCCTTTTTGAAACAGTGTATAATATTTTCTCTTAAATTATATCATTTATACACTGTTTTGTAAAGAAAAAAACGTTAAAAATCTAGTATTTTCAATGGTTTGATCCGCTCTCAGCTTCAACCTGTGTATAATTATTTTGGGAGATTAAGTTGTATAATAAGTCAGACATACAAGGTCACCTACTTTCGTATAGTTTTGTTGCAAACTTATTATACATTAGAAAGTGCCTTGTGTGTTATTTTATTTTTCAAAAAGTTGTAAAGTGGTGATCAAGATATCTACATAGACAAAATATCCGGAAAAGACTTCAAAAGACCTAATTATAAGAAATTATTAAAGAAACTAAAAGCTAATGATATATTGTATATAAAAAGTATTGATCGGCTAGGACGAAATTATGAAGAAATACTTGAACAATGGAGATTTCTAACCAAAGACAAAAGCATAGATATCGTCGTTCTAGATATGCCATTACTTGACACCCGAAAAGGAAAAGATTTAATGGGTACCTTTCTAGCTGACGTTGTATTACAAATTCTATCTTTTGTTGCCGAAAATGAACGTATAAATATTAAGCAGCGACAATTTGAGGGGATTATCGCGGCAAAAGCAAGAGGTGTTCAATTTGGTAGACCTTCTCTTCCTTTGCCGGATGTATTTGATGATGCTTGCCTGCGATGGAAAACAGGGCAAATATCAGGTGTAGAAGCCGCTAAAATCTGCAATATGCCTTTATCCACTTTTCGATATAAAGCTAAACATTATTGTATTTAATTTATCCGCATAATAAAATGAACCTTGAAAACTCCATACTTTTTCATTTCATTACTGTAAATTTATTAATTGTTTGGTAAATTCTTTTCGACCTAAATAGGATAAATGTCCGTTATCTACAAAATAATCACTTTTACTATTATCAAATAAGTATCTTTCCACTTCAGCATTTTGTTCAGTATAATTCCATGTTAAATCGCATAATACATACTCAATACTTTCTTCATTTAAATAATTAATATATTGTTCCATTGCACAAATATATTCCTGATTTTTAGCCATTCTATCATATTTTGGCGACTCGATAAATATTATGTTTATTTTATTATCCTTCGCAAGATGAATTAACTTTTTTAAGTACTCTAATTGCACCAAGTTAACCGTTTTATCTATCTGAGGTATTGCTAAAGCGTCTAATTTCTCTTTTTCTGATGCCATCGGACGGTTTGTACTTCCACCTTTATAAAAAATATTATTAATTGCTTTATTACTAATTACCCATGTTGCAAGCAACTCATTGTTTCCGCTTACAAACATCTGCCAGAACGTTTTTATATTCTCACTGCTTGTTCCATTTGAAATCAAATAATATATACTCCACTTTTCTCTTAATCCAAACTCCATAAGCATTTTCTCATCACTAATTTTAGGCTGCGCCCATACAGAATAAACATACATATCTACATATAAATTTTCTATTTGTACATTATTTTCAATCAAATTCCTTAACTGGTAATATTCTAAAACCGGTTGATTTCCATTATAAGCCAAAACATAATTGTCTTCTCCGTTTTCTTCCAAAGTCATAATATCAATTCCTTGTCTAAACATAGAAGACCCTATATACAAATTTTTTACTTTACCTTTTTCAATAAGCGCTGGCATTCCATAATTTGCATTTTCTAATAACTTATATGAATATTCATTTTTTATCAGTATAATAATAAAGCATAAAACCCAAATACTTAATAACCACTTAATATACCGTTTCATAATTAACCTCATAATTTAAAAATTTGCATATAAAAAACTATTTTGACCTATTATACCAAAAAACATGATAGCAAATAAATAAAAAGCACTCCTTGAATACAATGATTTTTCCAAAGATTGAATACTTCTCGTATATTCTCGTAATTCAAAAATAAACAATACAATAATAAATATAACTACAATTAAGAAATACGATACACTTGAATAATCTCCTGTAAATGGAATAACGGAACTCACAATTACATTATAATTAATCGCTACATCAGTAAACATATTTTGAATATACCGAATTCCGTTTGTAAAGGAACCTGCATGAAACATTATCCAACCGAACGTAACACATATAAATGTTCCTATTGTCTGTATTAAAAGAATTATTTTATTTGATGATTTCTTTATAGACAAAATATTAAGCAACCCATGATAAGCTCCCCAACACAAATAATTTAATCCAACTCCATGCCATATTCCGCTAACCAAAAATGTCACCATAATATTAAATTTCTTTCTAACCTTACCAACTTTATTACCTCCAAGAGGAATATAAACATAATCCCTTAACCATGTTGATAAAGATATATGCCATCTATTCCAAAATTCTTTTATGTTTGCAGCAAAATATGGATTATCAAAATTTTTATGACAATGGAAACCTAATATTTTACATACACCAATTGCAAGCTCTGAATAACCTGCAAAATCACAATAGATTTGTACTGAAAAGAAAAAAGCAGCTAACCAACTTGCCAATGCGGGATAACCCAATGGATTTGTAAATATAGCCGCCGTGTATACTGCCAGCCGATCGGCTATAACAACCTTTTTATATCCTCCAGATAATATCATGGATATCCCTTCCATCAGTTCATGTTCTGTGACTTTATATTTTTTGCTCAATTGTGGAATAATCTCATCTGTCCTCGAAATAGGACCACATACAATTTGTGGAAAAAAACTTACATATACCGCATATTCCAATAAAGTAACTTTATAGTTCCTTCCCCTCCCTCTGTATGTGTCAATTATAAAACTCAATATCTTAAATGTATAATACGATATGCCTAAAGGCATTAATATACGTAATGCCAAATCACTACTTTCAAGGAATAAGTCTACAAATTTAAAAAAACATAAAATAGATACTTCCAAAATAACTCCTATTATTAACCACATCTTTTTCATATAAGAATTTCGCTGTATTTGACAATATATAAAATACG
>CAPYID010000086.1 GCA_948739805.1 uncultured Clostridia bacterium | reverse complement strand
TGAACTTACAATCATTGCTTACAATATCCTGAGAATTGTAGGTCAGGAATCGCTAAAAAAGCGAGATGACCCAGTACGGAAGAAAGTCCGTCGACACAGGATACGCACAGTCATCAGTAACCTGATGCAGTTTGCGGGTCATTTAACGGAGCATGCAGGACGCCTTGTACTGTCCATAGGCAGAAGCAACCGCTGGCGGTTCACATTCAAGCGGATTTACGACAGTTTTGCTTTCATGACTTGATGAGCAATAACTGAATAAGCTGGTAAAGCACAGGTGTATGCACTGTGGTCTGTTTGCTGATCCCTAATGTATATGATTTTCAAGGTACAACGCCAAAACGGAGCTATCAACGGAGGCAAAACAACGTGCCTCATATATTCGAGGCAATGTTCACGGATTCAGGGTAATATAATGAGTTCGAGAATAGTAGAAATAATTTAGTTAAATATAGATAAAAAAGATTAAAAATAATAAGTAAAATTAAGTAAAATAAGCTAAAAATATTACTTAATTTTACGCAATAAATTAAGTTAATTTACTTAAAATTAGCTAAAAAGTATGCAATTATATTAGTGTTCGAGAAAATGTTGAAATATCAAGAAATTTTAATAGTAGTGCTTGTGTTTATAGATATTTTATATTTCTAATAATAATGGCTGGAATGCTTGATTTATAAGGATTGATGGGGAATTTAACTAGGATTACTGTAAAAAAGGTATGAAAGAATGACGGTTCGATAAAATCGAAAAAAGTTTAGGAGTGTTGATGAAAATATAGATATCAATATTAATTAATTTGAATTTAGAATTGCTCTCATAGATTAAAAAAACTTAAAATTCAAAACTCAAACGATACAATCGTTCCACTTATAAATTTTGAATTTAGTAAACAATCTATTTTAAACTTGTAATATGCCGGATTGAAAATCTGACTATCCAAATTTGGACAGTGAAAAGTAGGGAGGAATTAATAAGGTATTTTGTAGAAAGATAGTAAACCGTAGATAGTATGTACCGTTTACTTACAAACTAATCTAGAAAAGAAATTCAATTGTTCATTGTGAATGTTTGAAAATCTCACGGCGGAAAATTTCGCCGTGAGAAATATGTTTGAGAACAAATCATAAAACACTCAAAATAATCGAAAGCACAATAACCAATAAAATTAATAAATGGGATTGCCCAACTATTTAATGGTGAGAATAATGCTTCAATTAATTAAATTCAATAAATACTACAATATATCTTGTATAAGAGAAATATAGATGATACAATTACAAGTAATTTAACGAATCAGTTACCAATCAGTAAAGATTGATAGAAACAAATGTTTGCAAAACAGGCTTATAAAATTGGAGGTTAGTATTATGATGTATCCATATGTAACATTTAGTGATGATACGGAAATTACACATTCTGAAATGCTGCCAGATGGAAGGGTAAAGGTTTATATAGAAACACCTGATATAAAAGATGGATTTCATAATGCAATATGTTATTTACCAGATTACACATGGGAAGACATAAACGGCTATACTGATGCAGAAATAAATTACTTTAAAGAATTTGTTCGTAATAATGCACATTTACTTATAGAATTTTCTCAAAAAGGGGGAATTTTGAATGCCTCAAATTTTTAGAATTGGGTCATATATCATTTACTTTTGGTCAAATGAGAATGATAAATAAATGGTATACACAGTTTGGGGAGATTCGATATTTTTGTTAATATTATTAGTTATTGAAAAGAGTAATAAGAAGGTTGGGAGAAAACAAAATACAGGGACGTATTATTTCATAACCATAAAAAACAGGGTAACAAAAAGCTACCCCATTTTCTAAACTATCACTTGAAAATTAAAAGTGAATCGTTTATAATCAGAATAGAAACAATCAAAGGATATTTGCGCTGTCCGATGATTGCCACCGGAAACTAATAAACAGAGTTTACGAGTTACACAGGCTATCCCCTATTGCCGTAGGAGATAGCCAATTTACTTTTTATGGTGATTGTCAAGGTATGATAATGCTGCGAATATAACCAACAGCAACGTTAAAATTTCTAACGTATCCAATATGTACCTCCTTTCTGTTTCCAGAAAAGACAATCACCAGACTATCCCTACATTGATATTGTTCCTGTCTGACTAGAATTATTCTAACATATTTGACAGTATATGACAATATTTTTTGAATTATCATGGTAATAAATAGCAAATAATTGGAAAGATTTTTGAATTGGACAAAATGTACAACTCAAATAGCCAAATGTAAAGTGCATAATCTGTACTTTAGATTAATGGTGTGATTTATCCAAAATATATTAAAGTCTGTATAATCTAATTTTTATAGTCCTATGCCAAGTATTAACTATCTGTCTATATCAATCAAAAAACAAATATTGATAATATATAAAAATAATGATATTATATGACTATATAATTAATTCTATCACAATATTGTTATTTGTATACGAGGAGGCACATACATGGAAGCAATAAGACCATCTTCAGATTTAAGAAACCATTATAACGAAATATCAAAACAATGTCACGAAGAAAGAAATCCAGTAATAATTACAGTTAATGGCAGAGGTGATACGGCAATTATGGGACTGCAAGACTATTATCAAATGAAGTCAGAACTTGATTTGCTACGTTCGTTGGCAGATGCGGAGGAAGATGTAGCAAACGGCAGAGTGGCACCAATGCAGAATACATTTGATGAAATTAGAAAATCATTGTTAGAGAGGTAATCTAATGAAATATAAGATAATCAGAACAGATAAGGCAGATGAGCAGCTAAAGGATATTATTTTCTATATTGCGGAGGATTCTGGAAGTATAGATATTGCACTGGATTACCTAAATAAAATTGAGAAAGCAGTTAATCGCTTAGAAGATTTTCCTATGTCTGGAGGCGTTCCAAGATATACTATTCTAAGGAAGCAGGGATATAGAGTTCTTATTGTAGAAAGACATCTTGTGTTCTATAAGGTCGTCGAGAGCGAAAAAGTAGTTACTATTTATGCATTTGTAGACAGTAGGCGGGAGTATAAGAATTTAATAGAATAATTAGAGGATTTGCTAAAAGAGGACTATTGAAGATATTCAAAATGTCGTGTGACCATAGAGGACACAGTATAACGAAAATAAACTATTTTCAGCATACATATTATCAAAGAATCCTTTAAAATCAAGAGTTTAAGCAAAGAATCAGATCAAAACATTGGTTTAAAAGGATTCTTTGTAACATAAGGGTTGAAATTTTGATAATTCAGTATATAAATCGAAAATTATCTTAAAAATTATATTTTATAATTAGTAGAATATTTCTGTATAGAATAATATTTTATTTATCTATCTATCTATATGGGATGCTAGATTTATGTATATACAATTTTAAGGGATTAAAGCCATTTGATAGTAGAAAAAGGTCTAGGTCTAAGTCGTTGATATTTGCCTTAGAACCAATTATTATTTCTTTGACAAATTCTTTCCTTATATTATAAAATGATAAATCAATATGTGATACAATTTTATCATTGGATATATGAAAAGTC
>CAPYID010000085.1 GCA_948739805.1 uncultured Clostridia bacterium | reverse complement strand
TTTATTACTCCAGATTTAAACGAGTTATACTATAAAAACGAAAAATACTATGAACAAGTAGATATGATAGTAAATTATGCACAGATGTTATATAAAATATTGAAAGAACTAAAAAAAGAAAATAAAGAGCATATAGACTATTATTTAATTCAAAAGTTAGAATCAAACCATATTAGAACTAATTTAGAATATAATGGAATTACAATACATATAAGAAGTCTAAAAGAATACATAGATGAAGATTTTAAATTGTTTGCAATAGAAGAAAAGAAATATTTGAAACTTTGTAAACATTGTGGCAAAACATTTACAGCACCAAATCCAAAAACCGAATATGATACCTTTAGTTGTAAAAATCAAGAAAATGTTTACAAAAGTAGGGCAAGAAATAAAGAATAAATGAAATTTGCCAACGGCATTGGCAAAATTGGAGGTTATTATGGAAGATAATATGTTAGATAAAGAATTTAAGGATTTAGTTTTATATGCTAAACAAGATATTCTAAAAACAAGATATGAAGTTCAAGAAAATGCTAATATGGAATTGATAAAACTGTATTTTAGACTTGGTAAAATTGTAAGTGGGAATGCAAAATACGGAAATAACTTTATTAAAGATTTTTCTATTGCTTTAAAGTTAGAATTTCCAGATAGTACAGGTTTTTCTACTAGAAATTTATCAAGAATGAAAAGATTTTATGAAGAATATAAAGATTTATCAAATTTGCCAATGGCGTTGGCAAAATTGCCATGGTCACACAATAATCTTCTTTTAGATAAAATAAAGGATTTGAATGTTAGAGAGTGGTATGCAGAAAAATGCTTTGAAAATGGTTGGGCTCATTCTGTTTTAGATCATCAAATTGATTTACAACTATATGAAAGACAAGCAATTTCTGAAAAATTAACTAATTTTAACGATAAATTACCTATTCCACAAAGCGAACTAGCAAGAGATGTAATTAAAGACCCATATATTTTTGAATTAGAAGGAATTAAAGAGGAAGCTATTGAAAAAGATATTGAAAATGCAATGCTGGAAAGAATAAAAAATGTATTATTAGAATTAGGAAAAGGTTTTAGTTTTGTGGGAAATCAATATAAAATTTCTACTGAAAATCAAGATTATTATATTGATATGCTATTCTATCATTTAGATTTAAGATGTTATATTGTCGTTGAACTAAAAAATAATGAATTTAAGCCAGAATATACAGGGCAATTAAGTTTCTATGTAACAGCAGTTGATGAAACTTTAAGAAAAGAACAAGATAATCAAACCATTGGTTTATTACTTTGTAAAGGCAAAGATAGATTATCTGTAGAATGGGCTTTAAAAGGAACGAATGCACCTATTGGAGTTACTTCGTATGAAGTTAGAAATGAATTACCACAAGAAATATTAGATAAATTACCAACTGAAGAAGATATAAACAAACATATTGATATAAATGTTGAAGAAGACAATGAGGTGTAAAAATTGAAAAAGATTATAAAAAATTCAATTAAATGTAATTTATGTGGAGATATTATAGTATCAAAACATACTCACGATAAAGTTACTTGTAAATGTGATGCTTGTAGTGTTGATGGTGGCAATAGTTATCTCAAACGAGGTTATGCAAATTCTGATACTGATTTTATTGAATTAAGTGAGTATATGGAAATAGAAGAAAATTAAGATGCTGAAAATTGATAGTGTGATGGTAGAGATGTGACAGAGAAATAAGTCTATTGCAAAGTTTATGTAAGTATTGTATAATAAAATTGTGGTATTAAAAGGAAAATAGTAAAAACATAATACAAAATCTATAAAAGTATATTTTGGGAGGAAAGTTATGAAATATAAAACAGAAGAATTAGAAAAAATGTCTAAAGAAGAGTTAATAAAAACATATAGAGAGTCAAAAACATCTGTAAAAAAAGATATTTTAATCACATTAGACAATAGTAGAAAGTTTGCTGTTCTTATGAGTCAGTGAATGCCAGCAGAATTGGTAGATATGGCAAAAATACATCCATATAAAGAAGTGATTGTAGATACAATGATAGATGAGATGGAATCTCATGGAACTCAAATGGCAAAATATTTGGATGGCAACCATTTTCAAAGAGAAAATTTTAATAAATTTATGGATGCACTTCAACATAAAAGTTTTTTTGCAAGAGTAAAAGAGACTTTGACTAGAAAACCTGCTTTACCAGAAGCATTACCAAAGAAAATTGAGCAAGCAAAAAAATTATGTGAATATGAAGTAAGAAGAAATAATGCTACTGGAAAAAAATGGAAGAATTAGAAACACAAGGCTTAGATCAAGCTGTAAATGAGTCAAGAGTTGAAGTGAATAATGGATAAATGGCTAAAGTATTTGATAAATATGCAAAAGAGGCTCGTAAAGAAGGAAAATTTTTCGGAATGTATGGAGTTGAAACAGAAGTTGCACATAAAGTAAAATCACAACTAACTGAAGAATATATGTCAACATTAGGAGCAAGGAAAGAAGATGTTGCACGATTAGTTGCAATGAAAGAATTTGAAAGCTATAGTGGAGAGCAATTTTATGTACCTTATGGACGGAAATTTTGGAGCAAAATCTTACGATAGTGGATATAATAAATCTATTGGAGGTACAACAGATAATAGAGGTTGGCAAAAGAATTTATTAGAAGTAGAACAAGTGCAAGATTTTACAGTTGGAGAACATAATTTAGGAGAAGCATTTATAGTAAAATCTGAATTTAGTCCAACAGCTTATGCTATACAAGGGAAATGGGCTCCAGTATATGAATATTATACAAAAGATGAAAATGGAGAGATGATTCGTATAGGTAGTGGAAAAATTAATCAAGAAACAGGAAAAATGGAAACAACTATAAGTGTAGATGGACAAGATAGATCTAATGATATAAGATATGGAACTGAAGAACTTGCAAAAGCAAAAGAAGATGGACAGTTATACAATTTGATTCTAGTGAATATACAGGAACAAGTACAAAAACATCACGTAAAGACATTGAACAGGCTATTACAACAAAAGCAATTCAAGAACATTTAGGAAAAGGAAAACAAAGTGCAGATATAACACAAGTAAAAGATATTCCAGTTGTTACTTATGACGAAAAAGGAAATCCACAAACTCAAAATGCTTATATGGTAGCTTGTGTAGAAAATGGAGTTGAAACATATGAAATGGTATGTATTGGCGAAGACGGAAAATGTGAAGCTTATCCAGGGATGAGTCAAGATATGTTTGCTAAGAAAGAAATGTACTTTCCTACTGGTATGTTGACAGGATATGATAAACAAACAAGTCTAAATGTATTGGATAAAAAACAGGCACTAGAAACATTCAAATCAAGAGATGGAATACAATAGAAGAACATGACAGAGCCTTAACATTACTAAAAGCAAAACAAGAGGAAAAAGCAACAGGTTTGCGTTTAGAAAATAAGGAAGATGATTCGCTAAGTTTATAAATCATATTATATAAAATTAGAGCTTAAAGTTTAATTACTTGGAGACTATCGTAAAAGTTGTGTAAATCGGATTTCCTTCCGATTGATAACAAAATTTTAATAATTAAATTTTAA
>CAPYID010000084.1 GCA_948739805.1 uncultured Clostridia bacterium | reverse complement strand
ATATAACAATAACAACAATAAGAAAAAAAGACACACAAATAAAAGACATAAAATTCTTAAAATAAAAAAATAACCCCCAATGCTATTTTGCATTGGGGGTAAAATAGTGTAACTCTAAAATAGTGAATTATTACCACCTTAACTGTAACCTAAGAGATAATTATGCTCTGACAGTAATTTATTAACTATTGACAAAATCATTTATTATGATAAAATTAATTAAATAAAATGTTAAATCGAGCGTCATATGAGGATATAGATATACTAAAGCAATATAATAAGTATGGAGGTAAAAAACAATAATGCGAAAATTAAGAATATATTTAGATACATCAGTTATAAGTCATTTAGAGCAAGAGGATGTTCCAGAAAAAATGGAACAAACTAGAAAACTATGGGAAATATTACGAACAGGAAAATATAGAACTGTGATAAGTGATTTGGTGTTAGCAGAGATTAATGAATGTAAGGAACCTAAAAAGACTTTATTAAAGCAATATTTAGCTCAAATCAATTATGAAAAAGTAGAGATAACAGAAGAAACAGAGGAAATAGCAAAGGAAATAATAGATGAAGGAATATTAAATCAAAAAAGTTTTGATGATTGTTTGCATATTGCTTCCGCAATATTAAATGACTGTAATATAATTGCATCATGGAATTTTAAACATATGGTAAATGTAGATACTATAAATGGAGTAAGAAGAATAACATTTGCAAAAAGATATAATAATATAGATATATATGCGCCATATGTACTTTTAAGTGAAAAAGATTAGGAGGAAGATTACTATGAGTAAACCAAATATAAGTGAAAAATTTACTATAGAAGATATACATGAGATTAGAAAATATAATGCAGAAAGAAGAAAAAATTTAACATTAGAAGAAAGGCTAGCTGATATAAAAAAAAGTGCAAATGAATGTGAAAAAGACATTGATGAATATAGAAAAACAAGAGTTGCAATGTAGAAAATTTAAAGGATTTAAAGGATTAATTAAAATATAAGTAGGTACAAAACAGCATTTCCCTAAGAAAAGTGATAAAATATTACAAAAACGAAATATAAACTTAACAAAGAAAACATAAACTTAAAACACAATAAAATCCGTAAATAAATGCGGATTTTTTTGTGTTATATAGGAAGAAATAGTTATTTACAAGGAACGACAAAATTCTTATAATATAAAAAAGAAATAATCAAAAGTCAAAGAACCCTCAGTCACTTCGTGAGAGCTCCCTTAAATAAGGGAGCCAAGAGCAAAAAGAATTACCTATTTTAAACATAGACAAGTCAAAAATAAGAGGCTTGCCTCCCTTACAGAAGGGAGGTGGCAGCCGAAGGCTGACGGAGGGTTTAGAATAGGAAAAATGTAAAATTCTTATAACAATAAAAATTATTCACTATTAATTATTCATCATTAACTATTCATTAAATAAAAACAGGGGAGGAAAAACCATGAGAAAAGAGAAAGAAAAAAACGGGAAAAGTAAAAAACTTGAAACCGTTGGCGCTGTAACACACACACACACACACACACACACAAGGATGTTTTAAATGATACAATAGGGAAAAAATACAAAGCGCCTATTGAAAATAATAACAAAATAAAAAATAGAAGGACACAAATAGTAGTGCCCTTAATTGTCGTGCTTTTATTAATCTGTGTGATAGCAGTAATATGTGTAATTGCACCATTTGGACGTCCGTCAGAAACAGCAGAACTAAATAAAGATATAGACACAAATGAAGAAGAAATATCAGCAGCAACAACTGTAAATGCAGGAGAAACATATACTGTATCAAGCGACGGAATATATAAAATAGAACTACATGGTGGACATGGTGAATATGCGGAGAGCAATGGAGAATTTGAGATGCGGAAAAGGTTGTAAGGTTACAGGATATGTAAAGTTAAAGGCAGGTGATACTATTACGACTATTAATTATGAAGGTGGTTCGGGAGCTTATCATGGAGGTAACGGGATTGGCGTTTCGGTCAATCGGTACAGAAGTGGCTTATAGCTCGGGGGGACCGGCTGCTAGTATAGCGGGGAGCTCTAGGGTTGAGTGTAGTAAGTGTAAGAAGCTTTTATACAGTCCTTATGCCATATATGATGTTAAGGAAACCAATAACGGACCTTACGCTGGTTTATCTGGTACAGTGGAGAGCTCTGACAATGATGTGTTGAAGTGGGGTGCAGTATGTGACGTAGATGGACTGGGGTTGTATGATGAGATCATTTATGGGAATTGGTACTATCGTGGAGCCGGTGGGGGATCTAAGTTTGGAGGTAAGACAGGTCATTGGGGGATGTCTAGCTGGGAGGTCGGTTCTGGTTCGAGTCTTTACGATGAGTATGCCCCATCTGATTGTGGTAGTAAGGAACTAGGGGGGTCGCAAGCGGACACGACTGATGGGTATGTGGTTATTAGCAATAGGTATCACAGTCTAAGGATAAAGCCGAATGGAGGAGAGTGGGATGGTTCTTCTATGATAAGTCGAAGAACTATTTATGAAGGTGGTAGTGTAAGCATCTCAGATCCTAGTGATCGAACAAAAAATGGATACGAATTCGATGGATGGGAATGTGAAGGAGCAGGAAGTAGGATAGACCCTACTACAAAAGTATTCACAATGGGAACAGAAGATGCAGAAATAAAAGCTAAATGGAAAGCAATTGACTATACAATAACATATGAACTAGGAGGAGGAACAAATGGAGAAGGAAACCCAGGAACATATACAGTAGAATCGGACGTGTTTTTGGAAGAACCGACAAGGACAGGATATACATTCACAGGATGGACAGGATCAAACGGAGATACACCATCGAGACATGTTTTTATATTCCAACGGGTCAACAGGAAAAAAAACATACACAGCCAACTGGGAAGCAATTGATTATACGATAACATATGAACTAGGAGGAGGAACAAATGGAGAAGGAAACCCAGGAACATATACAGTAGAAACAAATACAATAACATTAAAAGATCCAAGTAGGACAGGATATACATTCACAGGTTGGACAGGGGAAAATGGGACAACACCACAAAAAGGAGTACAAATAGCAAAAGGATCAACAGGAAACAAAACATATACAGCGAACTGGGAAGCAATTGACTATACAATAACATATAACCTAGGAGGAGGAACAAATGGAGAAGGAAACCCAGGAACATATACAGTAGATACAAATACAATAACATTATCAGATCCAACAAGAACAGGGTATACATTCACAGGGTGGACAGGCTCAAATGGAAACATACCACAAAAAGGAGTACAAATAGCCAAAGGCTCAACAGGAGAAAAAAATTATACAGCAAACTGGGAAGCAAAAGAATATACAGTAACTCTAAAAACAGGGACAGGAATAGAAAGAGTAACAGGAAATGGAACATACACATATGGACAAAGTGTAACAATAACAGCAGAATTAAAAGAAAATACAGCGCAATACACATATGGATGGACAAACTGGACAGGAACAGGAGTAAGTAGTTCAAACAAAAGAACATACACATTTACAATGCCAGATGGAAATGTAGAGCTAACAGCAAATGGAACACAAACAACCAACTCATATTTGCAAACA
>CAPYID010000083.1 GCA_948739805.1 uncultured Clostridia bacterium | reverse complement strand
CAAGGCCTTATAGGCCGATATGAAAATCCCCCAGTTATACTGGGGGATAATTATTCTGAAATTTCTACATATCTATAAAATGATCTCTTATAATAATATATATTTTCTAAAATCTGTTCTATATTATCAGATATTGGCAATTCTGCAATAGCTTGTTCAAATTCATCAATGTTTTGATAAGTTTCTTTATTAAGTCGTACTATATCGCTAGGTATATTCTTCATATAATCAAAGAATTTAGCAATATATACAATTTTTTCTTTATTTTTTATTGGAAAACAAAGAGATTGCCCACCATTTCTTTTATTTTCTTTAATTTCAAGGTCATCTAACCATAAACCAGCACAATTCATAATTTCTTTTATATTACGATGAAACTCGCTAAACATATTTTCCACCTTTCCAAAAATAGTGTATTTATATATTTATATCACATTTTAAGTGAAATTTCCATAGGAGATTTTGTCGAAATTTGTTATCTTTAATAATTATTTAACTTTTTTATTTATATTACTTTAAATGAAAGAAAGTTTATGCTATTATTATGTAGAAAAAAGACAAATTGGAGAGAAAAATGGAACAAGAAAAAATGACAAAATTTAATAAGATATTTCCTTGGTATGCTGGTCTATCAGGTGATTTACTATTTTGGGTAGCAATAGACACATTATTTTTAACAGTTGCAAAAAACTTTAATGCATCACAGATAGTTTCTTTAACTACAGTATCATTAATAACTTGCATAGCATTACAAGTTTCACTATTAAAAATTATTAAGAAAATAGGAAATACAAATTCAGTAAGATTAGGCTCAATGTTATTGCTAGTATCTAGTCTATTATTAACATTTGGGCAAAATTATATAGTTATAGCTTTAGGAAAGGTTATTTATGAAATTGCATTTACATTTCAAAATATGGCAAATGCAGTATTGAAAAATAATCTTGAATTGCAAAATAGGAATAATGAATATATAAAAGTTAAAACAAAATCTAATACTATATATGCAACAGTAACAATGATTATCTCATTTATTGCAAGTTTAATGTTTAACTTAAATAATTATTTACCAATGTTTGGATGTATTGCTTTTTGCTTAATATGTTTTGTATTATCATTTTACATAGTAGATTATTCTAAATACAATAAAATTAAAGAAGAAACTAAAATAAAATCTAAAACCAAAATAAATTATACTAAGCTAATTATAGTATTGATTGTTTCTTATGGTCTATTCTATCCTATTGTAAATTCTGGACAATCAAATGGGAAACTATTTATACAACAAGAATTACTTTTAAACTTTGATGTGGAGAAAACAGCTTTAATAATAGGTGTTATATTATGTATTTCTCGTGTTGTAAGAGTTGTCTCTAATATAGCATTTAATAAGATACATAACAAATATAAAGAAAAAGTAGGAGTGATTTTACCAATATTATTGAATATATCTATTGTTTTAATGATACTTGGTTCGTTTATTAGAAATTCTATAATGTTAAAATTTGGTATTATGAGTTTAGGATATATAATTATCTTATTTATCAGAGATCCATTTAAAGTATATATGCAAGATCTAGCATTAAGAAAGGTTGGAAAAGAAGGACAACAATCATTATTAACAACAATGGAATTATCAAGAAAAATTGGAAGAGCAATAATGAGTTTAAGTTTTACAATGATTTTAGTAAATAATCCTATGATTACAGTAATAGCAATATTATTTGTATTATCGATTATAGAAATATTAGTTAGTATAAAATTATATAAATTAGTTATAAATGGAAAGGAAGTAAAAAGTGGAGAAAGCAGTAATAGGAATTGTGAGCAAACATTGTGCTAACTACAAAAATATGTAAAATAGAAAGGTAAGAATGATTTATGAAAAATATATTAATTATGGGAATAGGAAGAGCAGGAAAAACAACTTTGAGTAAGATGATAAAAGACAAATATAATAGTTACAATTTAATACATAGCGATAGCTTAAAATGGGCAATGATTAGAGCAAAAGATGAAGAACAATATTACAGAAAAAACGTAGATAAACAAAAAGAATTTGAACATGGAGAGTATTTTCAAAGAACTCTTTTAGAATTGTATAATTCACTAATTAGAAAAGATACTAAAAAATATGGATACATATTAGAAAGTGGACAATTACACCCTAAAATTGTTAAAGAAATGATAGATTTTGATAATACAATAGTGTTGTGTTTAGGATTAGGAAACTTTAAACCAGAAGATATGGTAAATCAATGTATAACATATGATACAGAAGAAAGTTGGACTTATGGCTTATCCAAAGACTATTTATTAGAACATGCACAAGATTGGTATAATTGTAATGAAATGTTGAAAATAGAATGTCCTAAATATGGAATAAAATATATTGATACTTCAAAAGACAGAGAAAAAGTATTGAATGAAATTTTAGAAAATTTATTTAAATAAATTTCATTTTGGGAGTATACATTTTATAAAAAGTATGCTAAAATGTGTATACAGTCGATAATCGGAAATGGTGCAAGTGTGGGAGTATGTTTTTTCGCAAATAACCACAGCTAAGGCACATTTGGAGGCGTAAACCAAATCAGAAGAACCTACAAAGTCAGTAAAATAGCTATATTCAAGACTTGGTATTCTTTAATGTACAGCTATTGTACAGCATATTTTATAAAACGATATTTAAAATATTATTCTAAGTATTTGATGTTTTTTAAAAAATTATTCAAATTTTTTTATAATGAAATTACCCCAAATCGTGTTTTCAGCTTTTCTTCTTGTACTTGGAAGTGTCTCAAAATAATCAACAAGCTCAACAGATTTACCTGTTTTATTTAATGTTTGTATCATTTCATCTTTCGTCAAATAATTATAATATTTACTTTCCTTTATTTCATATCCTGTTCCTATTTTAAAAGAAGTGTAAATTACTCCATTAATTTTTAAGGAATTTATCATTTTAATTAGAATATCTGATAAGTTCTCTTTTTCAATATGCAATATTGAAGAACAAGCCCATATTCCATCATAAGTATTTATATCATTTAATTCCTCAAATTTCATACAAGTTACTTCCTGATTTATATATTTACTAGCTAGCTTACACATTTCTATTGAACCGTCTATTGCTTTAACCTTATAGCTGTTGTCTAGAAAATATTTACTATCTCTTCCTGAACCACATCCAAAATCTAAAATATATGCATAGGGTTGTAAATGTTCTAAGAATTTATTATAGTTTTCTTGTAAGTTCCCAACTAATGTTTGGTCACAATATATTTTTGCATTTTTATTATAATATTCTAAGGTATTGTATTTCTCTTCCTCCATAATTTCTCCTTTACAAAAATATTGACTTTTCCTAAAAATCTGTGTATAATATAGATAGAAAATGAGAAACCATAGTTAAATATGGTTACCACTTGTAAAAAGTAATAACGGCACATTCCCTTAGGTCAAAAAGTAGAATGTGCTGTTATTTTTATTCCTTATCTATAATTTTATTAACATATTGTATGTAACAAACGGTCAATAAGGCTACGTTTAGAGTAACTGATGCCATTAAGGCTAATATTAAGAATAGTATAAAACTCATAAACACCACCTCACTTTCTCATAGTCGAAACTATGTTAGTAAA
>CAPYID010000082.1 GCA_948739805.1 uncultured Clostridia bacterium | reverse complement strand
GAATTTGTAAAACATGGAAAAGAAAATTGCCCAGATTGTAAAGCTATGAAAGAAAACATTATAGAAGAGGCATTTACAGAAAGCTATAAATTATTATGTAATAACAATAAACAAATAATCCAAACATTCTTAAACGAAATGGAAGAAATCATACAAGAAGAAAGTAATGAAAGTTCTATTAAAAGACTAGAGGAAGAAAAACAAATTTTAAAAGAAAAGATAGACAAGCTGATTGATTTAAACTTAAATGGAACTATAAACCTAGAAACTCTGCAAGAAAAGAAAGCCAAACTACAAAACAAGATAAATAGCATAGAGAAAGAACAAGAGCATTTACAACTAGAATTAGAAGATGGGATTAGTTTAAATCAAGGATTAAACAAATTTAAAACATTGTTTAAAGACAATGAAATCATGCCAGAATTTGATAAAGATGTTTTTGAGCTAATGATAGAAAAAGTTATAATAGGAGAAAAAGAAGAAAATGGCAATGTAAATCCAAGATTAATAACTTTTATCTTAAAAAGTGGAAATGAAATCAAATGTGGAGATTCAACAACCGAGAAAAACTCGGTAGTTCAAAATCAAGAAAATCAACAGTCATCATACGAGGTAAGTCAAAACTATCTACAGCCTGTATGTGAGCCACGTGGAGTGTTGCTCGGTGCTATATCTAAAGAATTAGACAAAATAGCTGAATTTACTGCTTTTGAGAATTTTATTAGTTTTGAGAAAAAAGGTAAAAATAAGGTTAAAAGAGTTGAAAATAATAAAATTAAAGTAACGATAGAAGTTGATATGGTGTGCGGAGTAATATAGTTGAATGTTAAAAATGTCAACGAGTTGTCAACCAAAAAATTAGAATGTTTGGAGATAAAACTTAAATTGGAAGTCTTTGGTAAAAGGCTTTCTTTTTTTAGTTTTTTATGATAATATAGGTAAAACAAGAATATATGTGGAGGAAAAATGAAGAATACATTAGAATATTTTGAAGAGATAATGAAAATTCCAAGAGAATCAGGAAAAGAGGAGAAAATTGCTCAATATCTTGTTAGCTATGCTAAAAAGAATAATATAGAATATAGTTTAGGAAAATACAATACTGTATTTTTAAAGAAAAATAATAACTCAAATAAGACTATAATATTGCAAGCACATTCAGATATGGTATGTGTATCAAATGATGAATATGATTTTGAAAATAAAGGAATACCTTTTTATAAAGATGGAGATTATTATAAATCTAAAAATACATCTTTGGGTGCAGATGATGGCATTGGAATTGCAGTTATTCTTGCTATTTTACAAGAAAATGAAAATATGCCGAATATTGAAGTAATGATAACAACTCAGGAAGAAACAACAATGTTAGGTGCTAGTAATTTTGATTATAGCTTACTTAGTGGGAAAACTTTAATTAGTCTAGATGGTATAAAGGAAGCCGATATAGAATCTTCTAGTGCAGGGATGTGTTCGATTACTATAAGTAAAGAAATATTGAATGAAGAAAGTAATGACATTAAATATAAAATGGATATATCAGGCTTGATGGGAGGACATTCTGGAGATGACATACATAAAGATAGATGTAATGCAGTTAAATTAGGGTTTAATATTATTTCTAAATTAGAATGTATAGGATTATATCATATCGACATTGGTGAAAAAGATAATGTAATACCTAATAATGGTAGTATAGTTTTTAGTAGTAATTTTGATTTAGATAAGATAAATGGAACACTAAAAGGTTTATCTTATAATTTATCAAGAGATGATAATAATTTAAAGTTGAGTGTAGTACAATGTAATCAAAATTTAAAAAGAATAAGCAATTATAATGAAATAATTAATTTTATAAATGAGCTAGATGATGGATTAATAGAAAGATTTAAAGAAGATAATTTTCCTTTATTATCTTCTAATATTGGAAAAATAAATATACTTGATAATAAGATTATTATTAAAATGAGTGTAAGAAGTTCTGATGAGTATAAAGAAGAAAAGCAACTAGATAGAATAAAAGAATTATGTAATAAGTACAATTTGATGTTTAATTTAGATGTAAAAAAACCGTTCTTTCCATATAAAGAAAAGTCATATATAAGACAACTATTAGCAAATACATATAAACAATTATATAATAAAGAGACAACGGTAAAAAAAATTCATGCTTGTATGGAAGGTGGAATAATATCAAGTAATATAGATAATTTAGATATTTGTACGATTGCTCCGACAATTGATAATTGCCATAGTGTAAATGAAAGAGTTAGTATCTCATCAACTATAAGAGTTTATAATTGGTTAAAAGAAACTTTGATAAAGTATAATAAAGATTATTAAAAACATTGAATAAGGAGGAACTATGCTCAATAAAAATGATATATTTCCTATTGTAATAGGAACATGGAAAATTGATTATGAAAATATAGAAAATGATATAAAAGGATTAAGATATTCTTATGAAAAAGGACAAAATTACTTATCATTATATATGCTATATAATGGTGGCGCAGTTGTAAAAAGTTTAAAAGATTATGTTAATGAAATGGATAGAGATCAAGTATTTATAAATGTTAATATAGAGCCAACAATAGAAAAACTCGAAGATATAGAAAAACAGTTGAATGAATATTTGGAAATACTAAATATAGATTATGTAGATAATTTGCAACTTCATACTCCGAAAGCTACAAAATTACCATTAATAGACACATATAATGAAATGAAAAGATTAGTTGATATAGGAAAAGTTAGATATTTAGGAATAAGTAACTGTAATCTAGAGCAATTGAAAGAAGTAAATGAAAAAGTAAAAATAGACTTTTTTGAGGGAGTATACAACTTAGAATGTAAGACTAATGAGGATATAGGAATTTTAGATTATTGCAAAGAAAATTATATTACTTTTATTGCATATCAAGCATTAAGAAGAAATAGAACAGCAAAGAGAAATTATCCATTAGTATTAGAATTGTCAGAAAAATACAATAAGACTCAAAATCAAGTTATTCTTAATTGGATTATAAAAGAAAAAAGAATAAAACCAATAATAAAATGTACTAATATTAGAAGAATAAATGAAAATTTAGAATCATTAGAATTTGAAATGGAAAAAGTAGATTATGAAAGGTTAAACAATTTTAGAAATGAAGAATTTGATAATATAAAAATAGATTGGAGTTATACAGGAGAGGGAATAACAATAGACCAGTTAGCAAACCAATTTGAATAAAGTTAAAAATAAGAGGAGAAAATATGAAATTACCTACAAGTATAGAAAATATATTAAATGAAAACATTGTAGAAAATGCAAGATTAGAATTAAAGAAAAATTGGAATCCAGAGCCAATATTACATACAATCTGTGCATTTGCAAATGATATAGATAACTGGGGTGGAGGATATATACTAATTGGTGTTGAAGAAGAAAATGGTAGACCTAAAATGCCAATAATAGGACTTGAATTATCTGAAATAGATAAAATTCAAAAGGAATTATTAGCAAAATGTAAGCTAATTCAACCATCATATACACCAATAGTAGATGTTGCACAATATAAAGGTAAAAATATATTAGTAGTATGGTGCTTTGGTGGGCAAACAAGACCATATAAGTGTCCAACAACATTAGATAAAGACTTTTCAAAAGGATATTCATATTATATAAGAAAAATGTCAAGTACAGTAAAGGCAACAGAAATAGAACAAAAAGAAT
>CAPYID010000081.1 GCA_948739805.1 uncultured Clostridia bacterium | reverse complement strand
ATCAGACTCTCAAATAAATACTCATGCACTAGAAAATATAAGTATAGATAGTGAGGAATCCGTATCAATGTATGCAGATGACTGCATATTAATAAAAGCTGCTGATTTATACATAGATACTAGTTCTTGTGTAGAGATAAATTCTCAAGCAGGCACAAAAATATTTGCTGAACAAGAGTTGAATATTACATCTGGAGAAAGCAGTATAATTTTGGATGAGAATGGTATTGTATTTAAAAGTAAAGGTATTGAGTTTTCTATATCTGAAGATGGTATATTGATTAAAGGCTGTAAATTGCGTATAAAAGAATAGGATATATATTTGGAGAATAAAAGATGTCAGAAAAATCTGAAAATTATGAATTACAATTTGTAATTAAAGACCATATGACTAATGAACCGATTACATCAGCAACAATACAGTTATATTCTAAAGAAGATAGTTCCTTTAAAAAAGAAATTACCATATCAACGGTTGAGGGGACAGGCACAATAAGTATAGAAGCAAAAGATGCAAGAAAGAAACTATATATAAAATTATTGAATAATGATAATTACTATTCTACACCGTATCCAGACGAGCATCTTCCTACATATGCAATATGTTATCGCAGAGGCAAAATACAGCAAGTCAGATTTCTCCCCAAAAGTGTTATTGTAGGTGTTTTAAAGGCTTATGGTAAGCCAATTACTTCATTGTTCAGCAGTGAATCGGAATATTTATCTAATAGTTCGTTTGAAACAATAACGATATCCAAAGAACAAACAATCACTTTAAAAGCATTTTTAATATCTAATAAAACATCAAGCGGTAAAGTAAATAATAATAAAAGATATTTTTTGAATAACAGTGTAACAGAAGAACAGATTTCAGAAAGTATACATTGGGCATTTAGTATAACGAATAAGGTTTCTGGATTTTCAAAGAACAGTCCTGTAAATATTGAGTCTTTATCATCAAACGGTGTATTTAACAGCATTGAAGAAATAAATGATAATACAAATATCTATAAATTAATGAAATCTGGTGAAGATATAACGGGTCATACGATAAATTTTAGTTTATCCGATATAATGTCAGAATCACTGTTAAGCTGTAATGAATTATTTGACAACTATTATATTGTGTTTTATGCATATGCATTACTGGATGATGCTAAAGAGGCGGTATTGTATTATAATTCCTACACAGATGTATTACCGTTAATAGAGTTGAAACTGGTGTTGAATAAATATTCTATGTTATTTGACGGCAATAATTTGGAATTATATGAAAATGGTAAATATATAGATGGCTATGATGCAAGATTAACCAATAATGGTACTTTAGTTAAAGATATATTTAGTGTATCCAATAGTGTTAATGTATATGGTTTGGATAATTTATATAGATGCGAAGCAAAATTAGTATCTAAGATGGTAGATAATGTGCTTCGCAGAGTGCTGTATTTAAGAGCATATTCAACATCAAATGAATCAAATGATGAAGCTGCTGATTTTATAGTAGATAATATAAATTTAATTGATTTGGAAAATCAGTTGAACACAAAAAAATCTAAAGAGAATATATATAATAAAGTGATACATATCTCATCAATAGACTATATAAAGTTATGGCATAAAATTCAGTTTCAAAATGATATATTAGTCAAATTTATGTATCAACCAAGATATGTAATAGAAGTAACAAGATATAAAGAAGTGTATAATGATGATTTATTGGATAATTATATTAACAAACGCTTTGGAGCAACATATGGAGTATTTGCAGTTTATGTATATATTAATGGAGAAAAGTTTTTATTTGACAGTATAATAGAAGTTTATAATAATTATGCAGTGCATCATAATGAACAAATAGATGCATATAATGAAGAAATTATGAAAAAATATCCACAAGATTATACAAGTAAATTAAAACCCAATTCATTAAAAAAGACTGTTATCAAAGATAAAAAAGTAAGTAAAAGTATTATAGGTATTATAGAAGACTATATTAAAGATATGAGTAATCATGTATTTATAAAATCTGATATGCGTAAAAAAAATTTACAAGATAACAACAGTTATGCCTTATTAACATACGGAGGCTACACAATGGAGCCATCTGGACCAGATACTATAACAGAGGAGGTAAAACGCAGAATACCAGAAGGGCATTATAAGGGAATTTTTCATTATAGTGTTCCTCTATACAAGAAAAATACCTTGAACTTATATAACGATACCGTTCATTCCAAAAGATATATTTTACTTCATGCTGGAGGCCGTTATATTGAGTTTACTACAGGATGTGTTCTTATATCAAGAGAATCATACGAAACGGGAAATAACTATACAAGTAAGGATTTAAGAGGAGATATTGAATACGAAACTCCAACAATGAATATACTAAAATCATTAGATATTTTATACACAGCGATTTATGAGCATCATGTCAGCAATGGGCAGAATCTCCACTATGAAACAGATTTATCAAAATATATTTCATGTGTTATAAGAAATAAAATAAACAGGGGGTAAGATCATGGTTACTTTTTATGAAGAATATAAGGGATACTATGTTATTTCCATAACCGATGACGATGAAGAAGGGTTTCCAAAAGACTTTAATATTACCATTCCTAACAGATATAATGGTTTACCGAGTGTTATTTCCTATGGGTATGTTGATTTAAAGAAAAGTGAAGATATAGGTAAAAATACTTATTATGAAGAAATAACGCGATATTATGCAGTTAGACATAACTCAATGAAGGTCAAGGGTATGCTGCGTATAACAAGGGATTTGACCTTAACAAAAGATAACAGCCAGATTCATATGATGCTGTTTTTAGATAAAAACACCCCAAAGGAATATTTATTTTCTGTTAAAACTGAAAAACCAATGTCGTTAATAGAATTAGATGAGCAGGGTTTTGCTCTTACAACTACATGGTATGTCCGAAGCCCATATGAAAATGACAGAAGTAACCAAAAGTTATTAAAAACATTATTATCTGAAAAAGAATATGCTTCGTTTATGAGTAAAAGATTTTCCTGCACATATGCAGCAGTGGAGTGTGAAATATCCGATTTTATGTCTACAACATTTTATTCTACTTCTCTTGATTATCAGGACCAAGAATTTTATACGGATAAATACTCCATAGGTAACGATATATCAATCAAAGCTGAATATTTTTTAGGTAACAAACTATTTCATGGCATAATATCAGGTGGCGAAGCATTTATGATTACATATAAACATGCATTAATGAAGAATTATAAAGTAATAGGAAGATATGATGTATCTATATATATGAGCAATAAATATAACGAGGACTATTTTTATTCGTCGTATGCTAAAAACGGTGTTTTAGCATTACCGTGTTCAAATGATAAATATATCAATGTAAGAGAAAAACCCAATAAAGACGGAAGAATAATTCTTAAAATTGCAAATGTTTTACAAATGTTTTATTTACCTGTGTATAACAGAGAAAGGAATGTAGTAGATAGGTTTTATGAAAGTGAAACCAAAATTAATAAGATTTCAAGCAGGAGCAAAGAAGAGCAAATAAAATTAATGCAGTATAAAATATATCCGATATTTGTGAATGATATATTGAAAGGAGACTGGTGCAAAGTAACTATTTATAAATCAAAATATATGTTTAATGTTTCATCAGCTATGAGTATGCCAGAGGTCACTCATGCAGGCAATATAGAGGATATTCATAATTTGCGTAAGAAGATAGTATATTCTCATGATGAAGTATTTTTAATGAATGGCTATATTCATGCTTCCCAGTTACATCCAATTTCAGTAATTAGGGTAAAAGATACAGTATAATTTTTAATATATATAATATAATTTTTTTAAACATTTATGGTAATTTTTTGATAAAATAATATATTATATTTTTTTAATATAGATATATATTGAATAATCATATATCATTATCAATAAATCGCACACATAAATTTCAGTTATAGGGGGATTACTTATGTCATCATCTAATCAAGTATCAGAGTTAATCTTTACAGGCAGGGAAATAGATAACTATAAATTCCGAGTAGTAGAAGCCAGGATATTAGAGCGTTTAGATTATCCCTTTGA
>CAPYID010000080.1 GCA_948739805.1 uncultured Clostridia bacterium | reverse complement strand
TACCGCAAGCGAGAAACTATCGAGTCCTTTTTTGAGGCGGAGAAGCAACACGCTGACGGTACTCGCACCAGAGTGTGGTATACAGACACTCTGCGCGGCAGAATGTTTATACAGTTTGTTTCACTGTGCTATTACGAATATTTTAGCGAAGAAATACGACGTTTAAAGAACTCACTTGGGAACAAAACCGGTGATGAAGCACATGATAAAAAAACAGTTATTGATGACGAGCTTAGCCTTAAATCATGGCTGTGTAATACACCGCTGTATCTGCAGTTACAGTGGTTCGATACAGTGGAAAATGTCGACGTATCTGTTAAGTTAAAACGGCGCAGATGGACATCTGAAATAACCGCAAGGGATGCTCTGTATCTTGAAAAACTGGGCGTAATTCTTAGCTGATTATTTGAGTATACATTATACGACTTTTAGGTTAAGATTCGAAAATGAATTGATGATTATAGATTTTGTTGAAGCACTTGAAGGCAAAAAGTCTCTAACAACGGTTTACAATTTAGGATTTAGGGATAAGAAGAGCGGTGATATAATTATCAATTCTACTTCTATTCCAATTCAGAATTTAGATTTGTTACCTATGCCAAATAGGAAATTATATGAGATAAAAAAATACTACAACAGATCTATGGAAACAATTGTTAGATCCTCACGAGGGTGTCCAGGTAAATGCCTTTTCTGTAATAAAACGAAACTTGCACCATTTAGGATCTTTTCTATATCAAGATTTTGTGATGAAATAGAGGAACTAATAAATTTAGGATTTTCACAATTCTTTTTTTCAGATGATACGTTTGCATATTCAGATGCACGTTTAAATCAATTTTATGAAGAAATCAAAAGAAGAGATTTAAAAATACGCTTTACATCGAATATGCGAATAATTGATATTACAGAAGAAAAAATAGTTAAAATGAAAGAAATCGGCGCATACAGGATTTTTGTTGGAATTGAGACAACAAGTGCCAAAACATCGAAATTTATTAACAAAAATATTTCTAAAAATCTTATTGAAGAAAAACTAAACATATTGCGAAAGCATAATGTTGAAGTACATACATCCTTTATTGTTGGAAATCCAGGAGATACTGAAGAGGATCTTATAGATACATGCAAATTTGTTCAGCAAATAAGACCTACTCTAATTTCTTTTAATCAATTAAAACCAATGCCTGGAACAGATTTGTATAATAATCCGGAAAAATATGGAATTAGAATGACAAATAAATACTGGTTTGAATCTGATGAATGGACAAGACATTCAATATGTTCAACAAGCACATTATCATCAGAGGAAATAGATTTATGGAAACTTAAATTGATGAAAAGCTTTATGGAAAGTTAGTGTGATATGAAGATTTTGATAATAGGTGGCGGGCACAGCGGAAGAAGATTTTGCGAAGGATTATTATTATTTTCTAAGAATGAAATTTTTCTTTGCTCGGCATCTGAAACAGGAAAAACTATAGCATTAGCCCAAGAATATAATTTGAAATTTATTCTGATTGATGATTTACAAAAATATGTTAATAATTTTGACATTATTATTATAGCAGTTCCCATAGGCAATAAACACAATATTTTTGAGATGTTGATAAAAAATTATGGCTATCGAAAAAGTGTTATTTTAGAAAAGCCACTTTCATTAGAAATGGATCATATACATAAAATACATATATTAGCAAAAACAGCTAATATTAAATATATTGTCGCTTATAACAGACGTTATATGAGTATAGACAAATTTTTGAATCAGGATCTACTAGAAATACAGTTTCCCATTGTTGACCGTGAAAATGCACTTGTGCACGGATTACCCCACGCTATTGATTTTACAATGTTATTGCTAGAAGACATATATTTAATAATTAATAGAATTGATATTAACTGTGGTAATTGTGTTATATACGGATGCGGGCAAAAAAATAAATTTATACTAAAAATATATATATCAAATCGCAAAGAAAATATGGTACGAGTCAACGATAATGTTATTAATTGGCCTTCTTTAAAAGTATATAATCAGATGATAAAAAAATTAAATACAATTTCGATGGAGGAAGTTGATAACAATTTCAAAAAAGAAATAATAATATTAACTATAATGAAAGAGGTAATTGGGTATTATGAAACAAAAAAATTATACTAAATTTTTTATCATAATGACTTTATTGACAACGAGCCTGATTACGAGTATTCGAGTGTTTTATATGTTAGAACATGGTGTTTCCGAAGGGCAAGTGGCGACTTTAAAAGGAATTTTTTCGATTGTAGTGACTCTGACAGAGCTACCGACCGGCATCATCGCTGATAAATTCAGTAAGAAAATATCGTTGGCAATCGGGGCAGTCCTTTTCGCTTTACATGCAGGGATCTATGTGCTTATGCCAAATTATGCAGGTTTCATATTAACACAGGTTATTCTGGCATTTAGTTCATCCTTTATCTCCGGAGCCGACGCAGGATATCTCCACGATTATATCAACGCACAGACAGAAGATCAGTATGTAGACATTGCTGGTAAAATTCAATATTGGGGAAGCTATATCAGTGCCGGATTTTTTCTGTTCAGCGGTGTATTATATAGTATAAATCATACATATAATTTTGGATTTACAGCGTTTCTGGGCTGCGTGGTTTTTGCTGTGATCTGCACAATGCCAGACATTAAAGCTGAAGCAGAAACGAAAGCGGGAAAGAAGCATCTTGTTCAGGAGTATCTACGGGACACATTTGGTGTTTTACAGTATACATTCAGCAATGCTGTTGTAGTGAGGATAACACTATTGTCAGCAGTGGTTACCTCTCTGTTGATTTTTAACTTTGAGTATTACCAAATATTATTGGATAAGTTTGATTTTCCTGAAAAGTATATCGGCATTCTATATGCTTCCTTTATGCTTTTGGGAGGAATCGGCGCAAAGAGTTCCAAAAAACTGATAAACAAAATGCGATTGGAAACCATATTTAGTCTATTTATCATAGGGATTTCCATTTCGTATTTATGTTTTGCATTTGCGAAAAACCTTTGGATCATATTTTTTGCAATTGGTATACAGCAAATCTGTTTCGGAAGCTGGGGATTAATTGCGCAGAATATTATCTTGGAAAACATCCCCTCAGAAGATGTAAAAAGTACAATGTTGTCTATGAACAGTCTTGTCTCGAGTCTTTTTAAGGGAATTATCGTTATAGTACTTGGTGTATTATTGTCCCAAACAAGCTATAAGACCGCTTATGTGGTGATGTTTTTTATCATGTGCATAACCCTCGTAATAAAGCAGTCTCGCATAACAAGTAAATTTAGATAAAAAATGTCTCAATAAAATACTTAGATTAAATGGGAATAAAAAATGACAACAAAAAAATTTTTAAAAATAGTATATGAAAATATTTTGTGTGATAATACTCAATATTTGATAGATATTTTGTCAGAATATAGCGATCTAAAAATTGAACTCAGTGAGTGCATTAACTTTTTAAATCGGTTTAATAAAGCTAAAATTAAATCAGATAACATGGTTATTGGAATAACCGGTTCAGGTGGTTCGGGCATAAAAAAACCTAATATAGGAACAATTGCTGCATTATATTTGTCCTGTATTCCTAATATAAAAGTGATAAAAACTGGTAGTTCAAAAAAAACAGGAATTATAGGAAGTACTGACTTACTTAATTATATTGGTTATACTAAAATTAAAAAAAAGGATGTTTTTTATGATAGATACGGATTTTGTTATTATGATGTTAATGATATATCAAAATGGAAAAAATATGAAAACATTTTAAAAATAAATGTATCATTGTGTAAAATTTTAAATATTATTGCATATAATGAATTTCAATATGATATTAAATTTACTGGAACTGTATATAGAAAATATGCTGAACAATTTATGGGAAAATATATGGTAAATGAACCTAAATTATGGTATATTTATGGTGGCTTCATTAATGATTATATAATAGACGAGTTCATACCGGGACATAACTTTATTATAACCTAAATTCCGCAAAAAATTATAACGAGGCTAATGATTTTAGGCTTAACCTCCCATAAACACTAAATTTTTTACTTTGTATCCATTGATTTTTTGCTTCTATATCGT
>CAPYID010000079.1 GCA_948739805.1 uncultured Clostridia bacterium | reverse complement strand
TAGTATGAGTCAGATATAACATGAATACGGATAGAATAAAGAGCCTTGCGGGAATAACCTTGCAGGGCTTTTTATTGTGTCTGTATTTGCCTGTATGGGCGTTATAAGACGTTATGAGAGTGCTATAAGGTGTGTTTATTGTGCTTAGAAGTACGTTCAGAATGCATGTGGTGTTTATGGCATGGCGTTTTGTATGAGATGGCATTTGACTCTATAACGCGATATAAGCCGATTTAAGGGCATTTTGATATTAGGCTAGAATAGTTCGTCTAAGTAAAAAAACGTCTTAAAATCGGTTTTAGAGCGTTCTAGGGCATATGGTAGTAATGGGGTGTGATATCGTGAGAGGATAGTGTTTGACCCCTGTTAGGGACAGCTAACATAGCAATACACATTTTTTTACCCATAGAAAATTTTTGAGTTTCATCCATAAAAAATATCATTATTGCTGATACTGATCAAATACGTTATAATATCCATGTTGCTCAACCGATACCCGGCAACGGGAGGAGGTGTTAACATGGAGTTTATCGTATCTTTTATAATCACCGTTGCGGCTGGTGTAGCTTGCCACTACATCATCAAATGGTTAGATGGTGATGACAAGAGCAACAAATAACCTACTGGGTGCTTTGCCAGTATAAAAGTAAAGAAGAATCCCTCAACTGTGTTGCACCACGGTTGAGGGATTCGTTTCTTCGTTCACATGGAACTATCGTATCTTTTTTGCCTGTTTCAATTATAGCATATGCAAAATTGATTTTCAATATGTAATTTTTATCATTTTATATTGAAAATCAATTGACAAAAAGTAATACTTATTATAGTATATTTAATACTAAGTGCTATTTATTATATATTAAGTAATACTTAGAATATAAGAGAAAGAAGATTAAACGATGAAAGTAATTGCTATGGCTAATCAAAAAGGAGGAGTAGCAAAAACAACAACAACATATAATTTGGCAGTTGCAAAAGCTATGATTGGTGAAAAAGTATTAATGATTGACCTAGATCCACAAGCTAGTTTGACAATTAGTTGTGCTATGAATCCAGATGCAGATGAATTTGAATACTTTAATGTTTGCAAATTATTTGACGGAAAAACAAATCCTGCTGAATGTGCTTTTAATGTGGAAAGTACAGGACTAGACAATCTTTTTATTATACCATCAAATATTGATCTTGCAGTTACAGAATCAAAACTTGTTGTTGGGAGAAATAGTGATGTGCAATTAAGAAAAGCTGTATTAAAATTAAAACCATACTTTGATTATATTTTTATTGATTGCCCACCTCAGCTTGGAACATTACTTATTAATGCTCTTGTTGCTGCTGATGAAGTTATTATACCAGTTAAGACAGAATATCTTGCTTATAGAGGACTAAAAGCACTAATGAATACAATATCAGACGTGCAAAGTGGTGATGGAGACAGATCGCTGAATCCTGATCTTGTGTTGACTGGAATTATTGCTACAATGTTTAAAGCAAAAACAAATGATAATCAGGATGTACTTACTTTACTAGAAAGTAAATCTACAGTATTAGGTGTAATAAGAGATTCAGCAGACGTAAACAGGACTATTGTAGATGGTAAGCCAGTTGTTTTAGCCAATAAAAAAACAAGAGCAGCAAAAGAATATATGGATATTTCATACAAAATATAGTAATACTTGTTATATTAAAAGTAATATTTATTATATATAAAGTATTATCTATAAGGAAAGGGAGCGTCGTTTATGCCAAGAAAATTACTAGATTCTGTACATGAGCAAGAAGCGAAAGAAGAAGAAATTAAAAAAGCAAAAGAAAAAATAGATGTTAAAAAACCTATTGAAAAAATTATTTCAAAAGATGGGATGAAAGATAAACAAATATCGGCAAAAGTTAATGTAAAGATGTATAACGCATTTACAACAATAAATAAAATGCAGGGTATATCTAATAACTCAGCCTTAAATATGCTTATGGCCAAATATGTCAGAGAAAATAGATCACTATTAGAAGAAAGTGATTCAATTTATTGACATAGTTCAGAATTATATACTAAGTATTATTTGTTATATTAAAAGTAATACTTAGTATATTGAAGAAATTTAAAAATGGTATTGCAATTTTTCTAATTTACTTGTACAATAGAGAGTAACTTGGAAATAAAAGGTTAATCAGAATATTGCAATATTATTTTTAGATTTTTAATGTCAGAAATCAAGAATGAGAAAAGCGATATGAAGATTCAACCTCATATCGCTTGTTTTTTTGTTTTAAAATTTCGCAACGGAACATTTACCAGATGCCTCCGTTGAGTGCCAGATCGTTTACCAGACGATGCTTGCACAAAAACTGCAAAATCGACTACCAATCGAATTTGCATAAATTGTGACTTGACTACCAATCAAGCTGCAAAAAACTTTAAAGAAAGGAGAATATACTTTCGTATTGTAACTTGATTACCAATCAGGTTACTAAAACAAAAAATTTAATAATAAATATTCAACTCTCAGTACAATATTTATAAAAGGTGATGAACTGATTTAAGTTTTGCTTTGTACATCGATTACTAATACAATTCAGTACATATTTCGAAAAAAACGTGTAGTGAGCTGTGTTCAGTTTTGCTAAAAAACAAAAATTAAATATTAAAAAACAACTCGGTACATTTTTCAAAAAATAAAAATAGCGAGCTGTATTAAGTTTCGCCTTTTATAAGGTATATTCTATGACACAGACACTATTTTGTCAAGAATAAACATATGTACTGGTGTATTAAATTTATTTATTTTCCATAGAAAAGTAATAATATTTATATAATAAGTAATACTAATCGCAGAGTTGGACAGGGTTTGACTTACTCCTGTATAAATAAAAGAGTTAGTATTGGCAAGCTCATTCAGAGAATTGTCAGGGTGGCAAAGCTGCATCTATCAGTTTTGCAATACCTAAGGGGCTGAAGCGTGTGCAGGGCCTCATAAGCCTAACCAGGATTCATATTGGTACGGAATTCCTGTACATTGGTCAAGAATAGCACACGGGGGCGGAAAAGTAAGCCTAGACGTACATAGGGTATACTTGACTACGGCACCTATATGATTATTATATAGGATGCGGAAATGGACAAGCACGGGAAACGGTGCGTAGTGAGGGCGTGGATCGACCACTATCAAAGTCCATGCGGAGATAATTAGACCGCACTCATAGATTGTAACTGCTCTACAAGAATACGGATACCTGTGATATACAGATTATTCAAATTTAGAGTGGCAGAGTTTCTTTTTCATTTCACTAGGGAAACTCTGCCCTCTGATACAGAAGCCGTTTCCTGTTTCTACCAGATTATTTCGCCTACGGCGTGATAAAGTCAAGTTTTTTTTATATATGCTTAAAATTCTTTGTTTATTACATTTCAAATAATCATTAATCTATTTTACTACTACTACTTATCATTACTACTGATTTCTAAATTATCATGAATAAGATAAGAAAAAATTGAAATAGAATCTTATCTCTTATCTAAATGATACGAAACTGTTCTGTATATATCTTATCTTCTCGCCTTTATGATAAGAAAATAGGAAACTAAAATCTTATCTAAAATTTTATCAAAAAAAAATAGAATTGTAAAAAAGAAAGTGAGGAATAATTTTTATGAAAAGTACAACAGCTAAAATCAAACAATATTCAGACAATCAATATAACAGAACACCCGATCATGAATTAGGATCAGGATTTTCAAACTACGAAAGATTAATGGTTGAACTGAACAACAGGCAGTATTATCCAAAAGAAGTATATGAAAATTTCTTAAATGAAAATGGCCTGGATGCATATGAAACATTTGACAAGAATACAGACCATGCAAAATTGTTAGAGACAGTATACAGTATTTTGCAAACACTGTTATCTAATATTGACATGTACCGCAAAATTGAAACTGAATTTGTTACATCGGGTGAAGCTGCCACATCATTAAGGAACAGATTAAAAGATTTAAGATCAGAAATCAATCGAATCAAAGCAGAAATGCATTATGCTGACTCTGACTTTACATTTATGTATTATACACGTTAGGAGGGGATATCATGGGCTCTAATCTGATGTATACGCCGCTTGAAACGATATTTGACGCTACTATGGAGCGCGAGGGCAGAAATTAACAGCTTATACGTCTGGAAATGAATTTCGGGCGTTTATGAGGCGTAATGATGATGGAAATAATTATGAAGACAGGATTACACTCTACTACTATACGAATGCGCCAGTTGTTCAGGGCAGTTTAATATCATATGGAAACAAAATCTATATTCTTGTCAACCGTGAGACGGAAGAGAACCATTGTTACTACAAATCC
>CAPYID010000078.1 GCA_948739805.1 uncultured Clostridia bacterium | reverse complement strand
CCATCTGACACGCTCTTTACAGGAGTAAAAAATGTGCTCCTGGTGGATGCCTCCAGCAGAACACCAGTCCTTTCTTTGTGAACGAATTCTGAAAGAAAAAACAGAAGGAATGGAAACGATTTATTCTACCTATGAGAACTGTATGATTGCGTTTATACAGATAAAAACGATTCTGTGCCTGCCATGGGGTCTTTTTATTGACCTTGCAGATGAAAAATATTTCCAGGATGCTGCAGGTATCCATTACCAAAATGATGATGGCACCTTTGTCACTTCATCATGGGTGGAAGTTTCCAATCTCTGGTTCCTATTTGATGCAAACGGTATCTGCGTTAATCCTACTGGTGCGCTTGCGCCTGATGATACGGATGGGAATAGCCAAATTGTAACTTCATATACTCCATTTGCTTCAACTGATACAGCCCTAATTAATCAGTGCCTTGAGAATGGTACTGTTGTATGTATTGATAATCAATATTTTATAACTCCGGAGGCATCAACAGTAATCCGCAATGCGAGCCTTACTGCTGCCAAAGCCGCACAATCATCAGAACCGCAGGCAGCGCAGGGAACAATAGTAGGTACTCCGCAGCCGCAGGCAGGTCAGGCAGCAGTTGTTGAAACTCCGCAGCCACAAGTAACGCAGCCAGCTATCGTTGAAACCCCGCAGCCACAAGCAACTACATATGTATGGCTGTCAGCGACTGGAAGCAAGTATCATAGAGTTAATGACTGTGGTAATATGAATCCCAATAAGGCTAGAAAAGTTACATTGGAGCAAGCAGAAAAATTAGGAAAAGGAAAATGCTCAAAATGTTGGTAATTATTAAATAAGTACATTAGAGTTATATAAACATTTTACATTAGAAAAGGGGCTGTTTGGAACTATCTGTTTTCCGACACCCTTTTTTATCCAATAGCTTAATTACTTTACAATATGCACATTGTAATTTTACTGATTATTTTCAATTCTAAATAATTTATCGTTTTGTGTAAGTTCTACTGCTATATGTGATTTATTCAAAATAGAAGTTGGTAATTTGTCTTTCAATATTGAAATAACTAACTGTATATTTTTATGTTGAACAAATTCTGCAACTTTAACTAACTGATTATCATGCATAAGTTCCTTCTTATCATTTAACAAGAAATGTAAACATGGAATATGTTCTTCATCAGCAAAGAGAAGATAAGCTAAATCAAAGCATAAAATTTCTCCTTGCTTTTTCCCAGAACTCATATTTGCGTTAAATGCATTAAATTTATAGTATTGCTGCCCTTTTTTATTTGTTTCTCTTTTGTATGTAAGACCATACCTTTCACCATATAATTCTTGTGAAATATTAGAAAAATATCTATTAAATTTTTTAACTTGTTCTTTTAAAAGTGATTCAAAATCTCCAGAATATAAATATTGATCAATACTTTCTATTTGTTTGTTAAGATTATCTATATTACCTTCAACTTCATTTAATTGACTAATTATATTTTCATATTCACCCTTCTCTCTATATTTTTCGTTAAGGTCAGCTATTACTTTTTCCAATTCTTCAAATGAATCTCCTTTTGAAACGCGTTCAGTCAATTCCTTTTCTTGTTTTAACAGTGATGAAAGTTCATGATGAGAATTATTAAGTTTTTCTATTAAATGCGGCAAATCTTGAGATATATATTTCACTTTTTCAACAACCATGTTATTGTGATAAGCAACTAAATCTTCAAATGTTTTTTGTATACCTGAAATATTTAAAGTTACTTCATTATACAATATTCGTAATTGCTGTAAATCAATATGTGATATACTATTATCTAATTCTTGCTTGGATTCCTCAATTAAATTTTTACGTATTTCCAATTTGCTTATTAAAGAACTTGTTTTATTAATATTATATTTTATGAGATTCAATTGATCTAAATCTTCTTCTAATGTTTCATTGAGATTAAAAGAGGATTTTTTCTCATTTAATACTGTAATATCATCTTCTAGCAATGCTAAAGCAATTTCATAAGTAGTTTTTGTTTGCTTTTTCTCTAATCGTTCCTTAAAAATATTTTCTTGATTTATTTGAGAAGTCAGTGCTTGTTTTTTTGCACCCTCATTAAAAGAACAGCCTAATAAATACAAATATAAACTTTCATATTCTACATCTGTAGTAAATGCATTTAGAATTTTTAAAGTATTATTAATGCTCTCATCCTTATATCGTATATTATGAGAAATGATTTGCCTAAATGTTGGTTTTTCTATATTTTTATCGGGCATAATAACTCTCTCTAATTCATCTTCATAGTCTTTCGCTAAAACAGAATTTCCATTTATTTTTCTAATTGCCTTTTTTCCTGTTAAGAAATTTCTTTGAATTTCAATTTGTTTTTTATCAGGATCGTCAAATGTTTCTGTTAAAATAAGAGTAATTGTAATTTGCTCATCAACTAAAAAATCCTTTACTAATGTATAAATGTCTTTTTTATTTTCTGTATCAGTATATATTATATTGGAATTTGCCCCCAAACAGAAATCAATTAATTTTAAAACAGTAGTCTTTCCTACATTATTTCCCGTTGATTTAGAGTCATCACTTGGAGTATCATCAAGTATTAAATTAAGACCACTTGTAAATTCTATGTCACGTATAATTTTAACTTTATTTTCTATTATAAGTCTTTTTATGAACATATCTCAATATCACCCTTTTCATTAATTTTAGCAATATCAATCAAATATAACCAGTCAAGACATAGAATAAAAGTAGAAAAAGACATATCTGTTTTTGCTTTCATTTTTGCAAATAGCTGTAAAATAGATTGACAATTTTTATGCCGCAATTCATCAAGAACTAACGCTCCATTATAATATATACTTAATTCTGGATGTATATTATCTGGTAACAACATAATTATAACCCTCCGGGTTTTTAAATATTTTACAACGTATAAAAGCATCAACTACTAAAACAGACACACACATTTCCAATTCCTCATATGGAATTTCTATATAATTCTTGCTATTCTTTATCAACTCAATAATATTATCAATAATAGAAAAAAACAATTCTTGTGAATCTGATATTTTTCCTGCCAATTTAATATATTGACTACGTATAATTGATAAAACAGAAATACTTTTATTTGTTCCCTGTTTATCAAACTCTTTATATTTCTCATCCAACTTACTGTAAAAAATCTTATAATCATCTATTGTTGGTTGGACAGATAATAAATCATTAAATTCAATTTTCCTTAATATTTCAAAAGGATTAATTTCTGGTGAATCAACAATATTTGAAAAATTCTCTTGCGATAAAATATTTATAATAGTTGCCAAATTTGAATCCACCTTCACAATATCTATGTCACTACCCAATTCATTCTTAATAAATTCATATAATTTTCGTTGTTTAGAGATATCCAAATTTAAAATGATATTAAGCAATGAATTGATATCATATATATCACTTAAAGGGTTGAAAGAGATTTTGTGTGGATTTTTAAAAGCTTTAGTCCTTAATTGGTCAGCATCACCAACAATTGCAATAAAATTAAAGTTAAAATCCGGATACACCTGAAAAATTTCCTTGGCTAATGAGTTTTCAATTTTCTGCTTGGTACAAGTTGATGAAACTTGTGCAATTATTTTATTATTTTCATCAATTAAATCTATGCCCTCTGTGTTTTGCTTTATCTGGTTAATATTTTTTAAATTGTATCCTAGCAAGTGACTCATAAGATCTGCAAAAAATGTTTCTGAATAGATATTTAAATCCAATAAATTAATCTTACCTCTATTTTTTATACGATAAGAGAGAATATTCAGTTTTTTTTCTATATAATTAAAATATTCACTTCTGTTCATTGCTGATCTCCTTTATCCAGAAACATTTTTGTCAATAAATAATAAATAGGTTTCTATTTCCAAGGCATCCGCAATTTTTTGAATATTTTCTAAGGCAATACTGCGCTTTTCCCGTTCAATTGCACTAATATAAGTTCTATGTAAACCAGATATTTCAGCAAAAGCCTCTTGTGATAATCCTTTTTGAGTTCTATATTTCTTTAGATTGCTTGCAAATACCTTAACAATATCCATATCAACACAACTCCTTAATTGTATTGATAATAACACTCCGAATACAATAAGTCAACATACAATAAGTTACATTAGAATAAATAAAAAGATAGTATTATTTCCTATTTTGTATTATACTAGGGCTAGATAACCTAAGAGGATACTGCATAATAAGGTATAAAAGGTGACATTTTTATTCTTCTCTTTCGTTTTTCCGAGCCATGTTCTTACAAAAAATGCCCTAACATTATCCTTTACGCTTTCAAAAATAATAATTATATTAGAAAATGCTTTAAATAAAGTTTAACTCTGATTGCTTTCCTCTTGTACTTGCGATGTCGCAACCTACAAAAACCTTCTTGTATTGGCTTTTTATCTGCAATATTAAAGATAGAACCTGCAGATATTAGAGAACCCCCAATCTCCAATAACCGGGCGGAACGATGCGCAAAATCCTACGCGACCGGGAGAAAGA
>CAPYID010000077.1 GCA_948739805.1 uncultured Clostridia bacterium | reverse complement strand
AAGTTCTTTGTCAATGAAATAGAAGTAATAGTGGAGGCATTTGCTCTGGTCAAATTTAAGGAATGTCTTCCCCGTGGCCTTGTCATGCCATGGCTTATAAGTATTGCACTGTTCCATGGCAGAAAAGATGTGGACCAGCCCTTCGGTCTTTCCGGTTTTCTGGATGATTTCCTGAATCCGGTCATCCTTGCGGAAAGCACGCAGTTTACGGATGAACTCAATTTCAATGCCATTTTCATCTGCAATACGCTGGGCGTTTGTACGAACCTGTTCTGTAAGGGGCTGGGAGAAATTTGAAAAATCAAAAATACGGATGTTGTTGGCATTCAGGTAGCCGGTCATGCCTTCGGCATGGCTCCATCCGGGGATATATCCCTGGATGATCATACGGTCATAGCAAGTGATCGTACCATAAATCTTGTCAGCGTATTTATCCATAAGTAACATGAATACATCCTCCAATGTTTTCTTTATTGTACTTGAAACGTGGAGGAAATGCAAAAAAACTTTTCCGGTTTATCCGGGTTAGGCTTATATGCAAACAATTCATTGATACGCTGTGGAACTAAAATACATTTTTCAGGAGAGTATACTTTGTTTCCTGGGAACAGAATATCTTTATCTACATGCAAACGTTCATTTACTTTGTAAAAATGATCTTCGTGCCATTTTGCAAACACTTGAAAATTCAACCATTCATCACAAACACTACAAGTTCCATAATAAGATTGATGAAGATTTTGATTCTTTTCGTAATAACATCTCTCAAGCATATGAATCCAACAAGAGTATAGTTTTGTTGATCTGCCATTCTCTTTTGTCAAATACTTGCCTTCGCCAACACAACCAACTCCACATGCCGTTTTGTCATATGGATTCTTTACTTGACCTCTTCTGAAATTCGCATATGTCGTATTTTTCTTATATTTATATTGATCTTGGAACTCAACCACAATATCATCACAATTTCTGTAATTAATAATTTTCATTGTAGTTCCAAAATTATTTTTTCTTTCTTCTCCGATTCTATTTTCTATTTTTAAATCACCTCCAATTTTAGTCTTGAATGATTTATTTCATTAGTTCTATGAAATTTAATTTAAAATCTGTTATTACATCAATTCAATTGGTCGATATATTTTTCAAGAATATTAATTCCTAATTTATTTATTAACTACTACTGTTTAATTCTATTAAGGAGATTTAATGGGAAAGAAAAAACAAAATGCAAACCCTATTGAATTATTAAATATATACTATGATGAATGGAAATATAGATTGGATCGCTTTAGAAAACAAATGGTACAATCTTTTATTGTTATCTTCTTTGTTATAACTTTGCCAATCTCTATTAGTTTTTTTAACAACATCCAAATTCCTCATGCAATCCCATTGCTCCTGTATCCAATATCAGGATTGTGTTTGAGTTTTGTATTTTTATTCTATTGTCTTTCTGAATCATCTAGGTTAACAACATTAAGAAATAAAATCACACTTATTATTAGTGATAATTTTCCTGAACAATATCTTAAATACCCTTGTTCGCCAAACAGTCCCAAGCACTTTTCATTATTTAAAATGAACATGACAGTTTGGATACCAATCGGTCTAACAATCGTTGAAATTATAATTTCTGCAATTATGATTTATTTAATAATTAATAATGAAATTACATAAAACAAGTTAAAATGTTTCATTTATTGACATTACTCCCAAGTAACTTTTTGTTTCAAACATTTGTCATAAAATTCTGGGAAATCGCCACTTTCCTCAATATCACTTTCATAATCAACCTTAAATTCACTACCACATTTAGGACAATGGCACTCTGCACCTGTAAGTTGATGTTTAAACAAGCACTCTCTCTTAATAATATCATGTCCCATAAACCAAAAATTACAATCTGGACATTGTACAGCTAAATGTCTAATCGGAGTATTTTCGTATTCAACTTTCATATTTACTTTTTTACTTTCTTTAAAATCTTGAGCCCACCAACTCATATATTTTCTCCTCTTGAAACCTTCGATTCATCCACTCATTTCAACAATTCAAAAATATCATTCCAGTCTTGATATTCACTCAATTTTTCTTGTGGAACTAATAGTTCATATTCTTTTTCTATTTCTTCTTGCGAACCATACCCATTAAAACTTGGACAACTGCCAATTTCAAATTCATTATGTTTTTCGATTTGTCTGAAAACAATAATAGAATTTCCCTCTCCGATTTTACCCATTGGAGTTGCAAAACTGTCTATTTGTATAATAGAATTATTTTCTTTATGTCTGTATATATCACCAAGTTTCATATTTTCTCCTTTCTTAAAACGGAAATTTCGTTTATTAAATTTCAAATACTCCTTCTATAATTTTCTGACAGTTTTCGATAACTCTACAAATTAGCCTCTTACCATCATTACCAAAATATGTACTATTTTTCTGTTGCTGATAATATTCTTCTAATTTACTAGAAGCATTACTAATTATTTCTTCTAATAATTTAATTTTATTTTCCAGTTTATGTATTTCATCCCCTTTTCATTTAAGTCGTTTTCAAGTATTTTACAATAATTTTCATAATCCATATACAATCTCTCCCTTTAAAACTCGTGATTCAACTACTTAACAATATAGTTTTTGTAATTGCTAATATTTTTCTTTTCTGCCATTTCTACTGACATAACACGAACACACCAATCTACAAATACACAATACTGATTGGGTAATTTATCATGTAGATATTTTCTAATTCTTTCAGATAATAATACATGTCCTCTATCAATCACACTATGAGAATATTCATCTTCGTACTCGTCTTCTCTTAAATATAATTCGTGAGAAAGTAAACCTGTCCCTACATCTTTGATAAAAACGTTATACTGATCTTCTACCTCGTAATTCATAATGAACCTCTCTTTTATTTTCCAAATAACTCTTCTACATATCTATCCATCTCATATCCTAATTTCACACAATTGCCATGTGATATATGATTTTTCCAAGCATTATAACTCTCATAAAATTTATCTTTGCTAAGTTTTCCACGGCTTACTAATCCAACCATTTTCTTGAATTTCTTTTTAGCAGCACGTTTATTTTCATTCTTCAGCTTTCGGATTACTTTCCCGTTAGAAGTCACATATGTATGAAAGCCACAAAATTTAATTCCATTCTTAAATGGAATGATTTGTGTCTTCCCATTTAATTCCAATCCAAGTGTATATACATACTCATAAACTGCCTCCAAACACCATTTTGCATATTCTCTATCTTGAACTATCAAATAAAAATCATCCATATATCTACCATAGTATTTAACGCCAAGTTCTCCAGTAATGAAATGATCCAATCCAGATAAATATATAAGAGCAAATACTTGACTAACCTGATTACCTAATGGAAGTCCTACTCCCTCAGTACTATCAATAAACTTCTCACACAGCCAATACACTTCTTTATTTTCTATAAAATATTTCAAAATATCCTTCAAAATATCGTGATTGATATTGTAAAAGAACTTGCTAACATCAGCTTTTATAATCCAACAATCATATCCATACTTCTGATATGCAAGATACATCTGAGCTTTTAAGCAATCCAATCCATACAATGTACCTTTGCCAATCTGTCCAGCATAATTTGTTTGAATAAACTCTTTATTCAATCTTGGAATCAGTACATTATCACACAAACTATGCTGTACAATTTTATCTACAAACGAACATGCTTTAATGACTCTCTCTTTCGGTTCATATATTATAAATTCATTGTATTTTGATACTTGATATGTTTTAGTTTCTAATCTTCTCTTTATTTGACGAATTCCATCAAGAGCTAATACTTGGAATTTTTGACTGCTTTTTGAAAAACCTTTACCTGATTTAGATTTTAAATATGCTTGATACAAATTACCGAAATCTACTACTTTTTCAAAATCTGTTTTATCTTCTATCATAGTATTTTGTTCCTTTGTATTTATCCTGACATTTTTGAATCAGGAAAGGTTGTTTATTCTTTTGATATCGGGACTCTAATTTCAGTGTTTCTCTTACTTTCATTCGTCTTCCGATCCAGAACGGACGCACGCCTTTGTCATTCCAGTTGCAATCGTTGTAGTTCACATTGCCATTGGAGTTAACGTACTGAACATAGTGGGTCATACAACAAACAACCTAAAATTATCTCTCTTTATCTTTTGAACGCCATGCAATACTCATATATTTCACATCATTTATTTGTTTCTGCCAATATCCTACTGTATCACTTCCAATTAATTTCAATTTCATAGAAAGTTCCACATAACAAGACAACTTATCACAACATGAAATTGCTTTTGTTTGTAATTCTTGGCGTTCCGATTTTGAAGTATCCAATTTCAGCCTATTTGCATCAAGCAAATATTCATATATATCCATACAGCGATTTTGGATGCGTTTTACCAATGTTAAATGCTTAACTGGATACCTCTTTCGGTTTGATGTAATTGTCATAGTATATTCCATAAGATTTATTGCTTTTACAATAACATCCAGTTTCGCTTCGTTCACTGGTTTTCCCCGCTCCTTTCAGTCGCTCATCGG
>CAPYID010000076.1 GCA_948739805.1 uncultured Clostridia bacterium | reverse complement strand
GAGAATTTAAAGACATATGCAGAAACCCTAGGCACAGCCTATGAAAACGATGACTTTGGTATAAACGATGGTTATCCAATATTATGGTGGGAAGCACCAACAATAGAGTTAAACAAGAAACAAGCATACATAAAAACAGGCGAACAACTACAATTAGAAATTGTACAAAATGATGACTTACCAAATGCAATGGTAGGAAAAACAAATATCACCGACTTCACATGGTCATCAACAAACGAAGACATCGCAACAGTAAACGAAAGAGGATTGGTAACAGGATTAAAAGAAGGGTATACAACGATATATGGAACACATAAAGAATATGAAAATGTAAATGCAATGTGTATTGTAAACGTAGCAAAAGCAGAAAACATCGCAACCCCACAAATAGAAACAGGAAATGGATTCACAGCAATATTGAAAGCAGACGGAACAGTGCCGTTGGCGTAGATATCTACAACTTTTTTCACACCTTTAACGATTGATACAAATATCAATCAATTTATTAAAGTATATCATAATTTCTATAAATTGCAATAGTAGGATTATTTTTTTTAGGATTTATTAACTAAAAACGAATTAACCACCCTCTGTAAATCTTATTGAGGGTGGTAATTCTTTGACCTAATTGTTAAGGTCGAAGTAAATTTCTTCTGTCAGGTCGTTGTAGCACAGATAATTTGTGCGTCGACAACAGGGACATTTGTAGGAGTAAGTTGTAGGGTCGAATGGTCTGTCGCCAGGATTCTTTTTTAAATCTCCAGCCTGTATTTCCAATTCAGCCTCACAAGTCTTACATATTACCCGCATAGTACCTTTAATTTCTTTGCCTTCCTTAATGACCTTCATAAAAATTCTCCTTTCAATTCTCGCTTTTGCGATTATTATAACTTAATTATACTACAATTTTACATAAAATTCAAGTCAAACTATTCAAAATTTTAACGAATTACTTTATGCTATTAAATAAATATAATGCAACTTTATTTTGTTCTGTTGTTTCCATTTCCATAAGTTTAGCCATTGCAAACATTACAAGTTTATACTTTCCAAAGTTTATAAGGGTAGTTCTATATTCTCCATCTATGCTTTTTAGCATACTATCAAATTTATCATAATTTTCTTTAGTATTATATATAAGACCTGACCATTTACTTTGGCTCATACATAGTGCTAATCTTAATTTATCTTTTATATTCATATCATTTATCATATCTATCAAATATTTTACTTTATCATTATCCATATTCAATTTTCCTCCTTTTAAAATCTTGTATCATTATTTCTCTTTTTATTTTTAGTTTGCTTGTTTTCATCTGGTATAGTTACTTTTCTAGCAATATTATTTGCAATTTCATTATCGTTGTTATCAAATATTCCGTTTTTATATAAATCATCACTGACAATTTTATAATTTTCGTTTTTATCATAGCAAATTCTTTTATGAAAATGGCTCATAATACTCTGCCAAAATCCTTTGAATTTCTGTAATTCTTGTTTAAGTTTTTCTTTTTCAGTTTGTAATCTACCTATAATCTTGTCTTTAGTAGATAGTTCCCTTTTTAAGCTATCGATTTGATTATCTTTTAGTTCTACTTCATATTTAAGTGAACGATTTTCTTTTTCTATTTCAAAAGCAGAATGTTCAAAATCTTTAATTGCCATATTTAAGTCATTTACACTTCTAACAGTCTTAGTAATATCTTTTACATCTTCTGTATAATTTTTGATTTTCTGGACATCCTCGTTTGAAATAACCATATTATTTTTATTCATCAAAGTAGGTTTTAGATTGTTTAATATTTCGTTTATATCATTACTGCTATTATCAAGTTTTTTAGTTTGTGTATTTGCCTTTTCAAGTTTTTGCTCTTTCTGTTTTAGCTGTTTCTTAATTTCTCTATAATTGCCCATTTCATTAACATTTATATCTTGATTTCTGCCTTTTTGCTTTTCTTTTAGCTTAAAATCCATATCATAGAACTTATTAAAAGACTTTATACAAGCATTTCTCATTTTATCTTGTATTTCAGTAAGTGTTGCTTTTGTAAATAATTTACTTTTTCCTACTTGCTTTTTCATTCCTCTAGTACAATTTAAGGTTACTGGAATACCTACAATGTGCATATGGGGAGATGTTTCGTCAAAGTGTATTGTTGCATTTGCTATCTTAAAATCTGGAATAATTTTTATTAAATCTTTAATTTGCTCATTATATACATCAACCATTTTAAATCTATATCTTTCATCTTTATCATTCCAAAAGTCCATATCTCCAAGTTCTATTATTATTTCACACGCAATATCATTTTGAGATTCACATACTTTTGTGAAATAATTATCTATTTTTCTATCATTTCTAGTTTGCTTTTGATTATATTCTAGTCTTGCTTGTTCAAATTCGTCTAAATATACTTGTTTTACATCATTTACAATATCACTTGTCCCATATATTGTTCTAATTAATTCTGTTTGATTATCATAATCTCTTAAATTGTGTTTATTAACATCTGATAAATCTTTTGCATTTTGAATTGCATTATTAGATAGAGAAGTAGTACCAGATACATTTTCTTTTGCGACTTTTCTTGCTAATTTTCTTTTGTTTTTATCACTACCCAAGTGAAAAGAATATGCTAATTCTTGCTCCATAGAATCCCTCCTTTGAAATTTCTTCGTAGCACAGGACTTCGTCTTGACGGAAGTCCTAACCCCCTATATGTTATGACATGCTATCATAACATGGGGGCTCTGCGAGGCAATAAATTTTATCTCACAGAGCTAAAATTTATCAAATTAACTCGCTACAAAATTTATATTTGCTAATCGCAAATATAAATTTGTCCTCGTTAATTTGTTGTTGCAACATAGTAGATATATTTATATAGTTACAAACAATTATTCTGTGTTTTCTTCGCAGAGCTTTACTGGCTTAACACCTACTGAAATAGGAGTAGGCTCTTTCATATAAATTACACTATCATTACTTTCATCTGGTATATAATCAAATGCAGTATCAATTTCTTTCATTTGGAATTTATCTTCTTCACTAATATAGATAATTCCAAATTCATAAGTCTCCATTTTATTATCTGGATCTAATTTATAGTAGTCTTCTAAAGGGAACACTCTAACAATAGCAGAGTTATCTTCAGCAAAGTTAAAATAGAACATCTGCTTATCAACATAGTAAGTTGCTTCTGTATAATGAACATCATAATATTGTCTTAATCTCATAATGATTTCTCCGACTTCTTCCTCTGGCAAGTAATTACTAAATCTAACACTACCAAGCATATTACCTAATATCATAGGTTTTGTAGTATCTATATAACCATTATCATATAATTCCTGACAAGGTTTGCAAATTGAATCTCTAAAGTTAATCTGATTTACAATTATTTCTTTACCAACTAAAGCAAGTTCTATATCATCAACATATTTCATTATAAGTTCTGCTTGTTCTTGTCTTGTATAATCTTTCCAAGTCTTAGTTCTTGCTTTATATTCTTTTTCTAGTTTTACTTTATTGATAAAGTCAATATCTCTTTTTAGTAAAATGTCTTTTGGTGTAAATTTTAGTTCTTCGGTGCAATCAGTAGTTTCTAGTTTGTTTTGTAATTCTTCAATAGCCTTTTCTACAATTTTCTTTTCTTCGTTATATTCTTTTAGTTCAAATACTCCATTGATATAGGCTTTTTTAATTCTTTCAAGTTTGTTATTTTGCTCTTTTATTTCTTTCTCTAATTGTTCTTTAGGCTCATCAAATTTTTGCTTTATCATAGGCAAGAAGAATTGATTTACAACAGAGTCATATTCTACTAATTCACTAATAAACTGATTGAAATAGTCATTTATAACTTTTTCTTTAAATTCAATTTTGCAATCATTACAATAATAGTAGAAGTAGGCATTGCCATTTTTCTTTGTAGTTGCTTTTCCTCCTAGTATTCTGTTACATTTAGGACATCTTAACTTTTGCAAATACAAATAAATTAATGTTCTTTGATAGCTCCTAGAATTTTTCTTTTTCTGTACTTGACAGTCTGCCCACATTTCTTTTGAGATAATAGGCTCGACTACATCTTCATAATAAGTTGGGTGTTTTGTTCTTTTTCCGTGAACAAAATCACCTTTATATATTTCATTTTCAAGAATAGTTTGTATTGTTGAATCTCTCCAGTTATCTTTTCCTAATACTTTTTCTTCGTTAAATAGATTACTTATTTTCTGATAAGAATAGCCATTGTAATATAAATCAAATATTCTAACTACAATATCTTTAGTAGAATAATCTATTACTAATCTTTTATCTTCATGCTTATAGCCTAATGGTGCAACGTGTGGAATATGTCCTGACTTTATTGCACCAGCTAGTCCTATTTTAGTTCTTTCGCTAGTTCTCTCAATTTCATTTTGACTAACACTCATTAAAAGCCTTGAAATCATCTTACCATTTGCACTTGTTGTATTTATTTCATCATTTACACAATCTAAATAAGCATTATTCTCATCTAAAAATGTCATTAAATTTTCCCAATCATAAATACTTCTAGTTATTCTATCTAGCTTTAGAGCAACAATAGTATTTATCTTTTTAGCTTTAATATCATTTTTTAATCTTTCAAAATCTGGTCTATGATTACCCGTTTTGGCACTTATTCCAGCATCTTCATAATAATCTACTATTTCATAATCTTTGAATTTACAAAAAGTTTCTAGTCTTTCTTTTTGCTCTGGCAAACTAAATCCGTTCTCTTACTTGTTCATCTGTTGAAACTCTCATATACAATCCACATTTTTTCTTTTCTTCGTT
>CAPYID010000075.1 GCA_948739805.1 uncultured Clostridia bacterium | reverse complement strand
CTCAAAAAGCACTTGCTGAGAATTTAAATGTTTCAATTTCAGTAATAAATAAAACGATTAAAGAATTAAATCAATTGAAGATAATAGAGAAAGTAAAAAATGGAAAGTATCTACTTTTAATATGATAATTATATTATTTGAAAATATTTTTTTCGTAAATATTAGTACTGATATGGAAAAAAGTTAGAAGATGTGGTAATATATTTTTGTAATAACATTAGGGAAAGGATGATGATATTTTGAAAAATAATATATTAAAAGCAATTATTAATTTAGTGCAAACACCTACATTTGAATTAAAAGAGTTTTATAATACTCATAATAGAGCAAATAGTATGGGAGATGCTTTAGAAGAATATATTAAAGATATTTTTGCAGGCACTTATGCTATTACAGATGAACAAAAAAGATTAGAAATGATTAGTGAAACATTTTGTTATTTGGGAAACAACTCTAATCCACCAGATGCAATGCTAAGAAATGGAGATGCTATTGAGGTCAAAAAGATAGAAAATAGCAATTCATCTTTGGCTTTAAATTCTTCATATCCAAAACATAAATTATTTGCTGATAGTACAATGATAAGTAATCATTGTAGAGATGCTGAAGAATGGAATGAAAAGGATATAATATATGCAGTTGGTGTAGTGGATGAAAACAAATTAATGAATTTAAGTTTTGTATATGGATTGGATTATTGTGCTAGTGAAGAAACATACACTAAAATAAAAACAAAAATCAAAGATGGAGTAGAGGCTATACCTGGAGTTGAATTTGCAGAACTAGAGAATTAGGTAGAGTAAATAAAGTTGATCCATTAGGCATAACATATTTAAGAGTTCGTGGTATGTGGGGAATAGAAAATCCATGGACAGTTTTTAAATATGTATATGAAAAAAATTTAGAAAAAAAATTCAATTTTTTTGCAATTATAAATGAAGAAAAATATGCAGATTTTAGTAAAGAAGATAGAAAAGAATTTGAAGATTTTATAAGAAATAGTGAGTTGACTATGGCAAAAATAAAAATTAAAAATCCAGACAATCCAGCAATACTAAATGAAGCATATATAATAACATATAGTAAATAGGAGGAAACATGAAAGTTATTAGTCTTTTTTCTGGGGCTGGGGGATTAGATTTAGGATTTGAAAAAGCAGGCTTTGAAATAGAATGGGCAAATGAATTTGACAAATCAATTTGGGAGACATATGAAAAGAATCATAGCAATTATTTAGATAAAAGAGATATAAGAAAAATACCATTAAATGAAATACCAGAATGCGATGGAATCATTCGGTGGTCCTCCATGTCAAAGTTGGAGTGAAGCAGGAGCATGCAAGGGTATAGAAGATGATAGAGGAAAACTATTTTATGAATTTATTAAAATTCTAAATGATAAGAAACCAAAATTTTTTGTAGCAGAGAATGTATCAGGAATGCTAGCAGAAAAACATAAAACTGCAGTTCAAAATTTTATAAAAATGTTTAAAGAAACAGGATATAATGTTAATATATATTTGGTAAATGCTGCTGATTATGGTGTACCACAAGATAGAAAAAGGGTATTTTACATAGGTTTTAGAGATGATTTAGATATTGACTTTAAATTTCCAAAACCATTAGGAAAAAAAATAAACTTAAAAGATGCTATTGGAGATTTGCAAGATACTGCTATACCAGCACTAGAAAAAAATAAAACCAATGGTGTATATTGCAAGTTCCCTAATAATGAATATATGATAGGTGGATTCTCTACTATATATATGTCAAGAAATCGTGTTAGAAGTTGGAATGAAACATCATTTACAATACAAGCTGGAGGTAGACATGCACCAATACATCCACAAGCACCTAAAATGACATTTGTAGAAAAAAATAAAAGAGAGTTTGTAAAGGGAAAAGAGAATTTATACAGAAGGCTAACGGTAAGAGAATGTGCGAGAATTCAGACATTTCCAGATGGCTTCAAATTTTATTATACAGATGTAGCTGATGGATATAAGATGGTAGGAAATGCAGTTCCAGTAAGATTAGCAAATGTAGTTGCTAATGCAATAAAAGATAGTCTGGAATCTTAAAATGATAAATTTATATATGTTTAATACAAAAGAAAAGCAAGATATAAAATGAATTTATTTTTATATGTTACTTTTTATAATATTTTAGGAGATATAAATCAAAAATATGGAGAATTTCAAGAAATAAGAAATAGTATTAACTATGAACTAATTAATAACATTTCTGATTAATGTATATATCTAACGATATGAGTGTTCATTATCAAGAGAATACCGTCAAACTTCAAAGATTAAGAAATGAGTAAAATATAAATAATATAATGGAGGAAATATGATTTATCTAGTTACTTTTTTAGAAGGATTAATATCTTTTATATCACCTTGTATGTTACCAATGATTCCAATTTATATAACATATTTTACAGGTGATGTTAATAAAAAAAATAATACAATTATAAATTCAATAGCATTTGTAATAGGGTTTACAGTAGTGTTTTGTATATTAGGGATATTTGCTGGAACAATAGGTGGATTGTTAAAAAATTATCAAAATATAGTAAATATAATTTGTGGAATAATAGTGATAATATTTGGATTAAATTATTTAGAATTTATAAATATTCGAATTTTTAAAGGTAAAGGAAAAAATAATAAAAAAATAACAGGAGTATTCTCAGCTTTCATTTTTGGAGTAATATTTTCAATGAATTTAACTCCATGTGTAGGGGCTTTTTTAGGGTCTGCAATAATGATGGCATCAGTTTCTGGAACAGTATTAAAAGGAATATCATTATTATTTGTATATTCATTAGGACTAGGAATTCCAATAATAGTTTCAGCACTTTTCATTAAAAAGCTAAACTCTGTATTTAATTTTATAAAAAAACACTATAAAATAATTAATAATATATGTGGAATATTTTTAATAATAATTGGTATAGCAATGGCATTTGGAATAATGAACAATTTATTATATTCTTTTGTGTGAGGTGGTAGTATGAAAAAATATTTAAAAATTATAGTGTATTTAATTAGTTTTATAATAATTATTATATTGGCGATATTTGGCTATAATTATTTAACTAAAAAATATTCACCAGATGAAATAATTGTAGAAAATAAACAAGAAAATTCAAAACAAGCAAATCAAGCAAAGGATTTTGAAGTCTTAAATATGGAAGGAGAAAAAGTAAAATTATCAGATTTTTTTGGAAAACCTATAATTGTAAATTTTTGGGCAACTTGGTGTGGACCTTGCAAAATGGAATTATCTGAATTTAATGAAGCTTATAAAAATAATAATCAAGAAATAGAGTTTCTAATGGTTAATTTAACAGATGGATATAATGATACAGTAGAAGATGTAAAAGAATTTGTAAAAAACAGCAATTATGAATTTCCACTGTTCTTTGATACAGAATTTAGCGCAACTAATGCTTATGGAATATATTCAATTCCACAAACATTATTTATAGATAAAGAAGGAAAAATCTTAAAATCTTTTAAAGGAATGATAAATAAAGAAACATTAGAAAAATATATAGAGAAATTAATTCATTAGAAAAATGTTATAAATTAATAAAATCAATTAGTTAGAAGGAGGTAAAAGTGAAAATAGAATTTAATGAAGACGAGGAAATAGTAAAGACAATTCAAGAAGGTTTGAAGAAAAATGATGGATATTGTCCTTGTAGAATGGAAAAAAATAAAGATACAAAGTGTATGTGTAAAGAATTTCGTGAACAGATACAAGATCCAAAGTTTGAAGGATACTGTCACTGTATGCTTTATTATAAACAAAAATAAAGGAGGAAAAATATGTTAGAAGTTAATTTAACAAAATTAAATTTTGAGGAGGAAGTATTGCAATCAGAAAAATTAGTACTAGTAGACTTTTGGGCAACTTGGTGTGGACCTTGTAAAATGATTGCACCTGTGCTTGAACAAATAGCAGAAGAATATAAGGAGAAAGTTAAGATTGGAAAAGTAAATGTAGATGAAGAGAGTGAAATAGCAAGACAATATCAAATTTTAAGTATTCCAACATTGATTTTATTTAAAAACGGTAAAATTATGAATGTTTCAGTAGGATTTCATTCAAAATCAGAAATAGAAAAAATAATACAACAAAATTCATTTTAGTAATTAATGTATTCTATTTTCCAGTTTTTTTGAAGAAGGAAAAGGTGTAAAATCCCGTTTCCTTCTCGAAATCTTTTTCATTAAATTGCCAACACTGCTCCAAGAACTAAAATCCCTTCATTTTCATAATAAATAGTATTAAACTGTGATATCGGAATAGGATTTGTACCCAAACCTACCTCAACTGTATATCCAGGGAGATTATAGTCTTGTATAAACCAATCTTTATATCCGGCAAAACTAGAGCCATATGGAGTTTCTTCCAAAGCATATCCGCTAGATTGTGAAAACTGTTCACCTATATAATAAGAGGCATCTGGAAGGTAATTTAGGTATTTCCAATATATAATTCTTCCTTGAGTGTGATAAGCTAAGATTAATCTAAAATTATGTTGTCTAGTAAAATTATACACAGCTATTGCTTCTGGAGCAACTAGAGGAGCAGTACCAACATAATCACGGGGAGCAGGTTTTGTAAAACCTTGAGCAAATTTAATCTGTTTTGCTCTTTCCCAATTTGCAGGAAATTGTACATTTAAATCCACACCTGTGAGATTGATTAACTTCCATATAGGAAATATAAAAATATTTACAGGAGAAAGTATTTATATGAGTTAAATAATCTGGGGAAAAAATAAAGAAGATTTTAATAAAATATAGAA
>CAPYID010000074.1 GCA_948739805.1 uncultured Clostridia bacterium | reverse complement strand
TAATTATTTTATCATCATATGTAAGTTTTCTCTTATTTTTCTGTGCTAATATAGGATCAGACAGCTTTATACAATTATGTTTCTCCAAATCTTCTAATGTTGATTTTAATGTGTCTATATCCATACAAAGCTGCCATTTACCACTTTTTTTATACTGCATACGATATTTTAAATCTTTAACTGTAAAGGGTATTCTGCTTGATTTAGGTAAATATTTATCTAAAACGGTTAAAACTAAATATTCGTATCCTGACATTACATTTTTTCCTTTTATACTCAATTTTCCATCTGTCAAAACTTTTTCGTTCATTTTCACTCCCACATCTTCTGATATACTCATATTTTCATAGGAATTTATAGCTTGTTTACAATGAAATTTATCACATTGCCTGCAAATTATTTCACTTATTCTTTCATCTTTAATATTCCACCAACAACCACCGATTAACATACCATGTTCTGAAATCCATTTATACCAACCTTCTATTTCATCTTGTATTTCAGCAATGCTTTTGGGTGGTCTACATCTGGTATTCCATTCCTGACACAACTGTTCTATCTTATAATCCAGATACCTTTGTTTTTTTAGCCATATAATTATTCTGCCTAACCATGTATTTCGCTCATGTATGTCTGCGCCTTCACGAAATACTTTTTCAGTACAAAGGCAATTATATTGTTTTATATCATAACCCCCCGTATCATACTCCCATTTTTGATATGGAAGTTCTGGAATACTTTCAGTTGTAAATTGTTTCTTTGCATAATATACAGTCCTTTTTAAGTTTTCAACATTAAGAGGATGAAAATTCGCAACTTGACGCAAATGATTTTGATAATGATCAATTTCTTTTACTAATGGAAATTTACCATCCTCATCCGGTTTTTTACGATTAAAAGTGCATGGTACTCTTGCCACTTGGGTTACTTTGCAAGCATTTGTATCCGCGCCAACTAATGCACTTATTTCCTTGTTAAAATCACTTATTTCTTTTATTTTACAAGTAGGCGGAATAATTATATAGTAATGATATCCATGCCCAGAATCATAAACAGCGTGTAAAAATACGTTTGGCAATTTTTCTTTAATTATCCCTGTAAAATCATGAGCATCTTTTAACATAGGGTAATCCTTTTTGTCAAAATCAATAAACAATACTCTTTGTCGTTTCATATTACCTTGTCGCCTTTGAGGTTTACCATCTGAATCAGCTTTAACAGTTGCAAGCGCATTATATACATGATAGTTATATCTATATTTTTCAATACACTTTTGATATTCTTCAAAACTATTAACAAATTTATGAAACTCTACCTTTTTATTATTTTTATCAACTATTACATTCCCTTTATTATCCGTTTTCATAAAGAATAATGCTACATACTCATTATCTTTCAGATTGTCTGGATAAAGCATATCATAGTATCGTTTTAAAACTTCTATTTGTAACTTATTATTCAATTTCTTATTTCCCCTCCACATTTAATATTTTATTTATATCTTCTTTGTTTACTCCTTTAGTCACACACAAATGTGTAACAAAGAAAGTTGAATAAAATACATTTCATATAATTGCTATGTATATGGCAGACCCTAATAAAATCAATTATGATCTGCCAATACAACTTAACTCATGAAACGCAATATAAGTTGTCACAACTGAATAAATCCAAGCACAACATATCACAAAATTCCTAGTCTATATTTCAATTGCAAATACAATACTGCTTTTAGTTAGGAAATATTTTTGAGTCTTTCTCGACTTCAATTGCTAAATCAGACATTCCATTATTAAATTCAATCCTATAATAAACTTCTTTTAATGTTGTTGTATCATTATAGATAGCTGCCACAATTTCTTTGTCAATTTCTATATCTGTATATGGCGAACAAATGTTGAAATATGTATCATCAACATTTAAAAAATAAATATTTGCGTGGTTCATATCTATATGTAAACCACCGTCAACATTCTGTACTTCGAAACTAATATATTTTTCATTTGTAACTAATTCTCGGAACTGTTCCCATGTCAAATTACAATCATTTACAGTAGTAACATTGAAACTAATCATAATATTTGCAATCTCAAATTTGTATCCAAAATATGTACTGGATTCCCATTCCTCGTAAATTGTATCTTCATTTTCAGATTCAGAAAGATCACATCCGACTGCAAAATTAATATATTCTGCATCGTCTTGAATCGGTATCTTAGCCGTAAGCATATCATTTACTGTTATTTCCAAGCCATCATTTGTTATTGAAAACTTATTATAAAAGTCTGTCATAACCTCAAACTTTCGGCTTAAATATATACCATCAACTGCCTTTGTTAATAAATCCTTTACCTGCACACCTGTTAACTTAACTGCTTTGTTTGTCGTAATATCTTTTACCTCCATTTTTTAATATGTTATTTTTATAATAGATACCAAAAATTCATATCTATTTTACATTTTTACTAACTTCTTCCATTTTGTTACGTTTATTGCATTCACCATATGCAGATTCATAGTCTGTAAATAAATGATTTTCTCTTACCTTTCCATATTTTTCAATATTGTAGGTTAATTCTGATTCACCACGTAATTTATGTTTATAGTGAATACATAAAATTTTAACAGGTTCCCTACTTTTTACCTTCCAAACTAATTTTTTCTTTTTACCATATGGAATGCATTTTCTGCCGATATAATACACTACCTGCCCTACATCAAATTTGTTATTAACAGTTATCACTACTTTATTCCTCCTCATTTATTTCTAAAACGGTTTCAATTTTCTTTACAGGTTATAGTTACCCTGCACATAATATATTTTCTCCTCTCTTGTGGCGGTATACTGTAAAATACAGTACACCGTCTTATGATAAATAACATTTCTACATTTTAAAATCGCAAACCTATGTAATCCCCATCTGTAAATTCAATACGATAGTCCCTTATCCCTGCCTCCGGTGTTAAATCAGCCTTGCTCATTGTTATACTCTTAACTGATTTTTTTGTTATATCAACTCTTGATTTATTTACATAATGCGTAGAATAGATTGCATCAAGTGCTGAAATAATGCTGTCTTTTTCTTCTTGTGAAAATACTTCCCATCTTTCCGCAATTTTGGTTATGACATTACTTTCTTTTGAATTTATATTAATATCCTGTTCTGCCAAAAATGCATAAGCATTCTCTTGTTCTGATTCTTTGTACCATTCCTGATTAAATGTCAGTTTGACCTCACCATTTTCATAATATGTCAAATCGAAATGATTAAAAAATACTTCCCAATATGCGGATTCACTAATTTTCTGCACTCTGATGCCCAATGCTGAATTTTCTAACTCTAATTCGTTCAGCTTAGAAACAAAAACTTCCCACGCAATATCACCCGAATCACTTCTGTTCTTTACAAAGAGCACATAACTTCTAATAATGTTTTCTTCATCTTCGTTATATCCAGACTTTAATAACTCCATAATTTCAGGAATATATTTTTCATCCATTGTAAGATTGTCAAAATCTAATACCGATTCCAACTGTTTTCTGTCCATGTGTTTTGTGTTAAAGTACCCATTAATTGTGTTGATCTGCTTGTTTGTCATAATTACTTGTCCTCCATTTTTTCATTATTATTTTTTTGTTATACATAAGCAGCTTTTTTATTAACTGCCTATGATATTACTTACTTCTACAATTTTAGTGAATTATCTATCAACTAAAATGTAATTGAAATTCTTACTCTCCGTCAAATTTGACGGGAAGATACATTTATATCCGCATTATCCTTTTTGTTCATTTAGACCAAACGGCTTTAGCATTAGTAATATTAATTTCATTCTCTTGCTTGTCTTCGTCTTTGCTCTCTGTTCATAGTAGATATCCCCTTTCTGTTATATTTATGTTTAGTTTTTAATAACAACAAAAATTTGCTGTTCAATGTATACTTCTATTTATTCTATTTTTAATTTCAGCATTATTAATAAATTTAGATTGATAAATAGAGAAATATATAGTTTATGGTTTTTTTCTTTATTTTGGGTACACAAAATAATCCTTATGTCTTTTTTAATAAGGCTCTATAATTAATTTTTTGTAATTGTAAATATCTGTTCGGAAAATTTGCAGAAATGCTCGAAATTACTTGACTTATGATAAGTAAATATGCAATAATGAAATATGCATAGCGTTTCTGCTGTGTGTCAAATTCTCGCCAGTTCTGGCATTGAATTTGTGTGTTTTGTTAAGACCTATCTGTTCAGAGGTGTTGCAGCACCGTTTGCATGATTTGGATAGGTCTTTTGTATTTCATTTAGCTTTTTCTTGAAGATAAGTATAGAACATATGAATGTAATTGTCAATATTATTTTCGTATATTCGTTCGGAATATATGTTTGCATTTTATGGTAATTATCAAAATAATAAACTACCAATACAGATTTAATGTATTGATAGTTTTATTTCAGAACAATATTTTGTTAGGAAAATATGGGTATTACATAGTCTGCGAAAGTATTGTGCATTAATATGTTCATGAACTCTTTTTATTTTGTCCGAACTTATAAAGCTATTAAGTGACGCTTTGATAAGTAATCCTTGTATACTTTTTCTTGTTTTTTAACTTTCTACTTACATTCATAACCTGCATTGCAAATTTGCAACACCTTTGTTTGAACCATTGTAAATTTGCAACAGTTGGATTCAAGATAGCTCACTAGACGCTCATATTCGTTCATTTCAGACGATATTTATTGAATTGGTATTATTCTATACTTTTCGGTTTTAACTCCCTTATACTACTTTCTGTGACGCTGTAAAGTATTATTTCTTTTTTCTATTATTTATTCATTTCATAATTATATACAATACATATATTCGTTTTCGATCTGGGTACTACTAAAATATAATTTTTTACTTGAAATTTCAGCAAAATTCGATTATTATGTTTATATAATACAAAATTTATTTTTGTGCAAATATGATATCAATATTTTTTATATATGTCAGGAAATACATTAATGAAATTGGGATTTAAGTTGTATTCTTCACTTATCATAACT
>CAPYID010000073.1 GCA_948739805.1 uncultured Clostridia bacterium | reverse complement strand
AATTCTTCTTGCCTATGATAAAGCAAAAATTTGATGAGCCTAAAGAACAATTAGAAAAAGAAATAAAAGAACAAAACAACAAACTTGAAAGAATTAAAAAAGCCTATATCAATGGAGTTTTTGAATTAAAAGAATATAACGAAGAAAAGAAAATAGTCGAAAATGCTATTGAAGAATTACAGAATAAACTAGAAACTACTGATTGTACTGAAGAACTAAAATTTACACCAAAAGATATATTATTAAAAAGAGATATTGATTTTATAAACAAGGTTAAGCTAGAAAAAGAATATAAAGCAAGAACTAAAATGTGGAAAGACTACACTAGACAAGAACAAGCAGAACTTATAATGAAATATGTTGACAATATAGAACTTGCTTTAGTCGGTAACGAAGTAGTTGTAAATCAAATTAACTTTAGAGACTCAATCTGTAAGCCTTGTCAAGAATTATATGATAAAGGTTATATAGATACAACAAAGCCTATGATATTAGGTAATGTGCTTGGTAGTGTTAGATTTAGCAATTATTTGCCAGAGAAAGAAGTCGGAGAAATCATTATGAGATTAAGGCAATACTATGATGTTGGTTATGCAGAGGCAACATACTATGTTGATAAACAAGTATTTTATTTCAACTTTGCTGAAGATAATAGTGCTATTGTCAGAGTGCTCCCATTAGAAGATTACTATAAATTAGATCCAAATAATAAAATGGAAACTTATAGATTTGGAATAATCTACATCAATGAAGAAGAAAAATTTCAAATGCAAGAAATGGATACTGCATTTGACTATATACCAGATGAAAGCAATGATAGTGTAATTTATACAAAAGAGCCTACTCCTATTTCAGTAGGTGTAAAGCCAGTAAAATTCTGCGAAGAAAAAACAGAATAATTGTTGCAACTATTACTTTATATATTATCTATGTTGCAACAACAAATTAACGAGGATAAATTTGTATTTGCAATTAGCAAATATAAATTTTGTAGCGAGTTAATTTGATAAATTTTAGCTCTGTGAGATAAAATTTATTGCCTCGCAGAGCCCCCATGTTATGATAGTATGTCATAACATATAGGGGGTTAGGACTTGTGGCAAAGCCAAAGTCCTGTGCTACGAAGAAATTTCAAAGGAGGTACTTTATGGAGCAAGAATTAGCATATTCTTTTCACTTAGGTAGTGATAAAAACAAAAGTAAATTAGCAAAGAAAGTTGCAAAAGAAAATTTATCTGGAACAACTTCTCTATCAAATAATGCAATTCAAAATGCAAAAGATTTATCAGATGTAAACAAACATAATTTAAGAGATTATGATAATCAAAGAGAGTTAATTAGAACTATTTATGGAACAAATGATATTGTAAATGATGTTAAACAAGTATATTTAGATGAATTTGAACAAGTTAGAATTGAATATAATAACAAACAAACTCGTAAAGATAGAAAAATCGAAGATTACTTCAAAAAAGTATGCGATTCACAGAATGATATTGCTTGTGAAATTATAATAGAACTTGGAGATATGGACTTTTGGAACGATAAAGACGAAAGATATAGATTTAAAATGGTTGATGTATATAATGAGCAAATCAAAGATTTAATAGAAATTGTACCAGACTTTAAAATAGCAAATGCAACAATACACTTTGATGAAACTTCTCCACATATGCACATTATAGGAGTTCCTATAATTGAAAATTGCACCAGAGGAATGAAAAAACAAGTAGGAAAAAGTAAATTGTTTACAAAAACATCACTAACTGAAATACAAGATAAAATGAGAAATGCTTGTATTAAGTCATATAACAAGTTTTATGAGGTTAATACACGATTAAAAGAAAAGCAAAAAGGCAGAAATCAAGATATAAATGTTAAAGATATGGGAGATTACAGAAAAATCAAGAAACAACTAGAAAAGAAAGAACAAAAACTTGAAAAAGCAAATACACAAACTAAAGAGCTTGATAACACCAGTAAAGATATATATGAGATATTAAGTCATCTAAAACCTACTAAGCTAAACAAGAATAATATGATTATTTCAAACGAGGATGTCCAGAAAATCAAAAATTATACGGAAGATGTAAAAGATATTACTAAAACTGTTAGAAGTGTAAACGACTTAAATATGGCAATTAAAGATTTTGAACACACTACTTTTGAAACAATACGAGAAGTATCTTCTCTAAAATATGAAATAGAATTAAAAGATAATGAAATTGACAGTTTGAAAAAGGAACTATCTACTAAAGACAAGATTATAGGTAAATTACAAACTGAAAAAGAAAAACTAAAACAAGAAGTGCAAAAATTCAAAGGATTTTGGCGTAATCTAATGAAACAATTTCAAAATAAGATTGGATTTGATAAAGATGAGCATTATAAATATGTTAGTGATGACTTATATAGAAATGGTATTTTTGATGATAACGATAATGAAATTGCAAATAATGTAAGACGAAAAGTTAAAACGCCAGATGAAATAGCAAGTTTAAAAGATAGAAAGAAAAATGATACTAGATTTTAATATGGAGGTAAATTGAATATGGAAAATGATAAAGTTAAATATTTAATAAATATGATAAATGATATGGATTTAACAAATAAATTAAGGCTTGCAATATGTATGAGTGACAGTAGTTACACTAATTTAAAATATGATAAAACAGAGATGTATAAATATTTTGATAATATGCTAAAAGAAATTGATAAGGAATATAGAACTACTTTAGTCAATTTTGCTAAATATCATCTTATAATGTTTGCAATGGCTAAAATTATGGAAATGACAAAAGAACAACAAAATCAAACAGCATTATATTTATTTAATAATATAAAAATGTCAAATATCTAAATTATGTAAAATAAAAATTTGACAAATCTAAAAAATTATGGTAATATAATTTTCATAAAATACAAATTCTAAAGGAGTAAAGGTATGAATATTATAGTAAAACAAAATTATATGATAAATAATATACCTACACCACCAGTTTCAAAAATGAATTGGTGTTCTTTAGTGTTTGATAAACGACCGTAATATTGTATTTATAGATATTATATAGTAAACACAAAGAGCAAAAAATTCTTTGTGTTTTTCTTATATAAAAATATAATTTATGGGAGTGATATAAAATGAGATATGTTATAAAAATTGGTACATCTTCGCTTTTTAATGAAGATGGTACTGCAAAAGAAAGTGTATTATCAAATTTACTAGAAACAGTAAAAGACATTTTTAATGGAGGACACGAAGTTATTTTAGTTGTTAGTGGAGCAGTAGCTTGTGGGAAAGCTATTTTAAAGCAAATTGTAGAAAAATTAGAAAAAGAGGATAAAACAACAAATAATGATTTGTATAGAGAATATAAAAAATTGCAAGATAAAATAGATTTCTCAAAAAAATTAAATGAAAAAATAAATAAATATGAGAAATTAAAAAATACAACAAATAACTCATTGTATATGAAATATAAAGAATTATCAGAGAGGGCAAATTTAACAACAACAGAAAAATCTGTAATAGCTGGAATAGGACAAAGTGAAATGATGAGAATTATACAAAGTAAGGCTTTCTCTTATGGAATACTTACAGAACAAGTACTGCTTTCTGGAAAATCAGACTTAAAAAGAACTACAGCAGTAAAGAATATGGAAAAATGTTTTAAAAAAAGAATTTTAGCAGTAGTAAATGCAAATGATACAGTTTATGAAGAAGAATTAGAAGATGGAGGAAATGAAAGATTTAGTGATAATGATACTTTAGCATCAGATTTAGCTAGAACAATAAAAGCAGATAGACTATTTTTAATAACTAATGTAGCAGGATATTTAGACAGTAATAATGGATTGGTAGAAGAAATAACAGTTGATAGAGGAAATCATTATCTTAGAAGAACTAAACTAACAAAATCATCAGTTGGAAGTGGTGGTATGTATTCAAAATTAGGAAATGCACTTGCTTTTGCAAAGTCTGGAGGTATTACTTTTATTATATCAGTAAAAGATATATCTTATATTCTTGAAATAGCTGAACTTAAAAGAAAAGCAGGTACAAGAGTATGTAAGAAATTAACATTAAAAGAAAGAGTGAAAGCATTTGTAAAAGAAAATATAGAAAATGGAGGTATAGCAAATAATGAAAGTTCAAATAGACAAGCGATTGAAAGATGATTGTAATGTAAATTTAGGATGTATATTTTATAAAACTAATGTAATTAAAACTAATAAGGAATTGTGGGATTATATTGAAAATGAAATTATTGATAATATTCAAAAAACATTTACTTTAGAAAATTTAACAGACCAAATAAATATTAAAACATCACGAGAAGCATATAAGGTTTTAGGAAAAGAACCTAGTCGTTATAGAGTATCAAGTGAAGCACTAATTCGTAGAATATTACAAGGAAAAGGTTTATATAAGATAAATAATGTTGTAGACACAAATAATTTAATCTCAATAGAAACAGGATATTCTGTAGGTTCATATGATTTGGGAAATTTACAAGGTAGTATAAATTTTAGAATTGGCAAAGAAGGAGAAAAATATCAAGGCATTGGAAAAGAAATGATAAATATTGAGAAACTACCAGTATTTGCAGATAACTTAGGAGCATATGGAAGTCCTACAAGCGATTCAACAAGAGCAATGATTACAGAAAAATCAAAAGAAATTTTAACAGTTTTGATTTCATTTAATGGAATTGAAGGACTTAAAAAATCTGTAGATGTAGCAAAGAAATATTTGACGAAATACGCAAATGCAGAAGATATAAGTAGTATTATTGTGTAATATATTTTTGAATACCTGTTTTACAATCGCTTAAACTTTTTTATAAATTTTATTATAATTTTATTGTAATTTATCAAAAATATGATATACTTTAATAAATTGATTGATATTTGTATCAATCGTCAAGAGAGCCGAAAAAGTTGTAGATAACTACGCCAACGGCACCAAGACGAGTTTTTGTCGAACTCTCTATAATGCTTGATATAACTTGATTTCAAGATTATAAGAATTTGACAACACAAAAACTTTAAACCGTTTCAAAAAAAGAAGCGGTCTTTTTTTGACCAAAAGTCTTGAAAGAAGGAGGTTTTTGTGGTATTATGTTACATATAATTAAACAAGAAATCAATATGAG
>CAPYID010000072.1 GCA_948739805.1 uncultured Clostridia bacterium | reverse complement strand
GATAGCTCTACCGACAAGCCCGCCTACGGCTACTCCGTCATAGCTTAAACCGTCTACAACTATATTTCCGCTAACTCTAACGTTGTCAATTCTACCCGCATAATATCCTGCTAAAGTTCCTACATAATATTGCGTTCTTTCATCTTGCGTATTGTAATCTGTCGTCGTAATGCTTACGTTTTCAAGTGTTAAGTCCGAAATAAACCCTCCCGAAACCATACCGAAAAGCGACGGGAAATTACTCTCCGTTGCAACGGTTAAATTGTTGACGGTTTTGCTATTGCCGAAGAACATTCCTTCAAAGAATTCGTTGGCGTCGAAAATCGGCTCATGATTTATCCCGCTCAAATCTAAATCACAGGTCAATTTATAGCACTTATCGGGATAATAGCGCATATTCAAAAGCTGCGTGTAATTTTCTATTTCATAAGGATTTAATTGCGTACCCTCGCCGCCCGCAAACAAAAACTCAAATTCCGCCGTAACGGATATAGCTGTATTAATTTCGGTATCTTGGCGGGTATTTTTAGTTTCGCCATCGCTCCACTTTACAAATCTATAACCGTCGTTCGGTATTGCCGTAACTTTGGTTCCGCTTTCGCCGTATGCAACCGTTTGATTTGCATTGCCAAGCAAATAGCCGCCTTCATCCGCAACGTAACTTAACGTGTAAGTCAATTTCTCAAAATTAGCCACCACCGAAATGTCTGCAGTTACGTTTTTATCCTGTCTTGCCGCTTCGGTTTTTCCGTCCGACCATTTTACAAATTTGTAGCCCTCGTTGGGTACGGCGGTTACTTTCGTTCCGTTTTCACCATCTTTTACTGTTTGATAGGCGTTACCGTTTATTGCTCCGCCCTCATTTGCCTGATAAATAACCGTATATATTTTTGCCTGCTCTGCAACCTTTACTTTAAATTCTGCGGTAACCGATATATCAACCGTTACATTTATGTCCTGCCGTGTAGCTTCTGTTCTCCCATCCGACCATTTTGCAAATTCATAACCGTCATAAGGTATAGCAACTACTGTTAAACCATTATTGCCGTTTTCTACTTTCTGTGTCGTTTCCCCGTCTATATAACCGCCTTCACCTGCTATATAAACCAAATCGTAATATATCGGCTGATTTTTAATACTACAACCACACAACAAGGCTATAGAACTAAATATCGAGCCGACAACAATAATTATTAAAATATTTCTAAATTTTTCCATATTTTTATTATAACACACACGCGGAACTTTGTACACCCTAAATTAGTGTCTTTTTATACACAATTCTTTATCCATTGGTTATATAACATATGCAATATTAATTTTCAACCAACTTATATTTACATTTATTGTATATATTTGTTTACAATACAAAAAACGTGCATACTTTTTAATGTATGCACGTTTTTGTTCCTTGTGTATTAATGAAATAGATTTTTTTCATTTGAATTTCTCCGATTTGTAAAAATTTGACAATTAGGACAAATTCATAAAAAAAAGCCCGACCATAGTCGTGCTTAAAAAAACAAAATAGCCGTCGACAATTAGGCTTTTTAAATAAATGAGCCTAATTATCAACGGCTTTTACTATTGTATTATTTGTTATTTTATTATGTTATTTTATTTAATACCCTACATATGGCGGGTCAGTAAGTAGATTAGGTTTATCACCTCTTCCATACTCGATTTGCACATCATAGTATTCTCTATGTACAATTTCATATTTTCCATTAGAATATACGGCACAGCCTGCATTGCCCATAAGCCCATTACAGTCTCCACCTATTATTTTAATGCCATCACTTTGCAAATAAATTTTTCCACTATTGATTAATGAAACGGCAACACCGCCAACAAATGGCCTAGTACTCATAGTTGCATTACTGCCTCCTTTGAGCGTAACACTTGTATAAAGAACTAAGTTTTTACAATAAATTGCAGAAGAACCTTGTTGAGTAGTCAGAGTATCGTTTTTAGGCGTTAAAGTATCGGAACCAGTGATACTTGAATTATAGCTATACAATAGTAATGATTTTTCAGAATCCATAACGATGGCATGACTGCCTGAAACCGCTTTTATATTAATATTTCTTATAGTAAGTTTTAAATTACTAGTCCTATTGATTTGAACTAATCCGCCTGGACCAACTTTTTTATCCATCACCACTATGCTCATAGTAATATCAGCTGACTTTCTTGCATTGGTTAATATATATAATTCTTTTACATTAGGTCCAATATTAATTCTATATGTTGCGCCCATTATAATCCTAGAAAATCCAAAAACGACGGTAGGTGAATCGTCATTGAGCGTTCCGTTTGGATTAGGATTAACATATAAACCTTTCCACTTTGCCGTTAATGTTATGTTTCCACCTATTTTATCCAATATAGTAACTCTCTCACCATTCAAAAACCATCCATCGAATTCAAAGTTTTCACAATGGGGCTCATATAGTATTACAGTATCAAAATATGTAATAGTAAATTTGTTTCGTATATCATTTGTTGCAGAAAAAGGGATATCGGGATTATTGAAAATACCTGTCAAATCGTAATAAATGTTATACGTGATAGGCTTATAAATAGCATATAACTTTATTTCCCCCGCTAAAATTTCCCGATCGCAGTTCATATTTTTATCGAAATAAAGATTGCCTTCGCCTTTGTCATCATCATAATATCCTATGAAAGATCTGTGTTCTGCTCTTGGCGTATCTATGGTAGGCATTTCATCTTCCAAAAAATGTTTCATTTCATGCTTTATACCAGTACCATTATTCGTATCAAACACAATATTACAGAATTCACTAACTTTTGCAGATACAACAATATCCGTATCAAAATTATATATTGTTTCTTCTGTTATTAATTCGCTATCTAAATACCAACCTCTTAATTCCTTATATTGACCGGCATCAAAGTTAGGCAATGCTCCTATTTGTTCTCCACTCTTTATATGCATATCCAGTATATTGTTTTGAATTTCACCAGTGTCAAATTTAATATCATAATAATCACATTTTACTTTAAAACTACTGTTCCATTGAGTATGCCAACCTTCAGGGTCTTCGTCTGTTTTATACTTTATCGGACTTTCATTATGTAAAAAAACTTTTTGGTTGCCTTTATCCCAATTCGCTAAAATAGTAGCACCAACATTCTTTATTTTACTTGATAAATGAAGTTCTTTTATTGCAGTAGCACCATTAAAAGCCCCCGCGCCAATATTCTCAATTTTTTCAGTTATATTAACTATGCCATTGTCACTTGTTATTAAACTGTTTAATACATTATTTAATTCAGTTGCTTCATAATTATCATCTTCTCCATAATATTGTGGCGTTTTAAAATAGATGTTTTCTAACCAATTGCAACCATTAAACATATTAGTAACAATATTACTACCTTCCGGAAGAATAATATTTTTTACTCTTGAATCCCAAAAAACACTATTTGATTCAAAGTTTTCTTCATAATCAAAATACTTGACTTGTCGATTAATAATTATATCTACAGTTATTTGTTTATCATTTACAGTAAAACCTGAATTTATTCCAGCAAATGCCGTAGAACCGATTTCGATTGGTTCATCAGAATACTCAATTATTAAACTGGTCAATTTACTATAAGCAAAAGCATCCCCAGCTATAGCTAATATGGGATAAGTAACCTCTTCGTTATCATCACTTATAAATGTGTATTCTTTAGGAATGATGATATCAGTCTTATCTTTAATCAACTCTTCAACATCCAAAAATTCGAATTCGCCAATGTCAGGTTGACCGTAAGATAACATAAAACCCTTTATTGAATTACTTGACCTGCCCAACTCATTATAAATATATTCTACTTGAGCATTTGTGGTATATGTACTATTATAATGAACTTCTTGATTCTTATTGCTTGAATTCCATAAATTATTCCAACCGACACAAGAACTTTCTGTAGCTCTTACTTCAACTTGAGTGTTATTATTCCTAAATAAATAACTTCCAACGGATTTCACGGATTTTGGAATTACTACTCTCTCTAATTTTGAGCACCGATAGAAAACGCTATTCCCTAATTCTTCAACGATTCTTAAATCCATATATTTTAGTTGGCTACAATTTGCAAAAGCCATATTATTAATTTTCTTAATTGAGCTTGCAATTTTAACTTTAATTAGATGGGACGATGAAGCGAATCCGTTAGCAGCAATTTCTGTAACATTGTACATTTTACCATCAATATAACCAACACTTGGTATTTCTGCTACTGTTGCAACATTTTTATTTGTTATTTGAACGCTGCAATCATTTTCATTTAATCTTACAAATTCATAAGTCGCATAAATTTTATTTCCCTGATAATCAATAACATCAAATTGAGGGACATTGATGTTTTCCACACTATCAGTGTTAGTATCTGCCGATGCTGATAAATCAGTATTACGGCAAACGATTACTCCAACAATACTTATACAAAGAATTAAAATAATTCCAAGCATAATTGCGACTGCGTTCTTCTTTTGTTTAGTTTTCATAAATTTCTCCTTTATAAATTATTATATCTATTGATATTAATTTTTTAAATTTAAAACAGGAAAATCATTATCTCGATTTACCCAAATTTCTTCGCCCGAGCCTTCATTTAGCTTATCCGCTAAAAAGTACATTTCTTCAGGCATTTTATAATCTGCAATATCAATTAATGAATCTCCTACTACACTACCGACTAAACCCGTTGCTTGTTCTGAACTCCTCAATATATGACAGTTAGAAACAACTGAATTAATTACTATGTCGATAAAGGCGCCAACGGCATTACCCGAATAATAGAAATTATTTATTTGACTATCCGACAGTTTTTTTATTAACACAACAGTACTTGGTTCTAAATTAGAATCATAATTTATAATATCTTTTGAATAACAGTTTTTAATTTCCGTATAACTTAAGGAATAAATAAAAACACTATAAGCTGATAAAACTACTGTAATATTACTATCTGAATAACAACGTTCCAACTTGCACTGACTTAAACTCCAAGCAAAACCTCCTCCGCGGTAGCTGTTTATATTGCCCAAAGCATAACAGTTAATAATTTCCATGTCAGAAAGTTGATAACCGAAACCACATCCATATCCTACAATTTTTTTGGAATCAAACACATCATGCATTTTTATATTACTTAAAGTATAGCAATTGCTTACAATACACTTATCAGTCGAAGCGGTATAACTTTTAATAAATCCGCCCGCTTGACTGTACCCTGTAATATCGCAGTCTGTATAACTGCTTTCAATAAGCAATTCGCCGTATGCGTAACCGTTGCAGATAAACCCGCCGACTACGCCCGTCGTAATATCGCCAAGAACGTAACAGCCAGTTATCCGCATAGCCGTATCCTGATTTACTTCTAAATAACCGATAAACCCGCCTGCATTGTAGTGATTATCGCCGATTATGGTTATATTTGTATTACTTTCTGTAATTTCGGCGTTACCATTTAATAATGTAAAACAATATCCAATCAGTCCGCCGATATATATTTCGGTGGGCTTATTGTATTTATCGTCTTCAAGATAGTAACACTCTTTTACGTTTATCTCGCCTTGAGAGTGACAATTACTTATTTTAACCGAATCCCCAACGCCGAGCATACCGCCGAATACAAACGGTAAATTCATACCCGTATTATGTTCCCTGAAAACATTTTTGACA
>CAPYID010000071.1 GCA_948739805.1 uncultured Clostridia bacterium | reverse complement strand
ATAGGGACGGAGAATTCTGGCAAAATATTGCCAGAATTCTCCGTCCCTATTGGCAAATCAGATTAAATATATTCAATAGGAATCATATAATTATTTTTATCAAGGGGATGGATATCTTGAGTTAAACAAAGAACAATGCCATTAGGTGAGTTCATCTCAAATTTTTCTACAACATTGAAATTTTTTATAGCATCTTTACCTGGGTTAGCTCCTTTTTTTATTTCAACAGGATAAATATTATCTTCATAGATAACTAATAAATCAATTTCTTTACCATTGCTATCTCTATAATAATATAAATGTTTTCTTGGATCCCTTTGATTATTAGTATAACTTTTTACAATTTCTGATATAATATAAGTTTCAAAAATTTGTCCACTATAAGCACTACGTTGTAATGTTTCACTACTCACATAACCAGTTAAATAACAAGCCAATCCAGTATCCATAAAATAAATTTTAGGTCTTTTTGTTATTCGACTAATATTATTATTCATGTGTGGTTGTAAAAGAAAAATAATGTAAGTATTGCTCAAAATTCCAGTCCATCTAGTAATTGTTTCTGAATCAACTCCCACATCTTTTGAAATATCAGAAGCATTAAATTCCTGCCCAGTTCGTGCAGCCATACTAGATATAAACTTCATAAATTTAGGTTCATTTTGTATATTAACTATCTTTCTAACGTCTCTTTCTATATATGTTCTTAAATAGGAAGAAAAGAAAGACTCAATGCTAATCTTATCATTTTTATATAGTTCAGGGTAACTTCCTCTAAAGATTCTGTCAAATACATTATTCATATACTCATATTTTATTGGCTGTTTATTTTTTAAAATATCAATATCTGGTATAAATGTTTCTTCTGCGGATTTATACATTTCTCTAGTAGATAAAGGATATAAATCAATAATTCCAACTCTACCAGCCAGAGATTCAGTTATATTTTCCATTGTTTCGAAAATTTGTGAACCAGTTAAATAATATAAAGTACCAACTTCTTTTCCATCCCCAAACATCTCATTTTTTCTAGCCTCATCAATTTTAATTTTTATATATGATAGTAAATTAGGGGCATATTGAAATTCATCAATTATTAAAGGGACACCATGCATTCTTAAAAATCCCTCTGGATCCTCTAAAGCCATTGTTCGTTCATTTAAATCATCTAAACTAACTTCCTTTATCATTTGATTTTTATTATTAGTAATATATTGTAATACAGTAGTTTTTCCAGATTGTCTAGAACCAGTAATTAATATAGAAGGAAAATTTCCATACATTTCATCTAATTTAATTTCAATAGTTCTATGAATATAATTATTAGGCATAAAAAAACCTCCAAAATATTTTTATGTAAATTCCGAATTGCATTCGAAATTTTTTAAAATTATAACACAATAATTTATTATATACAATATATTATTAAAATTTTAAACAACTAATGGTTACAGGATAATGGTTCTATTATATAAAATCACACATACAAACACAAATCTGTAGGATAGGTTATACAACACGTATATCCTAACAGCACCAACAATTACAGCTATTATATTTTAATGTGATTCTAATGTAATAATTTTAGCATTTTGTTATTTTAAATAGTCACAATTTTTAGATTTACATAAATTGACTTTTCCATAAAAATTTGCTACAATTTATTTATGTTGCTATAAGCAACAAATAGCAAAGATGTTCCTGCTATAGCAGAAAGAAAGGAGTTCTATGTTAGAGAAAGTAAGAAAAATCGAGGCAAACAACTATTATGTAAGAGAAGCAACTAAAGAGGAAAGGGAGCGTTTAGAAGTTTCATCAGATGAGTTTGTATATAAGCTCTTTTGCAAGAATATAAACTTCATAAAGCAGAAAAGCTCGGAGAGGGTTATCGCGTACTTCATTGTGGAAACAAATGAGGAAGGAAAAAAGAAAGCTAATGTAATAGAAACAGAAGAGAAAACGTTGACGGATAATAGAACAATAGAATACTATAAAGATTATCTTACTAGATAGAACTCAATAGGAACAAGGTTCCCCTAGTTTCCATAAGGAAACTAGGGGGCTTTTAACATAAGTATAGAAGACGAAGACAGTGTAGGGGCAACCTTTGGGGAGACGAGTATGCAAGTTTCTATGCACACCTATCTAGAATAGACGTAAAAGTAGGAGAAAAAGTAAGAGCAGGACAAAAAATAAAAAAAGGGGATATTTCAATAATAAGAAATGAAATAAATAATTTAAAATATAATCCTAAAATCATATGCATAATATCATTGACTTTATGCATATAAAATGATAAAATGTATGCAGATAATATGAGATGTATGCATATAAAGTCATAGAGTATATGCAGAAAGAAGGAAATAAAATGAAAAAATTTAATTATTCTTTTCTTGATAATGGATTACTACCAGCCAATTTGATAAATATAACAGGAACTATATATGCATTAAAAACAGGAGCAAAGATAAGAAAAGATGAATATGAAAGAATATTTACAGAATTAGAAAAAATAGCAATAGTACAATCAGTTAAAAGTTCAAATGCTATAGAAGGAATTGTAACTAGTGATGAACGTATAGAAGAAATAGTAAATCAAAACAGTAAGCCATTAAATCATAATGAAAATGAAATTGCAGGTTATCGTGATAGTTTAAATGAAATACATCTACATTATGAAAATATTGAATTAAGTGAAAATACAATTTTAAGATTGCATGAAATAATGATGTCATATACAGGAACTGAAGATGCAGGAAAATATAAAATAAACGAAAACTATATTGTAGAAGAAGATAAAGACGGAAACAGGAAAATGAGATTTAAACCATTATCAGCAAAAGAAACACCAGAGGCAATGGAACAACTTATACTTGCATATCATGATGCAAGTAATAATTCTAATATTAATCAATTATTACTAATTCCATGTTTTATTCTTGATTTTCTTTGCATACATCCATTTAGAGATGGTAACGGAAGAATGTCAAGATTATTAGCATTGTTATTATTATATAAAAGTGGATTTGATGTTGGTAAATATGTTTCGTTTGAAGAACAAATAAATAATAGTAAAGGAAATTATTATGAAGCACTAAGACTATCTTCTATTAATTGGTTAGATAATGAACATAGTTATATTCCTTTTATAGAAAATTTTTTATCTAATTTATATATGTGTTATAAAGAATTAGATAAAAGATTTAGTGTTGTAAATAGCAATAAAATCACAAAGAAAGCAAGAATTGAGCATGCAGTACTAAATAATCTAACACCTATTTCAAAAGCTGAAATTTGTAAGATACTACCAGATGTAAGTGCAACAACAGTTGAGGCAGTACTCGGAACAATGGTAAAAGAAGGATTAGTACAAATAATTGGAAGTGGAAGAAATACAAAATATATGAAAAAATAATACTTGCAATAATTTTGTATTTAAGTGAAGAAACTAAAAGTTGCTTTGCAAGTAATAAATATATTGCAGACATTGTAAAAGTAACACATGAAAGAGTATCTAAAATTATAAATTCGTTAAAAGATAAAGGATATGTAAGTGTTAAATTAAAATACAAAACAGATATGAGTTAAATTTTATGTGAAAAATTAAATAAAAAAAGACTAGCCAAACAATATTATACTTCTCCCAATCAATCCAATATATATAGCTATGTTTATTACATGGTTTTGAATATTAAAAAGTAGGTATTTAAAAACCCCAAGTTTCCGTAAGGAAACTTGGGGTTTTTAACATATTTGTAACAAAAAAGATAGAAATATTTAATATTATGGGAAAAAGTGTCGAAACATGCCTTCCGTAATAGTGTAGATGGTGATTAAAATAGTGGAAATAAAAAGGATATTGAAAAAGCAAAAAAAAACTTTATAATAAAAAATAGGGGAAAGAACCTTCAGTCACTTCAGTAAGGGGAAAATGAAGACTGATGGAAGGTTTAAAAAAGAGAAAAAGAGAGACAAATAAAAAACGGAGGTATTGCAATGAACAAAAGCATAAATTTAGACAACAAAAATACAAGAAAAAAGCACAGCAAAAAATATATGAAACAATTAAAGAAAAGACTACAAATAAGTATGTTTAGTATAGGAATGGTATTATTGTTAATTGCGGGGGGCAAATTAGCAGGACTTTCTATACCAATAAATAATTTAAAAGAAGACATTGCAAAAACAGGAATATCAGCAGAAGAAAGTAAAACATCAAAAGATGGAACAGTAGTGAATAATAATATAATAGAAGAAGTAGAAAATGTAGAATCAGGAGACGGAAATAATAATAATGAAGAAATAGGCTCAGGAGATACATCAGAAGAAGATACAAAAACAGAGGAGAATATAGAAGATGTAATACAAGGAATAAAAAAAGCAAAGGTATCATCAGGAAACACATTCACAATAGCATTAAAAGAAGATGGTAGTGTATGGTCATGGGGAGCAGGAACAGGAGGACAATTAGGAACAGGAAACCTAGACAATCAATCAGAGCCAGTACAAGTATTATCACCAGATGGAGAAAACTACTTAACAAATGTAATAGACATAGCAGTAGGATACGATAATGCCATGGCATTACTAGAAGACGGAACAATTGTAGCATGGGGAGACAATGGTTCATATAACTTAGGAGATGGTACAAACGAAGCAAAATCTACACCAGTATATGTAGTAACAGATGAACTTGGTACAAAACTAAATAATATAGTAAAAATAACAAAAGGAGACGACTGGACACTAGCACTAACAGCTGAAGGAGAAGTGTATTCTTGGGGATATAATACATATGGAGAATTAGGAATAAATAATACAGAAGTTGGAATATATCCAACAAAAGTAAAAGATGCCACAGGAGAAAATATACTAACAAATGTAGTAGATATAGAAAGTACAGGATATACAGCATATGCAATATTAGAAGATGGAAAAGTAATGGCATGGGGATATGGTGCAAATGGAGAATTAGGAAATGGAACAACAACACAAAACAATCTACTACCAAAAGAAACACAATTAGAGAACATTGAAAAAATAAGTGCATCTAGCCATTCGGCAATAGCATTAACAAAAGACGGAAAAGTATATGGATGGGGATGGAATGGTGTAGGACAATTAGCAAACGGAACAACAGCAAGCGTATCTTCACCAATAGAGCCAAAACTTGATGCAGAAACATTAGTAACAGACAGAATAGAAGTAATAGACATAGGAACAGCAGGAGGAACACATTATATATTAGATAAAAATCAAAAAATATATGCAGCAGGACTAAATAGTCAAGGACAAATAGGAGATAATACAACAGCAAACAAAACATATTTTGTAGAAGTAAAAGGAATGTATGGGGAAACACTTCCAAACAACTTTGTAAAATTAAGTAGTTCAGTAGCAAGATTAAGTAATACAGACAGTTCAAATGCATATTTCATAAGAGAAGATGGAAGTTTACTAGGAGTAGGAAAAAACACATCATATGGTTTAATGGGAAAAATGACAACACAGCTAAATGGAGCAAAAGAAATGAATCCATCATACATGGAAATAACAGACAGAGTAAGTTATATAAAAATAGGAGAAACCAAAAAACTAACTACAAATATAGTAGAAAACTTTAATATACTTGCAGAAAAACCAGTTACAGGAAAAGTAACATGGTCTAGTTCAAATACAGAAATAGCAACAGTAGACGAAAACGGAAATATAACAGCAAAAGGAGAAGGACAAACAACAATAACAGCAGAAGAAGACAAAAATGGATACATAGCAAGTGCAACAATATATGTAACAAGAAATACAGACAAAACAATAACAATACCACAAGTAGAAC
>CAPYID010000070.1 GCA_948739805.1 uncultured Clostridia bacterium | reverse complement strand
ATACAAAATAATTGTACCACAATTTCAAAAAAAATCACATTAATTTCCAAGGGATAAGTGCGCCCTTTTTTCAATGTTTATTTGATATATTTCCAAAATCCCACAATATTCAGTTGTCAATACACAAATCTTAACCAGCTCTTATGAATCCGAGAGGCTATCTACCTAATTCCAAATTTTCCTCCGCTCTGCATTTCTCATCAAGGCTTGCGACTTGTATTAGCTGCATTAGAGCGGGATGTTTCCATCCCTGTTGCTTTTCTTAATCTGCATAATCCTGTAATTCCAGGTTTTCATATACCCATGAATTTTCTGGATATTCTTTTTCCAGTTCCTTTCCTATATTTTTCCATCCACAAGGACAACAGAATGTATAAGAAAATCCATCCAGAATATCTTTAATCCAGCGTATTAAATCAAAATTCCGTTCATCGTCCGCCTGTTTTACCATTTCTTTAATAGTATTTTTCATAACTTTTCCCTCCTATAATCCCATTAAATCTTTTGCGACACTGACATTAAAAGTTTCCTCAAACCAATGCCAAATATCTTCCCTATGTGTTCCAGCAGAAAAACCATGCCATTCTGCTTCAATTTCTTCTGTTTCTGGATTCATTGGGACTTCCCCAAACTGTACCCATAGCTCTTTAGCCTGTGATATTTGGCTACATCTTTCACTAGCGTCTACAATGCATTTTACAGCTTCATAATCTGTTATCAGTCCTTTTTCATGCACATTAAGAATACGTCTAATTTCATCATTCATTTTTCCAGCTTCAGGACAACGCTTAATATATTTTTCCGCTAACATAGTAGCGTTTGCGAACTCTTTTACATATCTAGCCATAAAATTTTCCTCCAATCGTTTTTATCTTTTTTCCAATGTGGCTTCCCACGACTAGCGGAAAACCGCTAGTTTCGGCAAGTAGCCAACTTGCCATCATCAGGCAGGATTAATATGTAACTCTCAATTCATATTTGTTATCATCAAGCAAAATATTTTCCTCATTTTTGTTTTCAGTGACTAAAATAATATTATATCCGTCATGCACAACACCTTTAATATTCCAAAAAGTGTCATAAAGTCTTTTGAAGTTGCTGCCTTTAAAAAATACTTCTACAATCATAACTTTTCCTCCTTATGCTGCTGCATAAAATTTTCCATCTTCCAAAAATTCATAGTCGTTAGCTTCGCAATATTCCTGTAAATCTTCCTCTGAAATCTCATAGAAAAAGTTGTAACCATTCTTTTCAAATTCATTGCAGAGATTGTCAAGATATTCTCCAGCAAGTTTGTTGAATTTTTCCATTGTCTTTTCTGGAATGTTACGGAAATACCAGTTGTCCATTTCATAGAAAATATCTTCCATAAAGTCGTTTCTGCTGCATATACAATAACAATAGTAATTGTTGGATGCCATTTTATAACTTGTGCCATACTCACTAAACGCCCACTTGAAAAACTTCATTTCTTTTTCCGTAAATTTTTCCGCTATTTTTTCCAGCAGTTCATCCAGACGAATTTCCCCATAGATATTGAATCCATCCCCTTGACAATAAGCCAAACTGTACTGTACTTCTAAGTTACTGTCAGGAAAAAGCTCTTTTAATCTTTCCATGCAATCTTCTGTAAAGATATAGCTTAATTCCGACTGCCCTTCCAGATACCAGCTACGGACTCTTTCTTTTGCGTCCTTTGGCAATTCATTAAACTTGTATACGTTAAACTCCCTAGTTTCTATAATTTTTCTCATAATTGTTTACCTTTACCAGAATTGTCTGGCTTCCTTTCCTTTATTTATTTTCCTTTATATGTATTCCTTGTTATGTGCTCTTCCAACAGGGCGCATATTATTTTCCTTTCACCTTCACCCCATCCCATTTTTTCCAGATGCTCATTAAGAAGTTCTGGACTTTCACTAGTAAAATATTCCTTTGTAATATCCGTAATTTTTTCAAAAGTCCCATTACCCCCATACACGTTTAACAGTTCTTTTTTATTCTTTGCAGCAGTAAGTGCTTTAAAAACATTCCTGCCATCGTCAACAATACATTCATACAATTTCATAACAGTTACCTTCCTTTCTTTAATTCCATTTATACCAGTATTTCTAACCATACCGATTGGAACAACCATACTGGTCAGTTTCTTGTGGTACTTGATGGATGCACATTTTATTAATTACCAGGCAGAACAATTTAATATTTTTTAATAAATCCCTGCCATAATCCCCTTGGCGGTCATGAACCGCCCGCCAGCATACTGGAAAGGGTGTTTTTTAGCGTTTAGCTATATAAACCGTTGCCGTGTTGTCGTCTGCTTTGATTACACTCACTTCATGGATTACACGTAAAACCATATATTCTTTTATAGTTACTTTTTTAATCACTGTTTACCCTCCTTGTCCTTATGTACAATATGTCATACACAATATACTGCTAACTTGTACGCTAACTTGCGTGGAAACCATTTTCTTAATTTAATGTAATAACTGTTAAATTTCTCAAAGTCCTTCATGATATACACTCCTATCCTGTTATGCAACTTTTAAAACCTCATCCAGATAAATACGCAAACTGCCTTTACGGATGTAAGCTCTGCCCAATCCTGTATAGTGAACCATGTGCTTATGGAAACTGGAATAACTTTCGCCATCATGCCATGCAGCAACTAAATCACAATTATCTTTATAAGAGTCCGTTTCATCGGGTGCAAATATTGCAATACCAAAAGTGCCACATAATAACATAGTGCCTATCGGGGTTACATTCTCATATCTTTCATGCATTGGTTTTGTCATAATATTTACCTTCACTAAACTTTTTTAGTGTCCTTCCTTTTCTTTATATTGAATTTGCTTTCTACCAGACAAGGCAGAGTAATGCCTTGTTTCGCTAGGATTTCACTAGCTCATCAGTGGTATTTTGTTAGTGTCTACCGTTATTAGTTTGCTTTTTAAATTGCAATGCCAGTCAATACATAATCCCAACTTGTGCCGTAATGAGTTACACCCCATACGTATATATCCAGTTCTTCATTGTAGAATACAATTTCATCTGTAAATTGCTGTAATATTTCAAAACCAGATTGTGAGATAATATAATACTGGAATATTTCATAATAATTCTCTGTTTCTTCATCGTATTCCGCCCCATTGACACATTCCCAATAACCTATTTCTTGTGTCTTAGAAATAATGTCATTGTTCAGAACCGCATCAAATGACTTTGCAAGTGCTGCATAGTCTACATAACCATTCTTTAAACCATATTCACTAATTTTGTTACCATAAAAATTATCATTGTAAACTGTTATTGTATTTGTCATAATCTTTACCATCCTTTCAATTTAACTTTTATATTATTTTTTTGTTTACTTTTTACCTGTTTCACTCTGCATTTTCAGACTTTATACTGCCTGGTCTAGTGGCTTGTGACACTCACTACCTGTTTATAGTGGCTGCATTACACGGTGAGAAAATCTCACCGATTACCTAATAAGGGAATTAGTTTATAACTGCTGCCCTTATTAGTTGGTAAAAGTTCACTAAGGAAAAGTATTAAATGAAAAGGCTGTATATTTAATTGTCAAGGTACATACATATACAGGTTATGTATAGGTTGACTTGTTTACAGTTATGGTTGCACATACCAGACACTTTACTAACTGGCAGACCTCAAACTTTATTGTGTATATAGTTCACTTATAACGGCTTGCGTAGACCTCACTACTCACGTTGTATAGTTCACTTATTACCAGTTATTTAATGTTTGTAAATGTGCGGTTACTATCGTTGATAGTTACTTTTAACTTGTTTATAGTTACTTAACAAAACATTATTATTACTGTTTACAACTTTTTGATTTACCATGTTATCAATGTACCGCCTAGGGCTGTTGTTATCTGGATTTACAATCATTAAATTGTTTGTTGTCTGCTACTGTTTAGTAGCTTTGTTTGTGTGCTGTTGTTTTGTTGTTGTGATTATATTATCATATACGTACATATTTGTCAACAACTTTTTTAAAAATTTTTAAAATTGCTTAAAGTGTTTACCGTTATTAGTTATATTGCTATATAATAGCACACATAAATATAGATTACAAGCCTAAATCAAGCCTTATATGCGTGTATATGCCTATCTTTGTATTTAGGCATAATTTTATAGGGTAACAAGTTTAAACTGCTATTTTGGGCATTGTGGTGTGTTATAAGCTAATATTAGATAACTGGATAGATAATGTTGTGATAATTGATTATTGTAAGTTGTCTTGTGTTCTATTTATGTATCTGATATTAGCTTGTAATCTATAAATAAAATTGCATTATTTTGCATTATATAGAAGTAATTTTATTTAAAATGAGTGGAAAAATGATGATTTTATATGAATTTTAAAGGGTTTTGGCGATTATATTAGTATTAATATAGCTATATATATTAAAGTCATGTGTTGTGTGCTATATGTAATATAGCTGGATGTGGATGTATTGAGTATTGAGTAGTATTAAAATTGTTACCGCTGCTATTGCCATTAGTATTGCTATTATTAAGTATTATATGTGGTAATTTATATTATATAGTGATTTATATTTAATATGTGTAAATTATATTGTATTATAATCTATTTATTTGTTGTAATCTTTTACGAGGTTTGTTATAATATTTATTGGGATATTTATTAAGATATTTACTTAAGATACTTACTTATAATGTAAATGCTAAATTAAATAGTTATAATACAATATAATTATTGTGATATTTGTAACAAATAAATAGATTAAATATAATAGTCAAATCCAGAGTGGATATATTTATTTTCATATGTTTGATTTGTATTCATAAAAAGTAAAACTGCTACAATCGACAATAAAAGATAAACCTATGCCAGCAACAGAAACAAGTAATAATAAAACAAAATACATTTGATTTATTATAGAAAATGTGTTCGGTTTGAATGTAAAAAAAATGGGAAAGAATACATTGGGTATAAATATACCCCTATTTTACATATAAAAAGCGAAAATGTGTTCAGATTTACCCTATGTGGGGTTCATATATTCCTCAACAAATTTTTCTGGACTTAGAAATAACTTTCAATTTTATCTATATTTTCATTCAAATTTCATATATTCAACAAAATTAATAAAACAAACTTCTCGGATAATTGTCGAATCGGATACTTATTTTAAGGCTTTTTAAAATGAATATTGACCAACTCATTTTCTTTATCTTTATTTTCTTGTCAATTTACCATCTAAAATAACCTTATTTTCAGTCCAAAAATTTGTTTTTCACTGAAAAGTTAAAAACAGAATCCTATTTTTACTTTATTTTTAGGATTTCTTCGTTCTTATCGACAACTGTTGGTTGGTAATTAAATTCATTAGGATTAAAGATTGTTGCTATTATCCCGAATAAGAAAAAATATTTTTTAAAATTAAAAATATTTATTTTTAAAAGATAACTTTTAATATTTTTTTAAAAGATAACTTTTAATTTTAAGTATTAAATTTTTTAATCTCATCTGACCACCGCAAGGTGTCAGTATTTAATACTTGTATATATTATTTATACTTGTAAGGAGCGTCAAAATTTGCACGTCCGCTGTGAAAATTCGGAATGATATTTTCCAAATTTTCACGTAGCATATGCAAATTTGGGTTTCTAATGTTGTTGGTATGTAGTTGTATTTACCAGATTTGCATATGCCATGTGTAAATTTGGGTATTAGACGGTTACTGTTTGTATAGTAGGCTCAGGATAACCGCATAAAATAAATATTTTAAAAAACCAAATAATATATAAAAAATTTTTTATTTTCCATAACTGTATGTTCCTGGTATAATCTTTAATAAAGATTATACCAGGAGGAAAATTATGGCACGTAAAT
>CAPYID010000069.1 GCA_948739805.1 uncultured Clostridia bacterium | reverse complement strand
ATATCATCAGTATCTGCATTTATTTTAAAACAAGCCGACGCAGTATCTCCACATACTTCCACAATTCCATCTATTAATTCTTGAGTTTTTACATTGTATAAGTAATATTTCTTTTTTTCTATTTCACCAGTATTTACTGTTTCATCAAGTATAAATTCAATTGTAATGCTTATCTCTCCAACTTGAGATACTGCTGCTGGGTCTTCTTTTATTTCTTCTTGATTAGATAAGATTATTCCTGCATGAAACTTACTAGGGAAAAAGTTACGCAATGATACTTTAGTTTCTTGATGGATTATTGTAAAAATATTTTCATTAGGCAAATACTCTGCCTGTATTTCCTTGCTTTCTTCATGCTGATACAATATTTTTTCATCGTTATCATCATTAATTAGTGTATATTTTCCTGCTAAAACTACTGCATTAATAGATTCATTATCATCATATAATAAAATTCTAAAATTGTTTTTAGATATATTATCCATTGTTAATACATGCTCTTTATTTTTTAATAAATATAGTATTATAGTGTGTTCTTTACTTTCATCTAATAACTCATCAAACCTTTGATGCATTCCCCAGTTTAATTGTGATATTAATAAAATATTCTTCTGTTCAGTGCTTTCACTATTAAAATATTTTTTTAAAAGGTTTTGAAAATCTTTTAAATTAGTATTAGAAACTACATAAATCTCATTTAACTTAAAATCAATATTTAATATATTCTTGCTGAATTTTTCATTTATATAAAGTAAAAATGGTTTAAAAATGTCATCATGTTTTGCAAAATCTAAAATTGATTGAAAATACTTATTTTCATCAATACTCATACTATCATGAAGACAATTTTTTAGATCCTGAATTTTAGTAACATTTTTAAAAACAGATGAATATTCTTCATTTGTAGAAAAAGATATATTATTTTTTTTATTTGCAGCAACTTTATCTATTAAGTGACTATAATTATGAGTTGTAATAAATTCCAAAAATGTTTTATTCTTATAACCATATAATGGAACATTATCATCTGATTTAATAAACTTAAATATTATATTTAAATGAGTAAATATATCTTTAGATGTTTGATACATATCTATTGTTCCATTTTCTTTTCTTTCCACCAACTCAAATAATGCTGCTTCATGTAACCTGCGTTTGATATAGCTATTATATTGTTTATTTTTACTTGCTGAAACTAAATCTATATAATAGCGAATACCAAACCATGTTAAAAATCTACTATTGTTTTTATTTATTGCATTATGAAAAAAGTCTGTTGGGTCATTATATTTATTAAATTTTGCAGGCATTTGATAATGACCACATAGAAAAGAAATTATTAATTTAGAATATTCATTTAATTGACCATCTTTAAATACTTTTAATCCATTTTTACCAGATAATAAACTATTAATTAATTCTCCATGAAATCTTCTTGATAAAAATATAAATATTTCTTTTGCATCTTCTGATGTTAATATTAATTCAAATGTTTCATACTGTTTTGTATATTGTTTACTACTATTTATCTGGGTTATAGTATCACTAATTTTTTTATTTACTGCTTTTTCCAATTGTAAAGCTCTTGAATGCTTTGTATCACCATTTCTTATATTTTGTTTTAATGTCTGCTGTTTCTTCTGTTTCTTTGCTTTTGATGATGGTGTAGTTTGTATGGTTCTATTAATATAATCAATATCCTCCTGTGGTACTTGTGATACAGTTATAGTTAAATCCTGCTTATCATTTGCATATATTCTATTATTACTATGAAATTCTTTGATTACAAAGTGAATACAATTTACAACCTTATTAATAACCTCTTCGTCAGTTTTATTAACCAAAATTTCACTTAATATATAAGATTTGTTTGTAGATGGACTTACTAATAAATTCATCTTCTTAGCACAAATTATAGGGAGAATACCATTTGCCTCTATATTGAAACCTATGCCTATAGTTATTTTATTCTCTGTATCTGAATACATATGACCATCAAATTTTTTGTCTGCAACCACTTCTTCCTGCTTAATTAAAGCATATGATAACTCACTAAAGTCTTCAATAGATAAATTGATATTTTTCATATTTACACCTTATCTGCAATAAGCATTTATGAACAATAGGGTCATTAATTGTAAACCTGAATATTTTCTATATAAATATGCATATATTCTATTAATTAAACGATATTCATTATAACTATAGCTTTGACCTCGCCAAATATAACCTCGTAAATATCTATATAAATAAAATGATGGAGAATATGATGCAAAATTATGACTTGCATAAAAAAAAGAGCCTGTAGCTTCTTCATATTCTTTATATGAAAAATAACCATCTTTTTTATAAGGTGGACATAAGCTTTGTGCACATTCAATCAAATAATTTTCATATAATTCTACATCTCCCCAACTATTTGCCTGTGCATATTCTACACTTCTAGCTGATATTTCATAAGCTTCATCATAACCTATGCCCATATTAAAAATTTTATTGTCAAACTCACTTCCTGTAAATGTGGATTCATTAAAAAATTCACTGGGTTTACTTTTTACAATCAAACTATTTTCTTTATCAAGGATAGGATATTTACATACTAACTTAATAATTGTATCCTTCGCTTTAGGATAAATACTTCTTAATGTTTTATAAAGTGCCTTATAACTATACTCTTCATATTTAAAATCTGACTGGTTTATTGGTAATAATAACTTTTGACTGCCATTAACAGCTGCTCCAAAAAAACTGCTTAATATAATTGCATACAGGCTATCATAGACTAAATCATATATACTGAAATACTCTAACTTATCATATAATAATACTGCATTTATATCATCAGCACTGTAAGAAATTATGTTATATTTATTAGAGAAATCACGAACTTTTATTGTTTTTCTCTCAAATTGTTGAATATATTTGCTAACTAACTCCAAATCATAATATTTACCATAATCTAAACGCTTTGCAATATTGTCATATATTTCAAATGGGTATACAAAATATGTATATTTGATTGTTTCATATTGAAAATCATATATAGAATTATATATCTCCCCATCAATTATTCCACCTTTTTTTTTGTCTACTTCATACATTTTATTATACATCCAATAAAGTAATATTAATTGAATATATGGATATTTTCTAACAATATTTGAAAATATACTTTTATCTGCATTTAAATAATTGATTGACTCTTTAATAATCTTATTGGGTATAGTTATGCCAAATGCAGAATATTGTTTATTATCTTTCATTGATAAATCAATTAAATCTTTATCTGTAAATAAAATATATTTTTCGGCTATTACTGTATATAATTGAAAACTAACTGATGCTACATTTCATTGTAATTATATAACTGTATCTATTGTCCTAATAAATTTATAGTGCTAAAATATAAATTATAATTTTTTTTAGAAATATATTTTTTATATTTACTTAAATTATGACGATAATCTTCTATATAATTATTGATATTATAATTATATACGAAACGAGAATAAATAAATAATAAATATCCTGATAAATAAGCATTTATACTTGATATCTGATATTTACCAGCATATTCTAAATCAATATCAATTGCTTTTTTCAAATCAATCACTGGACTTAATATATTATCTTGTAAGGAGGAATTCATCTCATTGATAAATAAAAAAGATAGATTTTTTAGAGGATATACATATAAAAAATTAGAAATATCTGTTGGTATCTCTTGCAACAAATCATCACCTTCACTAAAACTTTTTTCATCTTCAAGCATTTGTGATAAAAGCTTTGATTTATCAATATTTCTTTGATTTAAAAATTGGTAAGATTGAACAAAATATTTATCATAATATTCAATAGCCTCAATAACACTATTTTGTGTAAAAACTTTTTGTATATCCCTAAAATTGTTATACACACTATCCATATTTGTAATTATTTTGTCATTATTTGATGCATACACATTAAACAATGAAAAAATAAACAATATAGCAACTAAGCATATTCTTTGAAACATTATTTCACCTCAAAATATTTATTTATGCCATTTATTATATCATTTGCTAATAAATTTAGATAACAATCATCTAGTAGGTTTTCTCTATCACGTTTATTATTCACAAAACCCAACTCTAGCAATACTGCTGGAACAGTATTTTCTTTTAATACAGTTACTTTTTCAGTAACTTTTTTAAAAGATTTTCTAAAATAATATTTATTTTCACTATTATCTAAAGATAATTTAATACAATCAATTATTTTAATGTTTTCTTTTTTTAATTTTTCACTTGAATCATTATATAAAAATTCTATACCACTACTATTATCTGAAAGCTCTATTTCTTCTGAACTATTCAAATGTATAGAAAGAAATATAATATTTGCATTCGGATATTTTTGTGCTATATTAGATGTATATTTAGCTCTATCTTTATTATATATATATTTATCAGTTTTACATGTTAACTCTACATTATAATTATTAAGAGCATGCAACCTACTATGCAATATTTGCACAAAATCAAATGCAACAATATCTTCCACTATTAACAGTTTAGGATCTCCATAATTTAAATTTTTTGGATAAATTGCTCCCTCATATTTTTTTGTTCCATTTTGTTCTTCAACAATACCATGCCCTGCATCTAGTACTATTACTGGCTTTATGCTATTAAATAAACTCTTATTTAACAACAATACATGTGTTTTTCCATGTTTTGTATTATATGCAGGGCTTTTCATATAAGCAAATATGTATAATTTTGCTGATATGTCTTTATTTTCCAGTTTCTTTTTACTACAGTGGTTTCTTTACTTTACCTAGTCGCTTTATCTAATATAATTGTATCATATGATTTTATATTAGCTTCTTTTTTATCTGAAAAATCTTCTTCATAAAAACTAAATATTAATTTTGTATTTGATATATCATCAGTATCTGCATTTATTTTAAAACAAGCCGACGCAGTATCTCCACATAAAAATTAAAAATATTTTTGTGCATTTTCTACTGCATCAATAATCATTGATTTTTTTGGTTCTTTTCCTTTACCACAAAGCCATATAGTCCAGTCATTACCTTCTGTTGGAACTTTTAACTCTTGTTTAGCATTTTTAAAAACTACTGTATCTATTTCATATAAATTTACATATATCATTTTTATTTTATTTTGTTCTGCATAACTTAAAGCATTAGATGAATAGTTGTTTTGGTCATCTGCTATAGTATAAAATGCATCTTCACCTTGTTCTTGTTTGATATGTTTAATATATGCACCTGATATACCAAATTCCACCATAGTGTTTACACTGCAATCAATAGTTTTTACTTCTGCATACACATTCACACTAAACATTACAATAAAAATAATAAAAAAAACTTTCATAACACACCTCTTTTATTGATATATTTCTAAATGATAGCAATTTTGTTTGCTCTCATTAATAAATTTCAATATTCCTTGCTTTTCATATTTTTCAACAATTTCACGGCAATTCTCTTTTTCTATATCATTCATTTCGCCCAATCCAATATCTAAAATATTCAATGTTGAAAAATCAGAAAGACAATGTTTAGATACTTTGGATGCACCCAATTCTAAAATTTTTTTCTCCATTAGTTTAATAACTGTATCTCTATCTTTATCTTTATTGTCTACATAAACATTGATAACCTTGTCTCCATTGTTACCATATAATTCATATTGTGATTCTACTCCTTCACTTTTAATATTATCATACATTATTCTTGCCTGTTCATATGGGGTTCTCATTGTGCTTGTTATTCTAATACTATCTAATTTAGACTCATAACATATTTGTTTTAATATATTCATAGTATAATCACTTAATACAAAAATACTTGTTTTACCAACTGCTTTTATTAAACATGTTTCT
>CAPYID010000068.1 GCA_948739805.1 uncultured Clostridia bacterium | reverse complement strand
TTTACTTTTCTTTCTGATTTTTATATATATTCTTTTTTTCTTTTATTTCTAATTTCCATCTTATTATTTTTCATATATTCTTTTATTATTTTAAATATTAAATTTTTTATTTTTATATTTACTTTTTATTTTACATTATCAATCACATTTTATTGTAAGGACATAGTGCCCATTTAAATTACAAAAACTTACACATTTATATTCAATTATAAATATATATTGGAGTGGCAAACTATTGTTCTTATGTTAATGAAATTTTTGCACATCATTGTGGACTTGCAATACACTCCCCTACATTTTCCCACAATTTTAAATTCACCTAAACATGCATTCTCACTACAAAACATAATTTTTATATTAGGATAGCTGTGAATTGTAACTAAAATATTTTAAATTTTTGAATTTTTATTGCATTTTCATTTTTTTAATTATATAATGTTTTAGGTGATTAAATATGAGTAATAAAATGAAAAAGAATTCTTCTTATTCTGACGAAATAAAAAAAATGAAAGAAGATTTTAAAAAAATGATTGATGAAATGTCAAATGAAGAATTTATGGACTTCCATTTTTTATTGATTGCTCTTTTAGATGATTTTGAAAATGATTCAGAAGATAATGATTGGGATTATGAAAACTTAGATATAGATGAGGATTTTCTGTATAATGAACAGATATTTTTAAATGAAGAGGATTATGAGGATTTGCCTTTTTAAATTTTATAATTTTTTTTAATAATATATTTATTTATATTAAAATAGTAGAATTCTATTGTTTTTTAGATTCTACTATTTTAATTTTATAATTTTTTATTCTTTTTTTGAGTTTTTATTTTCCATTTCCTCTTCTATTTCTTCTACTAGCTCTTCTTCTGGTTCAACAATTTCAAAGCTTACTACTTTGCCACCATCATTTGTTCTTATTAATGTAACACCTTGTGTTGAACGTCCTAATACACTAACTTCAGAAACTTTTAATCTTATTACTATTCCTGTATCTGTAATTAGCATTACATCTTCATTTCCATCTGTAATTTTTATTCCTACTACTTTTCCTGTTTTTGGAGTAATTTTATATGTTGTTACTCCTTTTCCTCCTCTTATTTGAACTCTATATTCATCAAGTTCTGTTCTTTTTCCAAATCCATTTTCAGTTATTGTTAGTAGTGTTGCTTTACTTCCTGTTATTATTGATTCCATACCTATTACAACATCGTCTGAGTCTAATTTTATTCCTATTACGCCTTGAGATACTCTTCCCATTGGTCTTACATCTTTTTCATTAAATGTAATGCATTGTCCATTTTGTGTAACTAGAACTACATTATCTTCTCCATCTGTTAATCTTACTGATATTAATTCATCATCATCTTTTAATGCTATTCCTTGTAATCCTGTTTTTCTTGATGAATCATACTCTGTAAGTGGTGTCTTTTTTATAATTCCCCTCTTTGTTGACATTAGTAAATATTTCCCATCTGCAAAGTTTTGTATTGGTATAATTGCTGATACCTTTTCTCCGGGATCTAAACTTAATAAATTAACTATTGCTGTTCCTTTTGCTGTTCTTCCTGCTTCTGGTACTTCATATCCTTTTAATTTATATAGTTTTCCTTTATTTGTAAAGAATAATATTGTGTCATGTGTTGATGCTGTAAATATATTTTTAACAAAGTCTTCTTCACGTGTAGCAATTCCTGTAATTCCTTTTCCTCCTCTTTTTTGACTTCTATATGTATTTATAGGCATACGTTTTATATATCCAAAGTGCGTAAGTGCTATTACTGTTTGCTCTTCTTTTATTAAGTCTTCATCTATAAATTCACCTGCTGCACCTATTATTTTTGTTTTTCTTTCATCTCCATATTTGCTTTTTAATTCTTCACATTCTTCTTTTATTATTTGATATACTAAATATTCATTTGCAAGTATTTCTTTTAAATGTGCAATTAATTTCATTAATTCACTATATTCTTCTTCTATTTTTTCTATTTGTAACCCTTGTAATGTTTTTAATCTCATATCCAAAATAGCTTGTGCTTGTATTTCTGATAATTTGAATCTTTCCATTAATTTTTCTTTTGCGTCATCATAAGATTCTCTAATTATTTTTATAACTTCATCAATATTATTAATTGCTATTCTTAATCCCTCTAATATATGCGCTCTTGCTTCTGCTTTTTCAAGTTCAAATCTAGTTCTTCTAACGATTACTTCTTTTCTATGCTCTAAAAAATAATATATGCATTCTCTTAATGTTAATATTTTTGGTTCCCCATTTACTAATGCTAATGTTATTACTCCAAAAGTATCTTGCATTTGAGTATATTTATATAATCTATTTAATATTACTTGTGCATTTGCATCTCTTTTCAATTCTATTACTAATCTAGTGTTTGCTGTTCTATCTGATTCATCTCTTATTGCTGAAATTCCTTCTATTTTTTTATCTCTTGCAAGTTGATCTATATTTTGATGTAATCTAGCTTTATTTACTTGATATGGTAAAGATGTTACAATTATCCTTTGTTTGTTTCCTGACATTTCTTCTATTTCAGCTTCTGCTCTCATTATTATTTTTCCTCGTCCTGTGGTATATGCTTCTTTAATACCTTCTTTTCCAAGTATTGTTGCTCCTGTAGGAAAATCTGGTCCTTTAATATATTGCATCAATTCGTCATTTGTTATTTCAGGATTATCAATCATAGCATCTATCCCATTTACAATTTCTATTAAGTTGTGTGGAGGTATGTTTGTTGCCATTCCAACTGCTATTCCTGATGAACCATTAAGTAACAATGCTGGTAATTTAGTTGGTAATACACTTGGTTCTTGTAATCTATCATCATAGTTTGGTACAAAATCTACAGTATTTTTTTCTATATCAGCCATCATATAATTAGCAATTTTTGATAATCTCGCTTCAGTATACCTCATTGCTGCTGGTGGATCTCCATCTACGGAACCAAAGTTTCCATGTCCATCTATTAATGGATATCTTAAAGAAAATGTTTGTGCCATTCTTACCATGGCGTCATATACTGCTGCATCTCCATGTGGATGGTATCTTCCTAATACTGAACCTACTGTGTTTGCTGATTTCCTATATGGCTTGTCTGATGTAATTCCATCTTCATGCATTGAGTATAAAATTCTTCTGTGTACTGGTTTTGATCCATCTCTAACGTCTGGTAAAGCACGTGCTACAATTACACTCATCGCATAATCTATATAGGCCGTTTTCATTTCTTTTTCAATGTCTCTTTCTATTATTGTTTCTTCTGGTCTGTCCATTTAAAATCCTCTTTTCTTCTTTATTTTCTAATGTTATATATTCTATTGTATTATACTAAAACAACAAAAAATATGCAAGTGGATTTTTTTATTTTTTATACTAATTTTTTTGCTAATTCTATTTCTTCTAATGACAATTTATCTATTCCCCCTTTGTTTTTTATTAATGTTTGAATATTAGAAATTGCTTCTACTTCGCTTAGGGTTTGTTCTAATGGTATAACAGATTCTATTTTTTGCTGTATTTTCTTATATTCTCTTTCCATTCCTTTTATATCTTTCATTTCCAAACATTTATTCCAATTATTGACATATTTTCCTATTTTCTCAATACTATCTATTTGCTCCATAAAAGTTTTTTCTATATTACTTGATATACATTCCTTTAAAGCATTTTTTCCTTTTTTTATAAACTTTGCAGTTCCATCTTTTATCATTCCATTTTTATTTGCTGATTTAATAGCACTATCTAATGCTTTTGATGTACTATCTAAAAGTCCTCCACTTTTTATTGCATTATAAGCTTGAGAGACATTTTCGAATTTTCCTGTTACAATTCCTATTGCACTTTTTCCTAAGTTTATAGCCGAATTAATTGCAGTTTTTATTCCCTCTTTTAATCCATCATTAAATAACGAGTTTTTTATATCTATTACACTATCTTCTATTGAATTAGGGAGTACAATTCTTAATCCTGTATCTATTGCTGTATTGATTGTTTTACCTAATATGTTACTTAAAAAATTATTTTGCTTTTTTTCTATATTATTTTCTATTGCATTTTCTTGTATGTCATTTTTTAAATCATTTCCTAATATTTGGTTCATTTTATTTCCTTCTTTCTTTATTTAGAATATATTATTTCTAATTTCTATTCAATTAATTCTTTTTCAAATTCATCTGCTTCTATTTTTACTAATACATGATTATCACCTATAAACATTAATGTTTCACCTTTTTTTAGTCCTTTTATTTCTATTTTTTCCATTTCAGATAAGTTTGCATTTTCGCTTAATATTTTAATGTTTTCTTCTTCTAATGAAAAAAAAGTTTTTATACTTGAGTTATTTAATATACTTTTTCCGTATGTTCCTTTTTCAAGACTAAATAAGTCTGATACATCTTGAGTTATTGCTGTTGCACTTCCTCCATATTTTCTTATTGTCTTAAAAATTTTATATATAAAGCTTGCAACATATTTATTTGAAGTTACTCCTATTAATCTCCAAATTTCATCTAGGTAAATTGCTTTCCTTTTAATTCTATTTAATTTTATTTTGTCCCAAAATAATTCAGTAAAAGTATACATTCCATATTTTATGTTTTCTTCTCCTAATTCATATATATCTGCAACTATTAATTTATTATTTATTTTTATATTTGTGTAATTATTAAAAAATTTTAATGATCCCTTTATGAATGGAAATAATTTTATTTTAAATGTTTTTTGTGTTTTATCTTTGTCATCTAATATATTATATAAATCTTCTAATTTAGGCATATCTATGCTACTTTTAAACACTTTTCTTCCTTCCTTTTTTTTATATAATGTATCATCTCTAAAATTTATTCCTTTTCTTGCATAACATTCTATTATTTTATTTTCTAAAATTCCTTTTTCCTCTTCATTTATTTCCCCAAATATTAAATTAAAAAATCCTATTAATTTTGATATTTTTGTAGCTAAATATCCTGATTCATTTTCTTCAATACTTTCTTGTCTTATATCAAATATGTTTATATATGTTTTTGATGCTGGTCCTATTTTTAATAATACTCCTTTCATTTCATTACACAATTTTTCATACTCTCTTTCTGGATCTATTACATATTGTTCTATCCCTAAAATTCTATTTCTGATTATTAACAATTTAGTATAAAATGATTTTCCTGCTCCACTTGTACCGAATATACACATATTTGAGTTTTTATATTTTTCTCTATCATATTTGTCGATAAATACAGGTGAATTATTGTTCATGTTTGTTCCTATAAATATTCCATTTTTATCAAATATAGATGATGACACAAATGGATATGTTGCTAATAGTCCAGATGTTAGAATATTTCTTCTTGATACTTCTTTTATATCTTCTGAATTTTTCATTAATGGTGTACACGATAAGAAACATTGTTCTTGCCTAAAATAAGCTCTTCTTGTTTGCATTCCTTGACTTTGAATAATACCTTCTACTTTATTTAAATAATATTCTAATTGTTTGTCTTCTTCGGAGATTACTTCTATGTAAATATATATATTATATAACTCTTCATTATTTATTTGCATTTCTTTTCTTATGTATTGTGCATCATTATGTGTAAAAGAAATTAGTTCTATGTCTTCTCTGTTTTTTTTGCCATTTTCTTTTATTTCGGCTCCTGAATTTCCTATGTAATAAGTTAATTCTCTAATAACTTTAAAACTATCTTTTTTTTCATAAAATACTGATATATTTATATTTATGTTTATATCTATTAAATTTTTTAATATTAATTCATTTTGCTCTCTATTAAAATTTATTATTAATATCCCTGAGTGTTTTAATCCATCTATTTCTATGTATTTAGGATTTCTTTTATCTATATATGATGGACTTATATAGTCTATATCTCTGAATTTTCCCTTTTCTAGTTCTATATTTTCTTTTTGTTGTTTTTTTTTCATTTTTATTTTTTCCTTTCTTACATGCGGATGAGTAATGCTCGCTTCTATATCTGACTTAATCTCTTATTATAAAAAGAA
>CAPYID010000067.1 GCA_948739805.1 uncultured Clostridia bacterium | reverse complement strand
CCTAATATTCCGTTATGACTATTTTTTTAATTTAGCCAACATTTTGTAATTTATTTTCTTCTTTTCTCATATTTAAAATATTGAATTTATAATATATAGTTATTCCTTTACTTTCTGATATTTCTATCTTATCTACTAAAGACACAAGCATTGTTCTTGTTATTTCTTCCATATTTACAAAATCTCTCACAAGTTTATTGATGTCTATTGAACTATCTTCTTTTTCTTCTAATTCTTGTAACTGTTTTATTCTTTCTTCTGCTTGTTTTCTGTTTTCTATCTGCTTTGTATAAAGTCTTGTAAAATCTTCATCTTCAAATTCCTGTAACTTAAATATTATTAACCTATTGCTATTCAACATATTTTCCAAAATTCTTGATTAATAAAATCATTCTTAATACCTCTTTCTAAATTAGAGCAAAAAAATACACTTTGATTATTTCAAAGCATACAATTAAACACATATTTTATTACTCTTTATCATATTTGGATTTACAATATTGCTAACTCTTTTAGGAACTGCATATCCAGCATTTATATTAGCTTTTAATACTAAATCACTACTATTTTTGTCATAGTCATAAGCACTTCTATTACAGTTTACAAATTGTAAATCATTTTCTTTCTTTTTAGTAGATAAATATTCGTTATCTCTATTTATCTGTACTAATAGTTTTTGATATTCTTGCTTTTCCTCTTTTTCCTTTTTTCTTCTGTTTTGTGCATATATTCGTTTTTGAGTTTTACTCTTTTCTTTGTTTTCTTGCCTTCTTGTTTCTTTCTCTCGAATATATCTTGAATCTTTTTGAATTATTTTTGTTATATATGGCATACCGACTTTTAATTTATTTGCTATATCAACTGGTTTTAAATGTTTTGTAAAAAATAATTCAATTATTTTATCTTTTGTACCTCTGCTATCTAATTTGTGTTTTATCTTTCTCACCCTCTTTCTTTTTTAGATTCTCTATTCCAACAAACTACAATTTCACACCTACAAATAAAAACAAAATATACTAATCAAATTACTTTACTGTGTTGTTAATAGTCTGTTTAAAATCTTAAACACATTGTTATTACAATCTTTTCTCAAAATTTAGTGAATTTTTATTCTACAATTTTTAGCAATTAGTTTTGAAGAAAGTATTGTAATTATATTAGTATTATAGTATAATAAATATAGAATGTCAATAACAATTTATTATTTTTATTAAATTGTTATTGTTGTATATAAAAAAATTTAATTTTTAGAAGGGAGATAAATTTGTATGGAACTACCAGAAGTAACATTTTTTAGCGATTTCTACTTTTGGTTTAATACTGAAACTAAAAAAGAATATTATGCTACACCTTTATATTTTTACAAAGCTGATTTCCATTTAGATACTGAAAATAAATTAAGAGATGTCTATTATAAAGAAACTGAAAAAACAGATAACGGATTAAAACATCCTGCTACTTTGTATTTTCCATTTCAAGAAAAGTTTGGACTAATGCTATTGAGATTTTTAAATGCTGATTTATCTAACTTTGAGTCTGCTAATAAAAGTTTCTTTTATGCTTATGGATTTGAAATATTAAAGGATTTAGATAAAGATTATAAATTTGAATTAAGTAAAAATTATGGTAGTAATGAAAATTATCTAAAAGCAACTAACAAAATATTTGAAGATTTACAGGAAAACTTAATTGATTTACAACAAGAATTAATAAAAGCTGTTACCTATATCTATAACTTAAATAACAATAGCGAATTAGAAAAATACACATATACAGAACGATTTGCAGTTTATTTAATAAAAAGAATGGGCAAATTACATACATATTATAAAAATGACTTTGTTATGAGAGATAGTTATTCAAAGAAATATCAAGAATTTAGTAATAAAAATGAATATGATATACTCGAATCTTTACATACTAAAAATATGTTTCTTTCAATGAGTGATACTCACAAAAGTAATGATTTATCAAGTATTTGTTATGCTATACTTGATGAACTATCAAAAACACCTAACTATCCTATTAAAAAATGTCAAAATTGTGGAATGTACTTTATTCCAACTTCAAAAGTAGATGAAATTTATTGCGACTATCCAAAAGAAAACTCAAAAACTTGTAGAGATTTAGGAGCTTTTCAATCCTATACAGAACGATTAAAACAAAATAAGGCTATGGGAGAATATAGAAGAACATATCAACAAAAATTTATGCAAGTTAGAAAAAATAAGGAAAATAAAGAACTTTTTAAAAATTTTGAAACTTGGAAAAAACAAGCCAAAGAAAAAATTAATCTTATGAAAAAAGGCAAACTTACTGAAAGTGAAGTCTATGAGTGGATTTTAAAGAATAAATAAAAAACACCCATAAGAAAATAAAAATTTATCAACAATAGAAATTTCCCCCGATAATTTTATAATTATCGGGGAAAAGAGTTTTAATTAAAAACTCTTGGAAAAAGCCGATGAAGGAATTTTTTAGATCTAGACTTTTCCTTCTCCTTTTTTTCGTTTTCAAACCATACATTCATCCCCGCAATAGCAACTGATAACTCTTTGTCTGTTGGTATAATCGTAGTATATTTCTGCAAAAAGTTTAAAAATCCACATTTCAATAATATAAAAACTATAATATCAGCAGATAACATTCCTATAATACTATACAACATATTACTAATAAATGTACAAAGAAACATCAATGTAAAATTCATAACCATTTGAGTTGTTGCATTTGTACCACAAGAGTTACTAAATCGAGAGTACTCACGTATTTCTTCAAGAGAGGGAACTCTTTTTAGTTTTCTATATGCGTTAAGTACCATATGCTCAGCCGAGTGAAATTTATATGCATTTTTCTCTTTTTTTCTTTCTATAAATGTAGTTATTACAAACATACCTAATAGCATAAATGCATAACCCATAAACAAAAACCGTATACCTAATAGAGTATCTTTGCTTATTGCCCACTCAAGTAATATTGAAAAAATTGTAGCAAATGGTAATACACATAGTATAAATATAGAAAATTTTTTCATGTTTGCAATTTTATCATGCTTATTTTTCTCCTTTTCATATTTTTCCATTGTGGTCCATTCTGTTTTTATATTACCAAGTTCATCTACTGTTGAAATAGCAACATAACCTTTATGGCGTTTTGAATAAAATCGAATACCATTATCCATAGAATGTGCATGGTCTATTTTTAATTTTGTCCGCATAATGCTTCCTCCTTCAAAGTTTTATATCTATATTATACAACATTTTACATAAAATAGCAATTTTTAGATTTTTTTACTTTTATATTAACGGTCTAAATCCCACTCTTTCTCTCTTTCTTCGTGTTTAAGTTGTTTTTCTGCATCTAAATAAGTATTAGTTTCTTTTTGAAAATCTCTAATTAAGTTATCTTCTGCTCCCATGTCAAACTTCTTGCAAATCCAATGTATAAACTTATCTATAGTTTCGTAGAACTTATCTATAATTTTGTTTAGTCTATTATTTTCTTTTTCCAATCCTTTAATTTTGCTTTTATATTTCCATTCAATATCAAATTCCCTTTGCTTGTATTCACTTTTTATTTTTTCCACCTGATTGTGTAAATCTTCATTATCAGCTATTATATTATTTCGTTCTTTTTGATATTTCTCTGCCTTTTCAAACATTTTTGATTTTCTTAATAATTCTTGTTGCAATATCAATTTATCTTGATACAGTTCATTTATTAAGTCATCTTTAGGTTTGATTATTTCTTCAAGTATTTTTTCATCTCTCTTTTTTGATAATCTGTTCATATTAATATCTCTAATTTCTGGAATATTTGGCAACTCCAATTTCATATTCTGTAATTTCTCTTTTGTTTGTTCATAATTTGTTATATTTTTATATTCTTTCAATGTATAATGAACTCTGTCTGTTTCTTCTTTTGGTAATCCTCTTTGTAATTCAAACCCATTTGACACCATATATTCAAAAAAAGAATTTTGTAATTGCCTATAACTATCTTTGGCTTTCCAAAATTCACTACAAGCAAGTTTATCAATAGGATTTCCTTTTTTATCTACTGTGTGAACAACAGGTAAAAAAAGTAAGTGCAAATGAGGAGATTTCTCATCATAATGCACTTTTGCAGATAAAATATACTTTTCATCTAAATCTTTATATTCACATACAAATTTATATGCAGTAGCAAAATATCTTTTTGTTTCTTCTTCTCCTATTCTTTTGAAAAAATCATTATCTGATGTAATCATATATTCACAAGCTATATTACTTACTGTTTTTATTTGTCCTTTCAAATAATGCAGAGTCAACTCTTTCTTTTAATGTCCTTACTGACCAATTTTCATTCATACACATTGTTGCATAAAACTTTCTTTTTACATCAGTGTCCATTTTTACAATCTCTACAAAATGAGACCAACTTAATTTTTGCGACAATGTCGCAAATTTTTGAAAATCCTCAAAATCTTCATTTATTTGTAACATTCTATATAAGTTTGAATAACTATAACCTCTACCATATTTCTCAATTAATCTCTTACTTAAATTCTTTATAACTTTTTTACCATACTCTGGTTTCTTATTATTTAATAACTCATTTTTTATTCTATTTCCAATATTCCAGTTCAATATAACAAATTCTGTATTAATATGTGAAACTACTTGAATTTTTGCTTTTTCAATTAAATCTGCTACATCATTATATAATTTATCTACATTTATATTTTCTAATTCGTTCATTATTACCTTCTTTCTAATTTTGCAGATACTGTCTGCCAAATTTAATTATCCTTTATTAATTGGCATTATATCACTTATTTTCAATTTTTTCATTATAAATTCAAAAAAAGATGAACTTGTATTTATTTTTTACAATTCATCTTTCAAATATGTGAAAATTTTATTTTTACTAAATTGTTACTAGGAGGAAACCTTTGCTATTACTACATTTTAATTTTTCGTCATAAGAGAATAAAATCGTGATGCTTGTGTTAATATGTGTAATTGTAGCAATATGTGTAGGGGCGCCCTTTGGGCGTCCGCAAGAAACGGCAGAACTAGATAAAAATATAGATAAAAATGAAGAAGAAATATTTGCATATGATGATGTAGCAACAACAAGCATAGGAACAAATGTAAATGCAACATTTAATGGAACAACAGGAGAAGTGCATATATCTAGTACAGCAGGGAATATAGGTACTATTAGTAAGTCAAAACTGTATTCGTTTTTGGAAAAATGTGGAAAAGAAAGTGGACAAATATTAGGAATAAAAACTATAACAATCGATAATGAAGTCAAGCTCCCAAAAGATTCTAGCAATTTGTTTAGTAGTTATGAAAACGGCATATATATGAAGAAACTATCATCTATTAATAATGCTGGGAACATTGATACAAGTGATGTTACTAAGATGAGTACATGTTTGAGGATTGTTACGAACTAACAATGCTAGACTTACGAGATTGGAATGTGAGTAAGGTAGAATTCATGACTGGAATGTTTAAATCATGTTATAAATTAGAAAACATTAATGTAACTGGATGGGATTTGTCGTCTGTGAAGAGCGTGTATACGATGTTTGCTAATTGTGAGGCATTGTCATCCATAGACCTTAGTTCTTGGGTACTTTCTCATGGTGGTGGTGATGTAAATGGAGGGGATTTTGCTGATATGTTCGCTGGTGCTGTTAATTTGGAGGAAATTCGACTACCTAAAGTAATCCCTCAAGAAGGATTGTATGGACCAGGAGAATGGTCTGTGTTTGGAGTGTCTGTTAATAGGTACCCTTTTTTTGTTGTAAATGATGAGAATGATAATAATATTTATACAGAGTTTGGACCTGCTAACAGTTCAGGTCATGTTAGAAAATTAATAGACTACACAATAACCTATAACCTAGCAGAAGGAACAGCGACAGGGAATAATCCTGCCACATATAATGGCTTAACACCCAAATTTACATTAAGTAATCCAACAAGAGAGGGATATACATTTTTAGGATGGACAGGTTCAAATGGAACAACAAAGCAGACAGAGGTAACAGTAAATTGTAGAACATCAGTAGGAGCTCTAACATATACAGCCAATTGGGAACCTATAACCTATAACATAACCTATGACCTAGATGGAGTAACAGTAACGAGAATACTAAAAGAAACAACAGCAGAATATGAATACACATGGAACAATTGGACAAAAGTA
>CAPYID010000066.1 GCA_948739805.1 uncultured Clostridia bacterium | reverse complement strand
GTGAATATATTGTACTGCTTTCGACTGACTGTACATTAAGCAGTGGAGAAATTGTCAGAAGATATGGGAACCGCTGGAGTATCGAACTTTTCTTCCGTGCCGGCAAATCCCTGCTCGATCTGGGTTCTGAATTTCAGGGTCTGAGCTATGACATGACAGTCAGCAGCACGGCAATTGTTTTTACAAGATATATTTTGCTTGAATGGCTCCGCAGAAAGAAAAATGATGATAAAACTATCTGCGAATTATTCTATGTCTGCTGTGATGATATACAGGATATGGAACTAACCACGGCACTCAGACAGCTTCTTGAATTACTGGCAAACGGTCTTGAAAACAGGATGATTAGCCTCACATCTGAAGTTAAAAGTCAACTTATCAATTGGTTTGTGTCCCAGCCTGCATTTATTCAGGCTTTATGCCCTGATTTTGGATGGGAAGTTTGAGATGTTATTAAATTGCTTAAAAAATCAATCTTCTTTTCAATAAGGGGCACTTCACTACCACTCCAAGACGAAGAACTTGCAAACAACGGTATAGACTTAAATATTTCAATATCTTTTGTATAATTCGTCAATTCCTCCAAAAACTCTATTTTATCTGATACAAAAAAAGTTGCAATTACTTCAAAAATCATTCTTAGATTATTGCTATTTCCAATATTTCCTTCAATATAATCTTTTATCCATTCCTTTTTACGCTTCTTTATAAATTCTGAAGTTTCTTGGCTATTAGCAAAAATCGCCGCCCCCTCATGTTCTACCATAAACCCAAAGCAATCGCCTAGCATATTATCATATGCAATTTGAATTAATTCCCTATAATTATCCATCTCCCAAATATTTTCAAATACTTTATGTTCATACAATGTTCTGTGCATATTACCATGAAGTTTCTGTGTAATTTCTCTCCAAAAGAAATTGTGTCTTTTAACAAGTTCTATTAAAAGCGTTCCGTTATAATCAAAATGCTTTCCTAAAGCAAGAAGATATAAATTTCCCAACAACTCCCATTTATCCAAGAACAAATCCAATATTATTTGAATTGTTGTTTCCTGATAAGCATAATTAAAAAATTTTGCTACATAAAAACTATTTTTAGGTGGAGAGTCTAAAATAATTTCTGATACTCTTTTTACAATATTTGTATCATAATCCCTATATTTCTCCAAACATAATATAGAAGGAAAATCAGGCATCTCTAAAGAAACCTCTTGCTTCATAAAATTTAAAAACTCTTTTGTCAATTCTTTATTAAGCATTTCTTTCGGAACATTTTCCCAAATAGCACTTTCCCAATTATGCTTATATGGAAAGTCTTTTTCCTCTATGATTTTTTTTGTTTGTTCAATTCCAAAATCCGTCAATAGTATACTTACAATCCTATTGGCATTATCACCATAAGGGGCTTGATATTGAAGATAACTCATTACAACATCTAAATATATTTCTGGTTCAGGCTCTAATATTGTAAAAATAATATCTATCCCTGACTTCAATGACCACTCTTCCTTATCTTTATTTTCTTCACAAATTTTACATATTTTAAATAAATGTGCATAATCTTCTATTTCATAGTTTTTTATCATTTCTTTAATTTGGTTTTTTCTTTCCGCTTCGTCTTCTTCCCATGTTTTACCTTTTATATGCTCTTTAACAAGTGTATTGTATATCATAAAATCCTTATTTTCAGTATATCTATCAAATAAATCTCTATTATCTATTTCCACCCATTCACAATGTTTTTCTAGCTCCCTCAATATTTTACATTGTTCAAATGTCAACTTCTCCCATTTATCTAAAAACATTTCCTTTATGCATTGCAAATCATACTGTTGAATCTGCTTTGCTTCTGCCTGCTCTAGTCCACTTATATAACATGGCGAAATAATTTCGTTAAGCTGTTCTACATATTTATCATTGGAATATAACTTAGAAAATCCTCTCCAAATATAATTACGTAGCTTTTTAATTCCGTCAGTATATATCACTTGTAAATTATACATTGTAAAAGATCTACTATTGTCAGTAGCCTCTGTCTTGTGAAAACTGCATTTTAAAAGTTCTTTAAAAACATGCAACAATAATACGGTAACATTGGTTTCTTTACCCTCATTTGTATATCTCCACAGACAATCTACCATCTTTAATTCTTTATCATAGCCCAATTCATACGAATTTTCATCAAATGACATTCTATCAGAAAAGGCAAAATAAAAATCCATAATTAGATCAGGTCTTTTTTTATAATAAAGCAACAATAATTCCATAGTATCCTCAAAATATTCAGAATACTTAAAGCTACTTAAAATGGCAATTTCTTCACATTCAATATTATTATAATTTTTTTTACTATCAATATCAAACTGTGATATATCAATTTCAATACATTTCGCATTATCTATTTTTTTCTTCATTATAGATAATGTTTTTTCTTCATTCAAAGCATGAAAACATCTTAAATATTCTGCTTGCTGGCTCTCATCTGCCATATTCCAACTAATATTAACCTGTTCCTCTATGTAACTCTTTGTATTCTCCGAATAAAACAATTTAATTAATGTATTCAACGCATATACTAATTTGTTTTTAAATTCAGGAAAGCCTGTCTGCAATAATTGAATAATAGAAATTGTCTTTTTTTCAATTAAAATATATTCTAATATATAATTCCCAAGACTCTGATCACTAACTTTCGCCACTTCATCTTGATACAAATCAATTAATTCTCTATTATTCAAATCATGACACAAAATAATAAAACGTTCAGAATTTATATTCATTAACTCTAATATTTTTTGTGCTATAATACTTTCTTTATACCGAATTGCCCCTAAAAGAGATACAACAAACAAAGTATTAATGGCATCTTCGGTTAATTCAGTAGTTTCTATTATTTTCCCATAATATTGAGCAAATATATCTGTGGCATTGCTTATCGCCAAATAACCACTGTCAATGGATATTTTACCCGCTAAAATTGCTAATCTAATATTTCCCTTTGCAATCTGTGTTATTCTTTGCAAATAATCTTCATTAATGATTCCAAGATTTTCTTTTAAAATATCTTTAATTTCTTCATCCTTTAAAACTTTAATGACTATTTCTTGTGGGATTACATACTGACGAACAATACTTTCCACTCTATGTTTTGCATAATCTCGTACCGTCATTACTATTTTAATATCATTATTAGATATGGCAGTCACATAATTAAGTATGTATTCTAAACTGGTTGTTTGATTAGCATCATCAATAAATAAAATATATTTTCTTTCATCAGTTGTATAATATTGTATATCATTATAAAGCAATTCCCCATTATTTTTCACACATAAAACATTCCAACCTTCAACTTCAAATTGCTTGCATACTTCTAAAACAAGTCTAGTTTTTCCTACTCCTGACGCCCCCGTTACTAATGTAATTTTTGAAGAACAAAGTGCCGAATATAATTGCTCATTTTCTTGCTCTCTATAATGTAAATCCATATCAAGCGGAGCATTCATTCCATTTTTATCATATACTTTAATAAATTCATCTCTTGAAAATATTTGATGTGTATCAACTTGAATATGTAAATATTCTGCCGCTAAAAATGGAAAGTTTACAAGTAAGTCATGAGAAATAGTGCTTAATCCTATCATTTCAATATCAATTCCTGATATCATACTTTTTAACTCTTCTTGTTGTTCCACATGAATATTTGTAGAAGAGAATGCGCAAATAATCTTTTTTATTTTATTTTCATCAATTTTTAATTTATCTTTATTAAAGCAAGACAAAATATCTTTTTTCATTTTTCCAAAAGCTCCTGTTCCTACTGTACCATACATAATTAAAATATACTTTCCATCATCTTCAACCACAAATGAATCCGGCGTTCCCTTAGTAGTCTTATTCGTTCCATCTTGTACCCCTAAGGTTTGTATATTTGTAAATTTATACTTTTTATATAAATATGCATCAAATAATTTTTGAAAACTTCCACCTTCCAATTCTTTAATTGCATTTTGGATAATATTAATTTTACTCATGTAAAATCCCTCCAGTATATTTTTACCCGATAATTTTATTATTTCTATAATCACTACATAATCATCTAAATCTTCCGATTCAAAATTTTCCTCTTATTTATGCTCCTTACATGGTGTTAACACCATGTCCCAAATATCATTAAGGAAATACAACCCTTACTCGCATTCGCACTTATTTATTCAATATCATACTTTTCAACCCATTCATACATTGCCCTAACTACTGGTCTTAACCCTTTTCCCATTTCTGACAAATAGTATTCTACCTTTGGCGGCACCTGTGGATATTCCTTACGAATAATGAGTCCATCTTTCTCCAACTCTTTTAATTGATTTGTCAGCATTTTATGCGTAATTGGTGCAAGCAAGCGTTTCAATTCCCCATATCTCAACACTTCGTGAAACGCCAACATATATATTATTCTTAATTTCCATTTTCCACCAATCATTCCCACAATCGTTTCAAATCTTTCATATCCAAAATCTTGAAGATAACAAATTTCTCTTTTCATATACATACTCTCCCTTTTGATAGTATCGCACAAAAAAGTGCGTACTTTTCAAATTATATTATATGCTCTTATAATAAAAATTGAAAGGAAAAAAGAACATGAAAATTATAATAATAAACTGAAGCCACAGAAAAAACGGCACAACAGCATTGATACTATATGAAATGTATCAAAAATTAGAAACTTACCCTAATGTAGAAATTCAATTTTATAATGTTGCAGACTTTAATTTGCAATATTATGTTGGTTGCTGTAAATGCTACAAAAATGGAAAATGTATTTTTAATGATGACATTGAAAAAATATCAGAAAATATTGAAACAGCGGACGGCATTATAATAGGCACTCCCACATATGCAGGCAATGTTTCCGGACAAATGAAAGTTATAATAGATCGTGGACATTTTGTGATTGAACAATTACTATTCGGGAAATATGCAGTCAGCGTTTCATCATATGAGAACCACGGCGGAAAGGATACTGCTAGAATAATAAACAAATTATTGTGTTATTCTGGGGCAACCATCTCCAAATCACTTGTTATTAAGACACCCTTTTCCAACAATCCATTATGCACTCATAAAACACATAATATGGTGAATGACACAACTCATAAATTTTATAAAGATATCCATAATCAGAAAAAATATTTATTCCAAAAAATAAAGCATTTTATAATATTCCAATTTGGTATTCTCCCTTTTGTTAGGAAAAAAGGGAATGAATATCAAGGTGTTGTAACAAAATGGAAAAAATATGGTATTAAATATAGTAATATAAAATAAACCATCTGCTCCTTATATCATTTTCTACCCATTATGATATAATTTTCTTGTTGACTTGAAGTGCGCTTCATAGTTTATGATGAAGCAGAAAGGCGGATTTATATGTATTCAGCAAAAGAAGCAGCCAATATAACCGGATTATCAACAGCAACTTTAAGATATTATGAAAAAGAAAATTTATTGCCCCAAATAGCTAGAAACAGCCAAAAATACAGGCAATATACAGACGAGGACATTGAATGGATAAAAATGATACAGTGTATGCGTATGGCGAATATCCCCATTCATTCCATTAAAGATTATGTTTCACTGTTAATACAGGGCGGAGAAACCCTTGAACAGCGTTTTGTTATGGTGCAAAATCACATGGAGGATATTAAAAAACAAATGATTTGTTTACAAAACGCATTTGACTTGACACACAAAAAGTTATTATTTTACGAAAAACTTTTAGCGGATTCTTCCTATAAAGAAATGTCATATAGTGAAGAATGGAAGTTGTTTAATCATGGAGAAAATTAGAGAGGAAATAAAAATGCCTTATATCACAGTAGAAAGCGGCGTTTTATCAGATATGCAAAAAGAGGAACTGATAAAGCAATTAACAGAAATATCTTCTGAAATCATGAAAATACCAAAAGAATTTTTTGTGACAACCATAAAGGAAGTGCCGGACAAAAACTTTGGCATTGGCGGGAAAACCATTGATATGGTAAAAGCTGAATATATACAGACCCATAGTAAGCAAATGTAGGCTGTTTCAAGCACAATCGGAGAAAAGAAATGGAAAATGTTTTAATCACAGGAACAACAAGCGGATTTGGATATGCGTTTGCTGAAAAATTTGCCAGTATGGGAAATAGCCTCATACTT
>CAPYID010000065.1 GCA_948739805.1 uncultured Clostridia bacterium | reverse complement strand
TAATATATTAATGTAGAACTCGCCACACCCTATGAACCCGACAGAACCCACATCTTCTCACCATATCGTTAATGTGTTATTGTTTGCTACCATGAACAAGGTATCAACTTCTGCTTGACTAGTTTAACGGGTCTAAATTAGTTTCACGCTTTCGCATTGCGGCTCGAACTCTCCCCGATTTACGCTTAAATTGTAACTTCACAGTTACAACTCCAAAATCTAGGTACTAGCGATTGGTTAGACCTTACTAGATAGGATTTCCACCTACTATATATTAAACACCTAACTGGCGCACGTTCATAGTTCCTACCCAATAGAGCATATCAGTATTTTTCATATTTTCGGTTAAATTACTTTTAGTTTTTAATTCAGTAATAATCTGTTGCACTCTAGTATCGGCTGTTTCTTGTATTTCTTTTAAATGTGTATTTAATGTCCCATTCATTAGCATTATAGTATAATCAGCCTTTTTGTGTTCTTTCAAATAATTTAATCTCATTCTTCCATACTTATTTAAAATAATTTTCTCTTGTTTAGGCATTACTAGGTTCGGTATATAATAATCTCCCTCTAAATGATATTCAATGCCTGTTCTTTCATCAATTTTTATTTCTTGTAATTCATTATTCATAGCTTTTTTTCCTCCTTTTAAAATCTGGTATCATTATTTTTCTTTTTATTCTTGTTTTGCTTGTTTTCATCTGGTAAAGTTACTTTTCTGGCAATATTATTTGCGATTTCATTATCATTGTTATCAAATATACCATTTTTATATAAGTCATCACTAACAATTTTATAGTTATTATCTTTATCATAGCAAATTCTTTTGTGAAAGTGGCTCATAATACTATGCCAAAAGCCTTTAAATTTTTGTAACTCCTGTTTTAGTTTTTCTTTTTCAGTTTGTAATCTGTCTATAATCTTCTCTTTAGTAGATAGTTCCTTTTTTAAACTGCCAATTTCATTATCTTTTAGTTCTATTTCATATTTAAGTGAACGATTTTCCTTTTCTATTTCAAAAGCAGAATGTTCAAAATCTTTAATTGCCATATTTAAGTCATTAACACTTCTAACTGTTTTAGTAATATCTTTTACATCTTCTGTATAGTTTTTGATTTTCTGGACATCCTCGCTTGAAATAACCATATTATTTTTATTCATCAAAGTAGGTTTTAAACTATCTAAAATTTTATCTATATCCTTACTTGTATTATCTATTTTTTTAGTTTGATTATTTGCTTTCTTTAGTCTTTCTTCTTTTTTCTCTAGTTGCCTTTTTATTTCTCGATAATCTCCCATATCTTTAATGTCTATGTCTCGATTTCTACCTTTTTTCTTTTGTTTTAATAATGAATTTTCACAATAGACTTTATTATAAGATTTTATACAACAAATTCTCATTTCATCTTGTATTTTTTGTAGAGATTCTTTCGTAAAAACTTTTGACTTGGCAGGTTGCTTTCTCATACCTCTTTTATAATCTTCTTTTATTGGAACTCCTACAATGTGCATATGTGGAGATGTTTCATCAAAATGAATTACTGCATTTGCTACTTTAAATTCTGGTACAATTCTTATTAAATCTTGCACCTGCTCTTTATACACCTGTGTCATACCTCTTTTGTAATAGTCATCTTTATAATTCCAAAAATCCATATCTCCGAGTTCTATAATAAATTCACAAGCTAAATCTTTTTGCTTATCTTGTGATATATGCTTAAAATAACTTTTTATTTTTCTATCTTCACGAGTTTGCTTGTTATTATATTCAATTCTTGCTTGTTCAAATTCTTGAAAATATAGGTCTTGCATATCTTCGTATAAATTATCAGTTCCATAGATTATTTGTATATTTTCTTTATTATTATCGTAATCTCTTAAATTATGCTTATTTACTTTTGATAATTGGGTAGCATTTTGTATTCCATTATTTGAAAATGATGTTTCTCCTGATGGATTATTTTTTGCAACTTCTTTGGCTTTTGCTGTTTTGTTTTTATCACTACCCAAATGAATAGAATATGCTAATTCTTCGTTCATCTTTTTCCTCCTTTTGACATTGCTTCGTAGCATAGGAATTTGACTTTAGTCAATATTCCTAACCCAGTAAGAATAAGTTAAGTACACTTTAAACTTCATTCAAAAAATATTTTTGTAAAAGACAGCTTTAGCAGATATAAAATTATAGTTCTAAGAGTAGTGAAATTAAATTTTAGGAGGATTTATTATGGTAGAGATAACTTATCACAAAGATGTAGATTTTTTCGTTCCTGACTTATATTTGGAGAAAGAAAATTATGAGAATGATTATATTATTGGAAAATATGGGCATTTAAGATTAGAATATTTAAAACAACATAAGAAAGCAGAATATATAATAATGTTTATGAACAAGACTTTAAGAAAACATATTGTAGAAACTGACAAACAAGCTAAAAGAAGATTTGAAATACTTATGAAACAAATACTAGAAAAGAACCCTATTGATGAAAATTTGAAAAATACTGACCCTTTAAAATGGACTGGACTTATGAATAATTATAAAAATTGGATTGAAGAAATTATATTTAAGGAATTAATTTACATTTAGTTTTAAAAAATGAATTTTTCAGTAAATTACTTGAAAAATTCATTTTTCTTACTTTATTATATTATCTTTATATGCAAATATTTTCCATCTGAATTAATACCCTTTATTATATTTACATTTTTATATACAAATTCATCATCTTTTTTAGTTTTCATTTGTTTGATACATTCAAAAAAGTTATTATTTCTGAATTGCTCTACAAAATCATTTTCATGTTTATCTGGTACAAAAATAATTGTATAATCTTTTAATGCTTGTTTTTCTTCAAAATTACCTATTAACTCAAATAGTTCATAAAGTATCCTTACTGTTAATTCTGTATCATTCAATGTTTTCATAAGAGGTGCTGTATATCTCATTAATTTTATATTATACATATCTTCTACAAATTGATTTTTTTTAATATCATATTTATTTAAAATATAATCAAATTGCGATGTTAATCTCTCAATTTTGTGTTCTCCTACTATATCACAAATTCTTTCAATAGCTACCTGCTCTTTATTTCTTTCAGTTTTTTCTCCTTTGGTTATTTGCTCAAAAAAATTATAACAATCTTTTATTCTTTTATATTTTTCTATATCCATTAAACTTTCATCTACAGCTATTACATCTCCATATGCTAACAACAATAATATTTTTGGCAATTCTCTTTTTATATAATCAATGTTAGGTATTTGAGCTAATAATTTCTTATATTCATTTTCTACATATAAATCACTGCTTTCAGAGGATAAAGATGTTATTAAAGTATGGTATTTTATTATTTCTTTCAATATCTTTATAAAATCTTTTAAATTAAATGTAATATTTTCTTCATTAATCCCTATTTCACTCAAAACACTTTCCACATATTTACTTCCTAATTTATCATGAAACTTTACATCTTCTATAACTCCTATATCATGAATTAAAGTAAAGATCTTCAACAAAAATTTTGATTTTTCACTTAGTTTATTATATATATGATGAAGTTCTTTTACTTGTTCTATATTTTCTTTATTACCATTAAAATTTACTAATTCTATATTGTATGCAATATTATAGTTTACAATTTGATAAACATATAAACTATGTGCCATCCAACCATTTAATTTATATGTATTTATTCCACCACGAATTATTGTATTTTCTTGTTTTAGAGTATTACTAATTTTATCAATGTAATTTTCACCATTTTCATATTTACTATAAAGAATCCATAGATATTTAGAAGAATCTTTACTTTTTAGCATATTTATAAAATCATATTTTAAATAATTTATATTAATATCTACATTATTTAATAATTCATTTAATTTCTTTATTTTTTCTTTGTTTATTAAATTATTTTCAGTTTTTTTAGTTTTTTTATATTTTAATCCCATTTCTTTATAAAATTTATCATATTGAAAATTTAATTGTTTGTCAGTTATATTATTTATTCCAAAATCTGTTATATTCAAATTTTATCCTCCTTGAACTAATCTAACTTTTCCTTTTTCTCTAATTGTTGTATCTCAAATATTGCTTTTTGACTTTCAATTTCAGCTTTTAGTTCTTCTTCTGTTGGTAAATATGTTTTATACTTTGTTGCGAATAATTGCTCATTTCCATTTAATACAGAATACCTTGCTACATCTGCATCTGTTTCTGTGCAAAGTAAAATCCCTATTGTTGGATTATCGTCTTTTGCTTTTTTTAGTTCATCATACATCCTAACGTACATATCCATTTGACCTATATCTTGATGAGTTACTTTATTTGTTTTCAAATCAATTAAAACAAAACATTTTAAAATATAGTTATAGAACACCAAATCTATATAGTAATCATCTTTTTCGGTACGAATATGTTGTTGTCTTTCTACAAAAGCATAACCTTTTCCGAAGCTCCATCAAAAATTTTTGTAAGTTATTTATAATACTTGTTTCTAGTTCAGTTTCTGTATATTTATCTTCTAATGAATAACCTAAAAATTCAGCTATTAACGGATTTTTTATAAATTCTAATTTATCCATTAAATAGTGTTCCTTATTTTTTTCTTTCATTTCTTCAATTACAGGTTCTTTAACTTGTGATTTTAAAAGTCTGTAATAATATTGTGTACTTATATTTCGTTGTAATGTTCTTGTACTCCAAGTTTGTTCAAGTGTTTCTTTTGCATACCAATCTCTTGCTTTTTCATCAAATACCTGTAATAAAATTTTGTAGTGTGTCCAAGAAAGTAAAATATTAGATTTTGCATTCACTGCATGCAAAATGTTTGGAAAAGTTTTGTAAAATTGTAAAAAATAGTATAAATTTCTTATTTCAAAACCTTTCCCATATTTTCCTTTTAATTCTTTAGACAACTTCTTTATTATTTCTGTACCATAATCAGCTCTGTTATCACCTTTTAACTCTTCTTCTGCTATTCTATAACCAATAAACCAGTTTCTTTCTACTAATGCGATATTTACTGATTGATAAGCATAATCTCTTGCTGATTCAATAATAGAACATACATCTTTTAATACATTATTTGTATTTTGATATTTAATAATCATGGAATTATTATCTTTCTTTTCTAAACCCATTATTTACCTACTTTCTTTATTTTTCTTGATTATATATAAAATTCATATATTTGTCAATATTTTTAGAACATTTGTTTATGTTTGCGAGATTTATAAAAGTAAAGACACAACTGCGTTAGCAGAAGTGCCTTTACTGGTTGGTAGCTCAATAATCAGAAATACTGATATACTGGCTTAACAGAGCTTTTGCATCTCCGCCACAACCACCAAAAGGATTAGGAGCAAGAGCCTTTTCGGTTTCGATAACATTAGCAAATTTTGACTTACGATAGGCAATAATCTTTACTGTTAATTCTTCCAAAGTCATGTTTTCAATGCTACCAATCCGAACCATTTTAGGTTCGTCGAGCCAGAACCATCCACAGGAAAGACCTGTTCTTTCATCAACGATTACATGATTAGTATTTGTGATGTGTATTCCAGAAATAGTTGCAGGACATACAGGAATTTCATAGTGTACGCTGTATTTTGTTTCAATATAATTTCTTAAAGTTAATAACTCTTCTTCTTTAAGTTCTAACTCATTGAAAATATGAGCACACTTGCCTGCATTTTCGAGCTGTCCCAACAAAGGATATACATGATATTCCATACACCAATCAATGATTTCATAGATTTCTTCATAGTTTTTTGATGTAGGAACGATGGATGCTCCTAAGTTGGTAGTGCCGTTGCTAGTTCTAACAGCTTCTTTTAGCCTATGATAGTTTTCCAAAATTGTCTGACTCCTGTCGGCACCATAAAGAAACTTCATTACTTCTGGCTTGAAGCTATCCAGCTTAAACAGCACATGCAATGTTCCGTTTTCGATGTAATCAAGCAATTCTTTGTCAAGATTGACTAAGTTGCTAAAGATAGACACCTTAACAGACATTTTCTTGCACATCGCCAAAATTTGCTTAAAAGCTTCAACATTTCCTTTCGCCGTTGGTTCTCCCAGTCCACATGCATAAATCCACTGAATAGTTCCACTATTAATAATTTTTTCAATGGCATTCAGATCAAGTAGACAAGGATGGTCGTACTTTGGTGTGTCGCAATAGATACAATTTAGGTTACATGCTCCTCCAAATTGAATGTCTAAAATAGGCAAACTCTTTGAAGAGATAGCAAGTATCCGATGTTGTTAATGATAAAATAAGAATGTACAAAAAATGGAATTTAACAATGTACAAAAA
>CAPYID010000064.1 GCA_948739805.1 uncultured Clostridia bacterium | reverse complement strand
TCTTGTCATATTCTTCTAAAAATCTATGAATACAATACTTTGAATTTCCTGTACCGCTGAAATAGATGCCGACCATTGTATTTCTCCATATTTTTTGTGTTGATGATTTTCCGGTATGACTTATTTGTTTTACTTATTTTACCATGTACAATGATTTTTGCAAAGGAGAGGACAGGAAAAGGTGGTGATGTTTGCAGAGAAATAAAGGATTTCTTGTTTTGATAGGCCATTCTGTTTAGAAAAATTTGAATGTAAAATGATGGGAAAGATATTGAATTACAAGTGCAGGAGAAGTATAATATTAAAGAAGTAGTTTGGGTAGAGGGAAGGTACGCAGGACAAGTTAAGAGGAAGTTTTATTGAATATATTCGTTAACATTTTAGAAATGGATATAGGGTGTTACCTGTAGTAGAAGAAAAAGTGTATTTACTATGGGAAAAGTGATGAAGATGATTTTTGGTAATCCTGGGTTGTCAATGAAAATGCTTGATAAAGTAAAAGTTCTTTCGAGTTATGTCAAGAGATTACATGTAAGAGATGGAGCATAATACGATAGGGTTGATTAGCTAGCTGGCCGATGCAGTAATAGAGTGCATGTGACGATGTGGAATAGGTGGATTAGCAGAAAGGATATAAATGAAGGATAATACCAGATTATTGGGGGTTGGCAGAAAACAAGAGTTACTTGGTACTTCAAAAGATAATTTAGGATTATCCTGTAGGAAGTGGTGTAATGGATAATTACTGATTCCCTTATATACGTGAATTCCCTCTGTAACGGACTAAGTGGCTAAAATATTGTAATATTTTCGGACGCAAGCTTCGGTGAAGCATTGAAAATACAGTGTTTTCACTTGAAACGTCATAATAAAACTGCCATAATATATTTAGTCCTTTACCGCGGAAATTCACGTATAAAAACTAATCTCAAAAGAGGTGTTACACAACAATGGGATGGAGTAAATTTGAAAGTATTGATTATTCTAAATATCAAAATATGTTTGTGGATCGGGAAGAAATAATAAACATATTTAAAAAAGAATATGAAAGTTTGAAACATAATTCTGAATACTTTAAAGTAATTGGCATATATGGGATTGGTGGTATTGGTAAAAGTTATTTGATAGAAAAGTTGCTGCAAATCCCTCAAAATGATGATTTTGACCATAAAATAATAACTATAAATATGGACATAATGCATAGTGCTGATATTTTTGATAATTTAGTAAAAGTCAGGAAACAGATTAGTGTCGGGTGCCTTTATTTCGATTATTCATTAATTTTACTGTGGGATGTCTATAAAATTGAAAAACTTGACGAAGATTTTATGAGAATAATTAAAGGAAATTTTTTAGATATTCTCAATATGGCAGATGCCGGTTTATCTACTATTTATCCTACTATCGGTTTGGAAAATATATTAAGTATTTTCAGAACCAATATTTTACCTAAATTGCAACGAAGCTTTATGCAGACCGAAATATTTGAAGAAATCAACGCACGTTTCCAAAGGAGTCCGCAGCAACTATACGAATTTATGCCACATCTCTTAGGGTTAGATTTAGCCAAGTTGGCGAGAAAGCACAGATTGATTGCTTTTTTTGATTCATATGAACGCTATTTAATAGATCATGATGATTGGCTCAAGGAATTGATTGGTTCAATAGAGCATGGCCTATTCTTGGTTGCCAGTCGTGAAAAACTTGACTGGTCTGATAATGATGAAGAATTATATCCTTATAGGCTTCGGGAACTACCATCTTCTCAAGCTGAACTTGTTCTTAAAGCAAGTTTCTCACCTACTCATTATGAATTGATTGAGACAATAATAGATAAAACCCAAGGGATTCCGATTTTTATTGAATTAGCAATTAATATATATAAAAAAATTTGTATGGACAATCCAGCGAAAATATCGAGCGAGTTTTGGCTGATAAAGGAAAAAAGTGACTTTATTAAGCGTTTCTTACATCATCTTCCAGAGAAGGACCAGGAAATTGTAATGATACTATCTGTAATTAGCATTTTTAATGCAGATATTTTTGAGTGGATTGTCCGAGATTTGAATTTAAATTGCACAATATTAAAATATTATGATATATGCAAACTTGGACTGATTAACATGTTAAAAGAAGATGACCAATTTCTAAAACTTCATGATGTTTTTACGACCAATGCTTTACAATTTATATCTGCACCTAAAAAGCAACGAATTCTTCATAGTTATATAAGCTATATAGGACAACGTGGTTTAGCCGTTTTATCCCAAAAACAGTTAACTATTTTATTTCGTAATTTACTATCTTTAAGTTTAAATATTAATTTTTCTATTTCGGAAATAGAGTATTTGTGTGATATTTTCTTCATATTATATGAAAGTAATTGTTCACCAGAACTATATGAATGGATAATGAAAACTTCTTCATCAACACTTTCTGTATTCCGTAATTTTGTTGAAATTATTTATATTGAAAAGATAGATGCTAAGAGAAGTTATGAGTTATCATTGGATTTTAGTGAAACAAGTCAATTAGGAAAACATAAAAAATCTTTTGAATTAATACAAGCTTATGCCCAGGCCATTTCTGGTAATTATAAAGATTTTTCTTTTTTTACTGAAAAAATGTATAAGGAATTAAAAACAAATGATATTTTATGTTGGTACTATGGAAAAACTAAAATATATTATGCAGACCATCTTATGTTACATGGAAATTTTATTCAAGCATTGTCTGTTTTTGAAGAGTATTCTCAAGAACTTGAAATGTTTCCAGGCAAAAAAGGGGACTATTTTGAAGTAAAAAAACAATCAGCCCATTGCAAAAGATTTAATATGTTACTGGATGAGGCAACGTCAATATATCAGAGTCTAGCAGATAATTTTATTAATAATAAGGGTTTTTTAGTTTATGTGTTAACTAATCTTTGTGAAACCAATTGCTATTTCCATCCAGATATTGTTTTTCGTATTGCACCAGAAGCTATTAAACTGAGCGAATATCTTAACCGTCCTAAGGAGAAAGCAAAAGTATATTACTCATTAGCAATTGCGAATTTACATATTAAAAATTATCCCATAGCTAAACACTGCATTGAAAAGAGCATTGTTTTAAATAAAGAAGCAAATTATCCATCTGGTATTTTATTCGCACTAATGGCAGAAGCGTTTTTGAATTATGCACAAAACGGTTGTATTTCAATGCCAGTTCAACATCGGATAACGGATATACTAAAACAAGGTTTGGTCTATCAATATTTTCAATTACCATTAAGTATTATGAAGGCAGATATTGATGCAATAAAACACTTGCAGTATAAATATCAATGGATAGACTTTTCGTATACAGTTAAACAATATAAAAAGTTTCTGGACTCCATATCTATATTTCAGCAGGATTAATAGATAATACTTGTTTATTGCTAAACAATGAATCTTTTTTAGTAAATACATGTTGGATTTCAGATATTGGAAATATTTCTACAGTCTTATTATAACATGATAGCCAATAACTATTTATAGTATGTATAGCCAAAAAGATATTATCCGTGTTTCCATTTCGAAGTGGAAATAGCGGATGAATTTCCTTTTGACACATTTTTTCATAAATAAATGTTGTATCAAGGCCATACAAATGACTCATCATACAATATTTTTGAGAAAAAGCAGCTATATCTAAACAAAATTGAGCACCAGAAATACTATTTGTTGCGTCAATGATAACATCATATTTTCGGGAATGGTTTATGTCAAATGCAGTACAGTTGAATAGTTCGATAATACGCCTTTTCTTTTCAGGTATAGAATCATGCACAAAAACATAATCTATATTTATAACCAATTTAAGGTAAAATGCAAATAACATACCAATATTGCCAAGTCCAACAATTAAAAAACTTTTGGGATTACACATATGGAGTATTTCATTATAGGCATGAATTACACAGGATAAAGGTTCTACTAATGTAGCATTACTGATGTTATTTATACAATTTACGTTATATAAATAATTTTTATGTATATCGGCATATTCAGCAAAAGCACGATTCGTAAAAAGACTAATATTATTGTTTACACATAAATGTTCCTTTCCATTTAAACAATATGAACATTTATTGCAACGATAATTAAAATCTGATACCACAAAATCACCCTTAATAAAATTAGTCACATCATTTCCGGTATCAATAATTTTGCCAACAAATTCATGGCCTAATGTATATGGATATGATGTTCTTCGTCCCAAGAAGCAAGAGTAATCGCCACCACATATTCCGCAATATAAAAACTGTACACGAACATAGTCCGAATCCAGATTATCTAAATTATTTCTTAATAATTGAAATGTTCCTTTTTTTATTAGATAATAAACATTATTTTCCATAATCTTTTCTCTTTATTCTTGTAATTAAACTTTGGCTTTTGTTTTTTAATTCGTCAGAATATCCACCTTTTATCGCAGAACTGATAATTTGAGCCAATTCAGGAATATCATTTTCGCATAATCCACAATAAGTTGCCGCCGATAATCCCAATCTTAGTCCGTAGCCTAGTTTATATGGCAATTTTCGGTAATTGACCAGTATACCAATTCTCTCTAAAATCAAGTACCAATTAAAGGCATCTTCCTTACTATCGGCTTGAATCCATAAATGATGTGTATGCAACTGTTTTAAAAACGATGGACTTGATTGAACGACATTTAAACCATTTCTTTGGAGCTCATGCTCCAAAATAATAGCATTTTCTAGCATATTTTGAGATAATGCTAGCAATGCTTCATAATTTTTTAATATAATACCTGCAGAATAAATTGAGAAAACATGCATATTTGATACATATGTGCTAATTCCAGATCGAAGCTTTTCCCAATTATCATCTCTTGTTTTAGTGCATATCATTGCTCGTTGAGGACCCGGTAAGTTTTTATGTAATGTAGAAAGTATTAAATTAAATCCCCATTGGAATGGATTAGGATAATCTCTTCCGATAATATTTGTTAAATATTGAGACGCATCAAAAATTTTATAAGCTGATATATCTTTTAACCATGAAAAGTCCTCATAAATTAATCCTTCACTGCGATCGATAAATATAATTTTCGGTGAATACTTTTTTATCATTTCCAATGATGCATTTATATCAATTTTTTGGTTTATGTAATCAACGTCAAATTCATGAACAATAAGCCCTAACCGTTCCAATATAGCTTTTGTAGCCATATGTCCGCCAGCAACTTCAGGTAATATTGCCACATGATCTCCTATTGATGTCATAGCCATAAATACTACAGTATGAGCATGTAAGCCAGATAGCAAGCGCATACTTACAGCATCTCCTTCAAGCAAATTTGCCCATTCATGATAAATTTTATTTACATCATTAGATATGGCATTTCTTCCGCTAAACTGTATCTTTGTATTTATTTTCTCTTCGACGCTTCTAATAGAATCAGTATTATAAAGGCCATGCAAATATGACGTACATGGTTTTATAACCTCCATTTCAGGGACATTTTCTACAGGATTAAGAATTAATGTTTTTTGAAAGTATATCGCGCCTTCATTAAGAGACGTTTCTAATTCATCATACACTTTCTGATATTTGGGCTTTAATGGCTTTTCATAAAATAAATCCGCAGAGCTCACGCGATACTTTTGTATTTGATAAAATCCTCTTTTTTGTAGCAAATAAATCATCACATTTCGATCAAAAGAGGTTGTAACACGTAATTTTTCAAAAGATTTTTCTTTGGCGAATTTAATGGCAAAATTTATTAGTTCAGATCCAATTCCCCTATTTTGCCAGTTTGGGTGAATATATAGACGCCGCATTTCTGCACAAGTGTTATCTTCATTTTTTATTGGACGTAACCCCATGGTTCCAATAATCTGGTTATTTTCTAGTACACACCAGAAACCGGCATTTGATTTTCCATAAATAGATTCTAAATTTAACAAATCAGAGTCTTTTCCCATCAAATCTATTGCTTTATTAATAACTTCATGCGACTTTACTATAAAAGCCACAATATCTTCAATACAAATATCCTTGTATGCTACCATATTCATATCTAACCCTACCTTCTGATTGCCCCTTTTCATTGTTATGGAATTGTGTAATTTAGATTTATTTATCATATTACCTATCGATACTCATGAATTACCTATGGAACACTTCTATAGTAAACGACATAAATATTTTCTATTTACTTTTCAGATATCCCTTAGTAAAATAATACTGAGGTGATAGCATGAATGTTAGAAAGTTTAAATCGGACAAAAACGCTTTAATAGCAGAAGGCAATCGGATCGTTTCGTCTTCAGATGATGCCAAATTCATAAGAAAAGTAACTATTGTTAATCTCCTGCTCCGCGGTGTGAACGCTAAATCGCTTGCCGATGCCTCTGGCGAAACCGACCGTACTCTTTCTAACTGGGTCAGGTCTGTTGATGAGTATGGGTTTGAGGCTCTCCGTCCACGCAAACAGCCTGGGCGTCCGCAATCCCTTACTAATTC
>CAPYID010000063.1:255-6916 GCA_948739805.1 uncultured Clostridia bacterium | reverse complement strand
AGCTATCTTAATCTAAGCAAAGAATGCAGATCCATATCTTATGATGCAATGACTGCCCATACAGCAATCGTTTTTACAAGATATATGATGCTTTCCTTGGAGAACCGGGAATCAAACGATGCCCGTTCTATGGGAGAACTGTTTTTATACTTTTCTGATGAGATGTCTGATATCATATGGATACAGGCTTTTCAAATGCTGCTTCAAATATTCGGGACTCTGCTTGCGGATCAGATAGATATCTCTGATGAAAAAATCGACGAGCTGGCAGATGCATTTATGGGTGCAATACCAGCACTTTTAAAATTGAAGCTGCAAACGGCGTAATTGACGGAACATTGACAACTGAATAACTGCCAGATATTGAATTTTCAAGGTGCATAGCTAAAATCTGTGTGCGAAGTTTGAGAAAATAATATAAATATTGAAGCTAAGAAAATACAAATTAACGCACTATAGTGATATGAATCCACCTCCGAAAGAATTAATGAAGGACAATAGAGGAAATGAGCATTATAAATGTCTTCCTATTATTCTAGATGGTGTATGGGGCTTAGGGGATGAAAACTCTCGTTCAATATTTTTTTATGCTTTAGCAAGGCAATATAATTTGGTTTTTGGGCAGGAATGGGAATATGATGAAAAAGATTTAAAAAAAGCACTGAAAAAACGAAAAAATATGAAGAATAAAGAAGAATATGTAAAAATATGGATGTCAAATGCTAATGTACTTTGTTTATATGGAGGAATAATAACAGTTGTAGAAAATGCAGAGCCTGAGTTAGAAGTGGAATCAGATCCTGAACCCAAAATTGAATTTACCGATAGCACTAAAAGAATAGTTAGATTTCCAGATATAATAAAAGGCAGAATTACATTTAAAAATGAAAATACAGGGTAATTTGTAGTTGATACATTGAATTTAGCACCAAACTTGACATGGTTTTCGTTTACACAAAAGGGAAGAACAAAAGATAGTGATGGTTATTATAGGATTTCAGTAGGACCAAAAGTATTAATTCCAGATTATAGTGATGAAGGAAAATTATGGGCAGAAGAATTTTCTGATACAAACGAAATAAATATAAAAGTGACTGCTAAATTAAAACTGAAAGAACAAATCATTGATAAAGAGGGAAAGGAAAATGATTTAGAATTAAAATGTGTTGTTATAGGTATAAAAGCGCATACATATAATATACATCCAGACACAAATGATGGACATAAACATAAGATCTTTGATTACAATAAAAATATTATGGCAACATATGATATTGAGAATGGATTAGTACAAACAGGTATAGCTTATCCCAATTGTTATAATGCGCAAAATAATAATGTTAATGATGGTCCAATAGTGTTGAATTGTAATGACGGATCAGTAATAGAGTTTTATGGGTATAAGAAAGATTTAGATTTTAATCCTAATGATTATAGACTTGTTGAAATAGTTGTTCCTAAAGATATAAAGGAAGATCAGGACTTTTAAAATGAGATATGTAAGAAAAAAGTTAGTTATATTGTGCATTATTGTTTTTGAAATTATAATTTTGATTATTACAAAATGTGGTAATTATTGGTATGGCAATACTATACGTTTCGCAAAAATACCATTTTCTGTAATGTTCGAAGCAAATCCAGAAATATTTGCAAGATTACAAGAAAATAATATATATGTTAACAATATATTATTTCTTTTACTTCAAATAGCATATATGAAGTTTCCATTTGAGTCATCTTATGAGCAGGGAAACTTAATGAAATACAATTCTTACAAGGAACAGTTTTATAAATTTTTACAAGGTGAAAAAGCTGTAATTGATAAAAACAATGATAAAGAATACTATATAGAAGAAATTGTATATAATATGGAAGGAATGTCAGAATGTAATCTAAATCTATTCACTTATTATTTCTTTGATATTAACGGAGATAATCTGCCAGAATTATGTATAAGAGATAAAAGCAGCCATATCATTTTAGAATATAATGAGCAAAATGATATTATTTATATTTGGAATGATTTTACTCGAACGTATATAGAAATATATGGAACAAAGAAGTTTTATAATATAGGTGGAGAAGGATTAATGCAATATGGTATTAATGGAGAATTAGAATGTAGCGTACATTTTAAAGTAGAGGCACATGGCAACATTCAGACTGGAAAAGAGGAATTGTGGTATTTTGTAAGTTATCCGGAGTATAAAACAAAAAATGAAAAAGTTATTGGTAGACTAAAGGCGCAATTTACGAATCAAGATAGTTATTGGTTTAGGGTAACAGAAAAACAGTATTATAGTCTAACTAATAAATATTTTGAAACATTAAAGGTATCAGAAAAAGAAAAAAATAAAGTAACTTACACATATGAAGATTTGTTCTTAAAAAATTTTTAAATATGAATATAAAAGCTAAAAAATAATAATGAATGTACCAAATGAATTTACAATTTGTCAAGGTTGATGGAAGTGTGATAACAGCAGTAGGATTTATAATGGGGGGTAAAAATGATATACAACAATAATGGGCTCTTCAGAATGGGAGTTATGTATGCCGCGATTATATTATAAATGACAAGTTGTAATCATCCTGCTGATGTATCTATCGGTAAGTCGGGAAGAAAAGATTCAAAATACCCTTAAGTATTGGATTAGGTATTATAATTATGAGAATGCAGATAACATAATTGAGGAGAGTGCATTTGTAGATGAAGAAATCTGGAATGAATTGAAAGCATTGTTTTATGAAACACTTTATGCAGCGCCTTCTTTGACGTTTGAAGAAATTTTTGGTGATTTTGTAGATCCTTATATCAATATTGAGGAATGGGATTGGTAAAAAATATGAATCAATACCGTTTGAAATAACATTCTATGGTTCGGAGAAGGTAAAACAAATGCAAATGGTTAGGTATTCGCAATATAGTTAATTTTTTATCAACAAAAATATGTTAATGAACTAGAAAAATAAAGAAAATCTGTTGTAAAAAGTATAAAAAAATGGTGATCAGCATGAAAAAATATCTTCGAGTCTTATGTCTGCTTTCTTTGATAATTACAATTGCACTAGTTTACAGTATGCAAAATAATAGTCAACAAAAAACGGTTAAATCTGAATATATAGATACTATTTGCGAAGCCGTAAAAACAATGGATTTTACAGTAAAAGAACCAAAAATGGATATCACTGCTGAGGAAGATATGTTATATAAAGAGGCATATTTAAAAATACTAAAAAACCAAATATCAATATCAAAAGAACATAACTTTTCAGGATATTACCAAGACCTAAAAAATGCAGGTATACCATTTGAAGAATTGTTGGCAAAAAAGTCTGTTAACGAATTTCCCTATTTGTTATATTATGATGATTTAGATGGGGATGGGAAACCGGAGTTGGGAATCAATCAGGGTTATATGTATATATTAGATTATGAATTAGGAGATAAAGAATTTAATGTGTTATATAGCCGGGATTCGAAAGTATTTGAGAAAATATTCGGTTCAGGGCAGATATGGTGCCACTATAAAATTTGGGATGATACTATAACGATTGATGAATATGATTTATTAAATAGAGGAACTTATTGGGATAGAACTGTTTTAGAATTGCAACAGAGGACAGAGCAATTACAAAATCGGTATTTTGTAGAAACTTCTTTATATAGACAATTTGAAATAAGTGAAGAAAGTTGGAAGGAAATTACAAAACCTTTTTTTAAAGCAGCCAAACATGAAATCCCACAAAAGACATTAGAAGAAGTTTTTGGCGAATTGTTGAAAGATAATTGAAAGGATAAAATGAATAAGAAAACGACAATGAAAAGATATAGGGTTTTATTAATCGTGTGTCTGTTAATTTTAACAGTTGGGACTGCCTGCATACATAAAAATCAAAGGAAATCCAATAGAATATCGGATATACAAGACGAAGCAGCATATGTATCCATTATCTGTGATGCGGTGAAAGCAATGGATTTTTCTATTAGAAAACCACAATTAAAGATTACACCTCAAGAAGATAGATTATATAAAGAAGGTTATTTGAAGATATTAAAAAATCAAATACCAATATCCGAAGGACAAGAATATTCAGGGTATTATAAAAACTTGTGGCAGGCAGGAATGGAATTTCAAGATCTTGTGGAAAATAAGTCCATTAACAAATTTCCCTATTTGTTATATTATGATGATTTAGACGGAGATGGAAAACCGGAATTAGGGATTAATCAAGGTGGTATGTATATTTTTAACTATGAATTGGGAGAAAACGAATTTACTGTGCTCTATGGACAAGAATCATGTTATTTTGGAAAAATATTGGGGGCTGGACAGATATGGTATCATGATGGATTACATGCAAATGTGATAAGAGATCGATATGTTGTTTTAAATAGGGATAACAAATGGGAGGAATACGCTTTAGATCTTGAGCAAGGAACCAGCCCATCATACCACTATTATCTTGTAGGAACATCTTTATATAAACAGATTGATGTAGGAGAAGAAAATTGGAATGAAATCACAAAATCATTTTTTGAAGCAACCAAACAAGGTATTCCGCAGAAGACATTTGAGGAAATTTTTGGGGATTTGCTGGACGATAAAGGGGCATATTATTGATATTGTTTTTTGCAGATTTATCGGGTGGTACCAATTATGGGGATGATATGTTTCAAATAGGCAAAAGTTAATATAGTAAATCGGGATGAAACTATATTAACTGTAGAATAGAAAAAATTAAATATTAAAGGAAAAAACAACATTATAGGAGAACATTTTGAAAAAGAAAATTAAGGCGGAAATAACCTTGATATTAATACCTTTAATCTTAATATTATTCTTAGGCTTACCCTATATTAAAAAGAAATATACAATTTATTGTGCAATTAAAGCCTACAATGAATTCCTAGATGGAAAAAGAAGTTGTGCGAACGAAGATATTTTTAGTCTTATTACACCAACCAGAGAACCAGAAAGACGTTATCTTACAGATTATTATATAGTAGATATAACTGGAGATGGAATACCAGAATTATATGTGCAAGGGCACATAAATATAATTTTTACCTTTAGAGATGGCGATATGAGATGGCTGCAAATTTTTTATTCATCAAGTGCAGGTTCATATCATCTGTTAAAAAATGGAATGATAGTTTATAACGGATATGAAAAACCTGAGTTTGGAAATTATTATCGTTATTTTACATTGGATAATACAGGAAAAGAAGTAGATAAACTATCCTTTATGTGGAGAGATACAAATAATAATATTGCGTTTGATAACGATGATACATATGAGTTTAATGGTGAAAAATGTACAATGCAGGAATGGTTTGAAAAAACAAAAGGGTATATTTATATTAATGAAAAGGGAGTAGACCAGTTATGTAATGAAGCAGACTGGATTCGGTATTGCGAGGCAAAATAGTGAAACTCAATAAGAATTATTCAAAAAGTTTATTTTTATTTCTATTAATGAGTATTTTTGTTATACTATTATGTTTAATTATTTTTTATAACACAAAAGATATAACGCAAAAGTATAATATATATCAATCAGATGATTTTATTATAGTGGAAAACAAGGAGAATCCAGAAGCATTCTGTAGTAAGGAATGGATATATTATTATCAATATATAAAAGATGCATATTTGTGTACAAAAGAAGGTAAGAACCCCAAAAAAGAAAAAGAGGCTTATTTGTACATAGATTTAGGAGAAATGGGAGAATGGTGGGCAGATCCGTTTGGAAATCTGCAAAAGGATAATGTAGTTAAAAATAAATATATACCAGATGAACTGATAAATATATTAAAAAAATATGTTCATCTTGATTTTGGGACATCCTTTATTTCATGGATAGATGAAGTTAAAATAAAAGAGCTAACTGTAGATGAAGTAAAAAAAATTTCGTTCGATGTTTTCAATAAAGTTTATGATGAAGAAGCAGTGAGTCAGTGGTATTACCAAGTCGATTTTGATAATGATGGAATATTAGATATCGTAGTATATAGTAAGTGGGGAATGGGAAGATTAGGATTTACGGAAACCTATTTTTTTCAGCAAATAGCAAATGGACAGTACAACAAAACATATCAGATGAATACTACTGCCAGCATAACAAAGTTTATACAATATAATAAAAACAATTATATTATGAATTTAGATATGCGGGATTATGAAGTTTCAGAGTTAGAATATGATTACTACAATTGTGAATTATATTATTTCAAAGAGGGATATCCGCAGGAAACAGTACGGATTACACCAGAAAAAGGTCAATTAAATGTTACGGTAAGAAAGCGATTTGTCAATAATTTTATCAATATTTCTGAAGGAAATCGATAAAATAACGTAACGGCTCATGTAGGTCTGCGCATTTACTGCGCTGACCGTAATAAAATGTAGTGGTTGGAGGTATCCAGCCCATCGCGAAGCGATTTCCAATGGCTGGATACGTAACAGTTCAATGGGTTATCTGAACTGTTACAAAATAACCGCAACAAATATAAAAATATTGAATATCAAGAAGTATAGCACCTCAGTAACATTCTAATCAAAAAACTATAATTGGAGCAATTTACGAAAAGAATGAATTGGGATTTATAAATAATTCATAAAATATTTTTTACATACAATAAATATAAGGATAAGCA
>CAPYID010000063.1:0-245 GCA_948739805.1 uncultured Clostridia bacterium | reverse complement strand
ACTGTTACGAAAGTTTATTTGTGAGAGAGGAGGAAAAATATGTGGACGATCATAAAATCATAGAACTGTATTGGGAACGAAAAGAAACAGCAATTGAAGAAACTTCAAAAAAATATGGCAGACTATGTGCTTGCATTGCGCAAAATACTCTTTTAAACTATGAAGATAGTGAAGAATGTGTCAATGATACATACTTTGCCGTTTGGAACGCGATTCCAGACAGAAGACCCAATATATTTTCTGCT
>CAPYID010000062.1 GCA_948739805.1 uncultured Clostridia bacterium | reverse complement strand
ATATTAATAATAGGAGCACTAATAATCTGTAGTTATATAACAATAACAACAATAAAAAAAAAAGACACACAAATAAAGGACATAAAATTCTTAAAATAAAAAAATGGAGGGCGTCCTAAATTTGGGTGCTCTACGTCAATAATAGTGAATTCTCAAATAAGAAACAGAATACAACAAAATCATCTCCGTATCTTTTCCAAAGGGTATCATTTTCATGAGATATTTTCTTAGGGTAATATTATAATAGATTAATTACAGAATTTAGGTAAAACTATAGTAATTGTAGGCATTTTATTGTATAATAGTAAAGAATGAAAAGAAAAATTTTAGGAGTTTTTATATGTCTAATGAAGAAAATTATATAATTGAAAATGAAATAACTGATACAACAAAAAAACAAGAATATTGGAATACTGGTATTGGATTAAATAAGGTTGATAATTTAGAACCTTCTAAATATTTATTAGACTTATCACAAAAAAATATTAATGGAGAATTAAAATATCATGAAGTAGAAAACTTATTAAAAACATATTATGAAATGCAAAACTCTAATGATATAAATATTCAAAAAGAAAAAGAATGTGATTTAGTTTCATTAAGAATAGCTCAACTTTTAGAAGATAAAAGTTTTGGTTTCAGTCCTATTACTTTAAAGAATATTCATAAATATTTATTTAAGGATATTTATGACTTTGCAGGTAATTATAGGAATTATAATATTACCAAAAAAGAAGACATCCTAAATGGTGATACTGTAAAATATGTGAATTATCAAGATATTGAAAGCTATTTTAATTATGATTTTAAGGAAGAAAAGGAATTTGATTATTCAAAACTAAATAATGATGAACTAATTAAACATATTGCAAAATTCACTTCAAGCATTTGGCAAGTACATCCATTTGGAGAAGGCAATACTAGAACTACAGCAGTGTTTATTGAAAAATATCTTAATAATATGGGATTTAATGTTAATAATGATATGTTTAAGGACAAAAGTTTATATTTTAGGAATGCTCTAGTTAGAAGTAATTATGGAAATATTCCAAAAGGAATTTATCCTACATTTGATTATTTAGTAATGTTTTTAGGGAACTTATTACAAGGTAAAAATAATGAACTTAAAAATAGCGAATTATATATTAAAGAATTATTTGAAAATAATAATTAAAGATAATTAAAATCAGGATAGGATATATTATAAAACCACCCCATATAAATAATGGAGAACCGAAAATAGATAAAATACTAGTTTGCTTATTTCCCTAAGAAAAACGACAAAATATTACAAAAATGAAATAAAAACTTAACAAGAAAAAAATAAAACCAAATACAAGGAAAATCCGTAAATAAATGCGGATTTTTTTGTGTTATACAGGAAAAAATAGTTATTTACAAGGAATGACAAAATTCTTATAATAAAATAAAAGTGAGAAAATCAAAAATCAAAGAACCCTCAGTCACTTTGTGACAGCTCCCTTAAATAAGGGAGCCAAGAGAAGAAAAAAATGCTTCTTTTAAACAATTATAAAAATTTAAAAGAAGCAACTTGCCTCCCTTACAGAAGGGAGGTGGCAGCCGAAGGCTGACGGAGGGTTTAGAAAGATAAAAAGGTGGTGAAACTAAAAATGAAACAAAAAAGACAAAAAACAAAAACCTTTGAAACCGTTGATAATGTAACACACACACACACACACAAGAATAATCTAAAAGAAAGCATAGAAGCAAAATATATAGAAATATATAATGTAGCTATGTCTATTAAAAGAGAAAATGAAATAAAAAATGAAAAGGACACAAACAATAGTGCCCTTAATTGTGATGTTCATGAAAAATGGGACAGTTCTTATTTACACATTAAATGTGGAAGAAGGATTGTCCCATTTTTCATTTAACCAAAACCCTTATTTCCCTAAGAAAAACGACAAAATATGACAAAATAGAAACACAAATTTAACAAAGAAAACATAAAACAAAGAACATATAAAACCCGTAGAAAAAGCAACCATCTTAGTTACAACTGGAAAAGAATTGGCATTTACATACATTATATGCGAATGTATAATTTGATTGTATAACACTAAGCGTAAAACAATTGCATAGGCACTGTGCACCGTGTCCATGAAACAAAAACAAATCAAACAATATAATAAAGTGCTCACTAAATAATTAATAAATTTTTGAACAACGTTTTCGAATTTATTAATTATTTATGGCACTAGAAATACAAAACAAATCATAAAAAACAAGGAGGAATCCCAAATGAACAAACACAACCAAAATAAGAAAGGAAAAAAACTTATAACTGCCAACAATAAAAAGACACATATACTTGTGCCTCTAATTGCAATGCTTGTAATAATATGTACAATAGTAGCAATATGTGTAGGGGCGCCATTTGGGCGTCCATCAGAGACAGCAAATCTAAATAAAAATGTAGATAACAATGAAGAAGAAATAAAGGCAGAAACTACAACTATAGAAGGTGAAGGAACATATACTGTGCCAAAAGATGGAGTATATAAAATAGAACTGTATGGAGCACGTGGTTTCAAACAGAAACGGTGGTTATGGTTCTAAGGTTACGGGTTATGTAAGTTTGAGTCGAGGTACTAAATTGAGTCTCTCTACAAAGAAAGGTTCTACGGCTGGTGAGAGTTGCTCTTTGCGTTTGGATGGTCAACACACGTTCTGGGCAACTCGGGGGGACAGGTGCGGGAGTGCTGGATGGAGAAAGGTTGGAAAGATGCTATTGCTCGGTATGTGAGCTGGATTATGATAAGGCGTTCTTCGTGGAAGACATTAGTATGGGATTAATGTGTGAAAGGGGACATAGGATAGTTGATTTAGATTATTCTCCTGGTCATGTCGAGGCGGCTCCTGTCTTACAGAATGGTTCGACGGACAATGTGAAGGGCTTTAGTAGCGTTTATCCGCCTACGAGGAAATCTTGGGGAAAGTGTTCTGAGGAAAAGGGTGTATCGGACAAAGCGAATGCGGAATGTGTGGTTACGTATGTGTCGCCTTTTAGTTTGTTCGTAGCTAGAGGATTGGAAACGGGGTATGATATGGTTACGAGGATAGATTTTGAATGGGATGAGTCACTGCATAAAGCAGGTTTGGATGTTAGGACGGAAAACTTATACTTTAAATTCAATTCAGTTTGGTTAGGTGGGTTCGCGGATGATTTTGGTGGTTTTCATGATGACAGGCACGGCTTTAATGTTAATATGTTGAGGGGGTGGGGACTGGTTACTTCCGACGCGGAGAAAGGTAGCAAGGTATATCATTGGGATCAGAAACTGGATGGTGACCCTCTGAAGAAGGATGATGTGAATTACTCGCTTCGTGACGGTTTGGATGATGGTGTGTGGGTATATGGGGATTTTAAAGAATATGTACAATGCCCAGTCATTAGTAAGGAGGGATTCATTGACCCACCAGAACAGAGGCTTCATCACGATGAATTAGGAGAAACTGAGGTAAACTACTACTATGTGAGAAATAATTATGACGTAAATTTGATAAAAGGCACAGGAATAGATAGTGTAACTGGGGAAAATATAAATAGTACGACAGGAAGAGGTGCATACTTGTATGAGCAAGATGTAACAGTTTCAGCTTCATTGAAGGACGGCTATACTTTTGATAATTGGACTAATAGCAAAGGTGAAGTGGTTTCAACAGACCAAGAATATACATTTAAAATGCCAGCAGAGAATGTAAGCCTAACAGCAAATGCTTCAAAAGAATCATACTTACAACAAGTACAAATAAGATATGAGAAACCAGATGGAACATTTACAGACTGGGAAGATGTAATTAATGAAAAAAGAGATTATGGAAGTACTGTTAGCTGGGGTGTAGTAGCAACAGATGAATTCCAAGCAGCAAGTATAGAATCATATACTGTATCAGAAGCCAAGAAAACCCAAGTAACAATATATAGAAAGAAATTTAAAGTAACAGTAGATAACACCACGGGAATATCATCTACAACAGGAGAAAAAGAATATAGAGTAGGAGAAAAAGTATCAGTATCGGCAACAGAAGCAAAAGGATATACATGGACAGGTTGGACAAGTTCACAAGTAGAAGGCTCTACAAATAAAACATATGAATTTACTATGCCATCAAGAGCAGTTACAGTAACAGCACATGCAACAATTAATACATATACCATAAAATATAACCTAAACGAAGGAACAATAACAGGAGAAAAAACAGAATATACAGTAGAGACAGAGAATTTTACATTAGTAAAACCAACAAGAGTAGGATACACATTTAAAGGGTGGTCAATAAATAATGGTGAACCACAAATAGATGTAACAATAAATAAAGGCTCAATAGGAAATAGAACATATACAGCAAATTGGCAAGCAAATATGGTAGGATATCGTGTAAGACACTGGATACAAAAACTAGATGGAATAGCACAAATAAAAACAGACCAACATTATACATTACAATTAGATGATACTTCAAAAACAGGATTAACAGATAGCAAAGTAATACCAGAAGTAGAAACATTTACAGGATTTACACCACCACCAGAAGAAGAAAGAAGAGAAGAAACAATAGCAGGAGATGGAGGGCTAATAGTAGACTATTATTACACAAGAAATAAATACACATTAACAGCAAAAAACAAAAAAGGAATGGCAATAGTACTAGGAGGAGGAGAATATCTATATGAACAAGAAATAGTAATAAATGGAGTACTAGCCCAAGGATATACATGGAAAGGATGGCAAAAAGGAGAGCAATTTATAGAAACAGAACAACCATACTATGTAGCAGGAACAATGCCAGCAGAAGACATAGAATTTGTACCAATAGTAGAACCAAACACAAACACAGCATATCAAGTACAACATTTCCAACAAAAATTAGAAGGAAAAGTTAATAAACATGATGAAGATAATTACACATTAATAGAAACAGATGACTGTACAGGAACAACAGATGAAGATGTAACACCAGCTACAAAAACATATGAAGGTTTCAAATCACCATATGTAAATGATATAGTAATGACAATAACAGGAGAAGGAACTACAATTATAAAATATTTCTATACAAGGAATTACTATGATGTAGTATTAAACAAAGGAAAAGGAATACAAAACATAAGAGTAACAGGAAATGTATCAGGAGAAGGAAAAGACAAATATCTATATGGAGAAACAGTAACAATAGAAGCAGAAAAAGCAGCAGGATATACATGGTCAGGATGGACAGGAGAAGAAGACGACGAAAATCCAACACATCAATTCACAATAGGACTAAAAAATGTAGAATATACAGCAAATGCAACACCAAACGAAGACACACCATACAAAGTACAACACTGGAGACAAAAAGTAGATGGAGATGCAAGCATACATGATGAAACAAACTATGAATTAGTAGAACCAGAAGACACAGAACATTTAACAGGAACAACAGACACGCAAACAGACACAACACCAAGGGAATATGAAGGATTTATAACACCAGATGTAAAAAATGAAAACATAGGAGGAGACGGAGAAACAATAGTAAAATATTACTATGAAAGAAGAACAGACATACCATATGTAGTAAAACACTGGCAACAAACAGTAGAAGCAGCAATAAGAGAAAATAGTAATAATGCAGAAGAAAATGAAGAAACAGCATTTGAAGAAATAGAATTAATAGACTTAGCAGAAATAGACTTAACAGAAACAAAAGAAGGAGAAGAAGATACTACAACAGGAGAAATATCAGAAGACGGAAACTATGAACTAATAGAAACAGAAGAAAAAACAGGAATGACAGGAGCAAATGTAAGACCAGGAGTAAAAACATATGCAGGATTTACATCACCAGAAGAAGAAAACATAGAAATAACAGTAGACGGAAAAGCAGTACTAAACTATTACTACACAAGAAACACAAACACACCATACATAGTACAACACTGGAAAGAAAACCTACCAACCGAAACTACCAACAATGCACAAAACAATAACCCAGACACAACAACAAACGATACACAAGATAATACTCAAGATGATACTACAATACCAGGACAAAGGGAAAATTATACGCGAATAGATATAGAAAACCTAAACGGAATAACAGGAAGAAAAATAACACCAAAGGTAAAAGAATACCCAGGATTTATAGCACCAAATCCAGAGGAAGTAGAAATACTAGCAGATGGAAGTCTAATAGTAAACTATTACTACACAAGAAATCCAGAAAACCCATACACAGTAAACCACTGGACACAAAACTTAGGAGGAGACGAAACAAAACACGACGACCAAAACTATACAATACAAGAAACACAAAACTTAGGAGCACCAACAGGAGCAACAATAACAGTAGAAACAAAAGAAATAGATGGATTTATAGCACCAGAAAAAGAAGAACTAACAATAGGGGAAGATGGAAGAAGTGAAAAGAACTATTACTACGTAAGAAGAACAGACTTAACAGGAGAAATAAAGCACATAGACAAAAACACAGAAAAAACAATATTCAAAAGAACACTAAAAAATCAAGTATTTGAAAGTGAAGTAAACTTAACAGAAGAAATAATGGACATAGAAGACTACAACTATGACAGCATGGTACCAGAAACTCTAAAAATAGGAACAGGAGAAAACATAGCAACCATCTACTATGTAAAAAAAGAAGGAAAAGTAATAATCCACCACTACATATATGACGAAAAAACAAACACATACTCAACAGTAAAACTAGTAGAAGACCAAGAAATAGTAGGAACAATAGGAGACGACTATACAACAGAAGCATCAAGCAATATTCCAGAAAACTATATAGTAGTAGACACAACACCAGAAAACTATAGAGGAAGAATAGAAGGGGAAACAATAGAAGTAAATTACTATTACAAGCTAAAAACACCAAAAGTAGAAAGTGGAGTAGGAAGTGAAATAATAGAAGGAGGAGAA
>CAPYID010000061.1 GCA_948739805.1 uncultured Clostridia bacterium | reverse complement strand
AAACTATAAGTTTTCCGAGTCCCCCAGCATAGCTGGGGGTTAACTTTAATGTTAACACAAGATGTATTTCCTAAAGTATATACATCTAATAATAACATTAGAATTGAAGATAGATTTTATGGTTTGCTAATTGAAGAATATATTGAAGGAGAAAATTTAAGAGATATTATCGATTCAATGGATAGAGGAAAAAATGATTTATCCAAATACTCTATTGAATTTTTAAATAATGTTTCAAAAACCTTAAAAAAATACTCTGATAATAAAATTGTTCATAGAGATATTTCACCTGATAATATTATTATCTCTGTTAATGGAAATGTAGTAATAATTGATCCTGGAGTTATAAAAATCATAGATAGAAATTCCACAAATTTAGGATATATCATGGGAAAAAGAACTTATGCATCTCCAGAACAATATTATGGAAACGCATTAAGTGCAGATTTTTCTAGTGATTTGTATGCATTAGGAATCATATTATATGAAATAATTACTGGCATTAATTTAATTAACAAATATATGTCAACAGGTAAGCCTCATTCCGAAATCGTAAAAAATATGGATAGAGAATTAGAAGATTTATTCTTTGATGTATTAGATTATGACAATGAAAAAAATATCTTTTTATATAATATAATTAAAAAAATGATTCAAGAAGATAAAAGTTTAAGATTTAGTAGTATAGAAGCTTTTATACAAGCCATATCAATACTAAATAGTAAGGAGGGAGAATAAATGACAAAATTACTTATACAACATGGTCCTGCAAAAGGGCAAAAAATTCAAGTTGCTTTAGACAAAAAAATTTCGGATGGGGTAGTATTTTCTCCAAGAGAAGAGAAATTAGAATCAATCAAAAATTATTGTAATTCTGTTCAAATCTTAAATAAAGACAATATCTATATAGATCCTCAATTTTATTATTCTACATATAATAAAGATTTTGCAAAATTATTAGATGGTCAGTTTAATTATCCAGTAGAAATTTCAAGAAGAGATTGTAGAAAAAATAAAGAAATAATATATGAATATTTTGATGAGTATGTAGAAGCAGTACAACCAATTTCAAACAATATTATAACACCAGGTTTTTCAATAGAAGCAATTGACTGGAAATTTGATTATAGCATAGGTTTCTATAATGATTTTAAAGAAAGATATAACTTTAAAAGATACTATTTGTCTTTAATGCTCTCATCAAAAATATTTCATAGTAAAAATGATACAGAAGATATATTAGAGGATTTAAAAGAAAATATTGAAGAAAAAGATGGTATATACCTTATAATAAATCATATTCCATCACAAGATAACAATTATGATAGTATAGACCCAGAAACTTTGTCTAATATAATGTATTTTATATATACTTTAAAAAAAGAAAATATAAACATTATAGTTGGATACACATTTTTAAATTCAATATTATATGCAATGTTAGATTGTGAAGCTATAGCTAGTGGATGGTTTAATAAATTAAGGAAATTTGACCAAAATAGATTTGAAAATGTTGAAACATATGGAAAAAGGAAAAAAAGATATTTTTCCATACCTTCACTAACCTATATGACTATAGAACTAATTAACGAGTTTAAAAATGACATAGATATTAGTATTTTATATTCTAATACATTTTGTGATAAGATAGCATTAGAAGATGAAGATAATGTATCGTTTGTGGACTTAGAACAACAATATTGGGAAGCCTTATTTAATGTTTTATCTGAAATTAATCAAACAGAAACAATAGAAGAAAAAATCAAACTTGTCAAAAAAATGATTTCTAAAGCTAGAGAAATATTAGAAATTATTATGAATGTAACTCATACCAAAGAAGTAGTACAAGATAAGGTAAGAAATTCTTTCAAACATATAGATGATTGGGGATTTGCAATAGAACTATTTGAAAAAAAGGCATCATTACTTTTATAATGATGCCTCTTGCAAATTTTGTAATATATATTGTGATTGTACAAGATTGATTAATCTTAAATAAGGTTTTAATTCATCTTGTTTTTTAGCTTGTATTAAAATATTTGATTTTTTCAAAGAAGTGCCTATTAGCCCAATTCCTTGCTCTTCTAAAATAGCTTTTTTGCTCTTTAATATTTTCTGAGCTATATTTATTGGAAATACCATATAACTTAAATCTACATAACTTTTATTAATACATGCTTGATAAAATGCTTTTTTATAATCTTTTAGTTTAGCTTCATACCCACTTATAACAACTTTGGGAAATACAAAGTCAATATTTCTATAATAAAAATTATCATATTCCATAATAAGATTATTTTTTAATAAATCTCTTATTGCACTTTCACAAGTAGATTTACTTGCACCAATATTTTTTATTAAATTTTCCTTTTTTATTGGTCTATGATTTTTAGTTTTTAGAAAAATCTTTGCATGAGTTGGTTTAGACAAAATATCCATTTGTGCTTTTGTAAAAGGTAAATTATTATTAGTGATGCTAACAATATCAATATTTCCCCATCTAATAGGCATTTCTTTTATTAATATATTATTATTTCTTCCCACAAGGAAATTATCTATGAAAGTATTTACTAAATCTTCTTCATAGTCAAAAATATCCTTCATAATTAATTGCCTCCTTCTTTTAGAATTCTATCACAAAGCAAATTAAATTTGAATAGAAATTTAAAAATTTTTATTTTTTTATTATAGAAAACTATTTAATTGTAGTATAAATATTATATAACACTTCAAATACAAAAATATTCTGCTCTTTTTCAGTTAGTTCCATTACTTGTGCCGAAGTCATAAGTAAATGCTTATAGTTAAGAATATTTAAGAATTTCGTTTTGTTATATTGTTCATCAACTGCACACAATAATTTCTTTAAAATATCTAAAATTTTATCATTTTTCACTTTTATATGATAACTTTCAAGCATATCTATGCTTAATCTTAATTTATCTTCAAAATCTAATGTTTCAAAATATTTTACTAAATTTACTACTTTTTCATTATTACATTTTAATATCATAATTTTTTATCTCCGTTTTATAATTCATAATTTCTCTTTTTAGTGTTTTTATTGTCTATAAAATCAATATCTTCTTGTCTTAAAATATTATCTATTTTAAGTTCTTCATAGAATTTTTTATAGGTTTCGTTTTTAGAATATTTAACTTTACTCTTTATAAACTTTATTAGTTTGTTCCATAAATATTTAAATGGTTTTAATATATTTATTTCTTTTTGTTGCTTTGAAATAGTATTTTTTGCTATATCTAAATTTTGTGTTAAATCTCTTATTTCTTCGTCTTTCTGTCTAACGGTAGAGTTCAATTCTCTAATTTCGTTATTATGCTCTTTTAAATCTTTTTCATATTCCTTTATAATGACATCTAAATCATTTACTTTTTTCATTGATTTTGTAGTATCTTCTACATTTGAAATATAATCTTTTATAGTTGTTACTTGTTCTTGTGAGATAGTATAATTCTTTTTGTTTACTAGATTAGGCTTTAAATTAGATACTATTTCTTTAATATTATTGCCATTTTCATTTACTAAATCTGTCTTTTTATTTGCTTGTTCTAATAGTTTCTTATTCTTTTCATATTGCTTTTTTACTTTATTATAGTTTTGCATTTGACTAACTGGAATATCTTGATTTCTTCCTTTTTCTTTTGTTTTTAGCTGATAATCTTGTTCATATACTTTGTTAAATGATTTTATACAGCAATTTCTCATTTTGTCTTGTATTCTAGTAAGCGATTCTTTTGTAAATATTTGTGATTTTGCTACTTGTTTTTTCATTCCATTTTTGTATCCGTTCTTTTATTGGAATGCCAATTATATGAAGATGGGGACTTGTTTCATCAAAGTGAATTACTGCATTTGCTATTTTAAATTGTGGGACGGCTGCTACAAAATCTTGTAACTGTTCTTTATAAACTTGTACCATTTTATAACAATATTCTATTGTTTTATCTTGCCAAAAGTTCATATCTCCAAGCTCAATTATTAGTTCACAACATAAATCTCTATTAGAATTTTTTGATATATGATCAAAGTAATTTTGTATTTTTCTATCTTCTCTTGTTTGCTTATTGTTGTACTCAATTCTTGCATTTTCAAATTCTTGTAAATATAAATTTTGAACATCACTTGTTAAATTGTCTGTTCCATAAATTATAGAAATTAGTTCTGTTTTATTATCATATTTTCTCAAATTATGGTTATTGGCTTTTGATAATTGTGTTACATTTTGAATAGAATTATTACTAAAAGAAGTTGTATTTGATTGATTATTTTTTGCAATTTCTTTTGCTTTTTTAGTTTTATTTTTATCGTTTCCAAGATGTATAGAATAGGCTAACATCTCATTCATTTTTCATACTTCCTTGACAAGAGGATTTTGTCTTTCCAAATATCCTAACCCCCTATGGATTTTGACAAGTATGTCAAAATTCGGGGGCTCTGCGAGGCAATAAATTTTCTTCCACTGGAATAAAATTTATTCAAATTAACTATCGCCACTTTCATTTTTGCAAATGCAAAAACAAAACGTGTCACATTAATTTGTTTTAAGAAATACCTACGCAGTTGTATAAGCAATAGCACCTATTCGTACATTTTCTTCTTGTGATGTTGGAAACGTTTTTTCTTCTTTTACTGCTACCATTCTTATTAACTTTTCTTTTGCTGTATCAATCTCAAATTCTACTTCTTTATCTCCATAATTTTTATTCAAATCCATTCGTGCTACTTCATAAAATTCTATTTCAAATTCTTTGTTTAATCTTGATATATATTCATCTAATTGTTCTTGATTTATATTTACACCTGTTCTAATAAAAGTTTCTTCTCCATTTACTTCTACTGGAGCATATACATCAAATATTCCGTTATTAAAGAACTTTATCATTTGCTGAATATAACTACTTCTAAAATTGATTTTATCAATTTGCAAGTACCCATTTTCATCTTTTATTAGTACAACTGATTCTATAAACTTTGAAATAAATTCTTGTTTCTCTTCTTTTGATTTTTTATTCCATTCTCCTTTTATTGTTTCATTTAGAGTATTATCTCTAATTTGCTTTTCTCTTTCTATATCTCTGTCAGCCATTAGTTGCTGTGGGGAAAAGGTTATACTGTTTAAATTCAAAGTGTCTAATTTTTTCTTTTCTAATATGCTTAATTTTTCTTCAATAACTTTATAATCTTCAGAGAAATCTTCCATTTCTACAATACCACTTAAATATGCTTTTTTAATTCTTTCTTTTTGTTTTTCTAACTGTTCAATTTCTTTGTCTATTTTTTCTGTACTTGTTTCTTTTTTATCTGCTAAAACAGGAAGAAAATATTTTTTAACTGACATATCATACTCTACTAAGTCTAATATAAAATGTTCCAGACATTCTTCTATTAAATCTTCTCTATAATATAACTTACAATGTTCACAGTTGTAATACATATATTTTTTCTTTTTACCACCTGAGCCTTTGCATTTCATTATTCTATTACAGCTAGGACATCTCAGCTTTTGAAAGAACAAATAAACTCTATCTCTTGTGTAGGCTCTTTGATTTTTCTCTTTTTGTATTTGTGCTTCTTCCCACATAGCACGACTAATAATTGGCTCTACAACATTCATATAGATTATTGGCTCTTTGCCTTGTGCTTTTCCAATTTTCTTGTATTGTTCATAATCTCCCATATAAATACGATTTTCTATTATCTTTTGAATATGGGAATCTCTCCATTTTTTAGGGAATAGTATCTGCTCTTCTTTAAAAATATTTGCTATTTGTTGAAAGCTTTTTCCCTCTAAATACATATTGAATACTCTTATTATAATATCTTTTGTAGTTTCATCAATTACAGTTCTTTTATTACTATCTTTTTTATAACCTAATGGAATAGTTCCGTGGCAAATGTCCAGATTTTATAGCACCATTTAATCCAAACTTTGTCCTTTCGCTTACTATTTCAATTTCTAGTTGAGATAACACTGTTAGCATTCTTACAAAAAATCTTCCATTAGCTGAAGAGGTATTTACATCATCCCTATCGCACACCAAGTAAGTATTATGCTTTTCTAATACTGCAATTAGTTCTTCTAAATCACGAACTGAACGAGTAACTCTGTCTAGCTTATATGCGACAATATAGTTGATTTTGCCTTTCTTCATATCTGCTAACATCTCTTGAAATGCTGGTCTGTGTTCCATATCTTTTGCACTTATTCCAGCATCTTCATACACCTTAAATACTTCGTATTCTTTAAATTTACAAAGTTGTAATAGTTTTTCCTTTTGTTCTCCTAAACTAAATCCGTTCCCTAGCTTGATCATCTGTACTAACTCTAATATAAATTCCTGCTACTTTCTTTTCATCATTCATTATTTTAAATCCTCCTTCCAAAATTGATGATAGAAAGGCACTATAAAAAGTGTCACATAGCAATTTGCAATTAGCATTTGACTATTGACACTTTTAGAATTTTATAATTTATTTATATTAACTTATTTTTAATATCACAAATAAACCAATATAGTATAATTTTTAAAAAACTCTAAAATTATCAATGCCTTGCTATGTAATCTTTTAATTGAGATAACGGATACTTGTTTCTCAAATCATTCACATAAAAATAATCGTGTTCATTAAAAAATAAATAAAGATTATTTTTAATCACTAATCTATGGGGCTCTACATATGCTAAATTGCTATGTTCAATAACTCTTAATAAGCCTTGATAAATTTTAGGTTTTTCCTTTCCTTTTAATTTTAATTGGCACGCCCACTCAATTTTAGAATTTAGTTCTTTACTAATATTGATTTGTTTCTTGATTATGTTTAACATAATATCACACCTTTCCGAAAATTTCAATACTTAGGCACGAAAAAAATCGACCTTTTACAGTCGATTTAATCGTTTTTTCGTCTGGTGCGACGATATTATCCTTTGGTGCGATGTTTACACATCGCAATGAATAGTTAATAGTGAATAATGAAGAATGAAT
>CAPYID010000060.1 GCA_948739805.1 uncultured Clostridia bacterium | reverse complement strand
CATTATTAAAATTTGGTATTACTTCTACTAGATTTAAAGATATTTTTGATTTTTATTATTTAATTAATAATGAAAATTTAGATAAGGACAAGCTAATAAAATACATAGATATTTTGATTTTCAAAGATGAGAATATGAGAGAGCATACAATAGAAGATATATCTAAAAGATTAACAAGTATATTAAATAATAGTAGATTCCAGACAAGAATTAATACAGCTAATAATAATTGGCTAGAAGTGCCTATAAAAGATGTCATTGATAATATTTTAGATTATTTTGATAATTTAACACTAGTAACAAAATAAATGGAGGTTTAAAAGTTGAGAGAATTAAAAGGAAAAAGTTTAATAGAAATACCAAATAAATATATTGCGTTTGATATTGAAACCACTGGACTAGATTCTATGTATGATGAAATAATTGAAATAGGAGCTATAAAAATTGAAGATGGCAAAGAGATAGAAACATTTAGTACATTAATAAAACCAGAATATGAAATAGATGAATTTATTACTGAATTAACAGGAATTACAAACGAAATGGTAATAGATGCTCCAAAAATCAATGAAGTTTTACCTAAATTTATGGATTTTATTAACGACTCAGTTATTTTAGGTCATAATGTAAATTTTGATATTAATTTTATATATGATAATTTAATAAATGAAGATATGAAACCTATTACTAATGATTTTGTTGATACATTAAGATTAAGTAGAAGATTATTACCTGAGCTTAAGCATCATAGATTAAGTGATTTAGCAAATTATTATAACATTGATACTACAGGTAGTCATAGGTCTTTAACAGATGTTAGAATAACAATTGATATATTTAAAAATCTTGAAAAACTTGTTGAAAGTAAGTATTCAAATATAGAGAATTTTAAAGATGCTTGCAAGAAAAAAAGTCACTCATGTTTTAAAGCAAGTGATATTACTACAATTAATACTGAATTTGATGAAGATAATCTTTTATATGATAAATATTTTGCTATTACTGGAACATTAGAAAGAATGTCACGAAAAGAGGCAATGCAGATTATTGCTGATTTAGGTGGACACTGTCAAGATAGTGTAAATAAAGATACAAATTTTTTGATATTAGGTAACAATGACTATAATCCTATTTTAAGAGGTAAAAAAAGTTCTAAACTTTTAAAAGCGGAAAGTTTGAAATTGAAAGGGCAAGATATTGAAATTTTATCAGAGAATGTTTTCTACGATGTAATTCCAGAACTAGAAAATAAAACTATTCAAAAACAAGATAATTTTGTAGGCATACCTATTGATAACGGAAGCTTTAATGAAAAAGAAAAACAAGCATATTATTTAACAAAAGATATACTTGCTCGTAATGGTAAAAATATAGAAGATATTAGATGCAATATAAATTCATCTAACTATTTTGATATTTCGTTGATGTATCCTATTTTAAGACTAAAATTAAGAGGTAACAAGGATTATATTGTAATCGACAAATATGCAGATGATTCTTATGATTTTTCATATTTTTTGCAAGAACCATGTACTAAAAATGACAATGGAAAATGTAGATTGATTTTATCTAACATTGAAGAAGTTGAAAAACTAGAAAAATATATTGTTGACCAGTATGAGTGTGCATTAGCTGGAAATAAGACATACATAGGAAATGTTAAAGTAGGACAAACAAATTATAATAAATACTTAAAAGAAAATTATCAATAAAAAACAAATAGAATTGAACATAATGATAGAGCTACTGTGAGTAGCTCTTATTTTATATATTACTACTTTTAGATTTATCATTTTCTATTCTATTATGTATATATTCTAATTGCTTCTTATAAGACATTATAAATAATACAATAAGTAAGATAAACAATATCGTGTATATAATTGTGGAAGTAATATTTAGCCAATTTTTTATTTCATATACAAATTTAGATACTAATAGAAGAAAAAAAGTAGCAATAAAATTTCTATACATATTGTAATCTGTGAATAGTATTTTTATTTTTGCATCTTTTTCTTCAGCATTATAAAAATCTGTGCATTCTGAACTATATTTTCTATTTAAGATTTTTAATTTCCACAATAATGGTTTTATAATTAAAGAGCCTATTCTGCTAATAACCAACCCTAAAAAATAATATATAAAAATTGAAATAAATATATTATCAGTAGGAATTAATTTAATATTAATATAATATCTGCACCCAATATCAAAAACAATAGCTGGTAAAATATAATTTAGTATATTATAATTTTCTAATTTATTAAAAAAGTGTTCCATATTTATTTTATCCTCTCAAAATTTTCGTTTAATTTTTCAATAATATTATTTTTATTACTATTGTAAAAATCTAGTTCTGATAGTGTTATTTTAAAATTTAATCCCCATTTACTACCATCGTAATAATCTGCTTCATCATTATTCTGCTTAGTAAAATATATTGATTCGCATTTTAAAGTAGACAATAGTCTCGTAATTTTTTTAATATTATTTTTAATACAAGTTATTATAATTAATATTTTTCCATCAAAGTCTTCCTTATGTGTACTTATATAGTCTATAACAAAATTTGTATCACCGACAATTATACAAAAATTATTCATAGACTTAAAAGGAAAACTTTCCAGAATATAATATTGTGGGAATGTAAAGTTTTCCTTTAAATATGCTGTTTTCTTTATTACAAAATGTAATTTAAAAACATTATATAAATAATTTTTTCTTCCTAAAATTTCTGTATTGAAATTCTCATATTCTTTTTTATATAAATGTTGTAAAATATATATCATATATATGACCCCACTCTATAAGATTTTTGATAAGTTGTAGAAGTTATATTTTTAGTGTCTTCGGTTCTAGTATTAAATATAGTATGTCCTTTATCTTTTCCTTTACTTATTAAATCTTCTGAACCACCTGGTCTAGCCCCTTTATTATCTGATATTAAGTATACAGTATCTTTATCATCTTTTTTTATTTCAAATAAATCTTCAGCGTGGTCTAATCTTCCGTGATGAGGAATTTGAATTATTTGATGTTCTTTTGCATTATCTTCAATGGCTTTTGTACTGGCATCTCCAACTAGTAAGATTTTTGAAGTTCCTAAATTTATACTTATTTGAACACTAGTAGCATTTACTGTTGTTTCGCTATCTATAGTATCTCCCTGTCTAGAGTCTAATGCTTGTCCAGCAACTTCTAATACATATTCTTTAGATGGACCTATAGCTTTAATTCCATTACAAATTTTGACAAATGAATTATCTTCATTGTATATGTTCTCCAACAAGCCCTGTTCTCCTAAAGAAGCAATATTTGAATATCTTTCTAATATTTGTCTCTTTATAGAATCTTTAGTTTTTCTATCGTCATCAATTTCTTCTAATAATTCTTCATAAAATTTTAATAATAGAATCGTATAAACTTTTTCTACTTTATTTTTTTCAATTAATTTTGGTATCCCATTAAAATGATCTGAATCGTTATGTGACAAAACAATTATTGCTTTTTTATCTGGACCATAATTACTTTCTAAATATTCTATTACTTTTTCAGCATGTTCGTTTGAACCACAGTCAAATACAACAACATCATTTCCATTATCTGATATAAAACAATCTCCAAAATCGTGTTCCTTATTTTCTTTATAACTTTTAGAGCTTAACATTAAAGTATTCATAAAAACCTCCTTGTATGGTATAATATTTATGTGTTTATACAAAACATAGCTTAAATGTAATTTATATTTTAATTACATTTTGATTATACTAACTATTCTAGCAATTGTCAATACACTTTGCTAAAAAACTTACGTTTTATTTAAAAAATATTTACATTTTATTTATTTTATAATATAATTACTTTAAATGGAGGGAAATACTATGAACGAAAATAAATTTTCTCAAATAATAAAGGAATTAAGAAAAAAAAATAACCTGACACAACAACAATTGGCTGATATAGTTGGAATTACTGCTACAGGAGTATCATATTGGGAATCTGGAAATGCAACTCCAAACACTGAAACATTAAATAAATTATCGAATTATTTTGGAGTTACTGTTAATTATTTATTAGGGATTAAAGATAAAATAGGGGAAGAAGATAATTCTAGGACTGCCATAATTTTTAGAAAAGCTGAACAAGTAAATCCAGAAGAAAAAGAAAAATTACTTGACATATTAGATAGCACAATTGATATATTTTTAGGAAACAATAAAAATGGTTAAACCGAATTTTAAAAGAGCAAAAGAAGAAGCTTATAAAACTTTAATGTTACAAGAAAATATATCTTTTCCTATAAATCCTAAAAATATAAAATTAAAAGAATATGATGTTAAAATAATCAGTTTCCAAGAATATGCACAAAAGACAAATCTAAGTATAAGTCAGTTAACCTCTAATGGTAATACTAATGATGGATATACATATATTAGAAATAACAATATATTAATTTTTTATAATGAAGATATAGAAACAGAAGGAAGAAAAATTTGGACAATATCGCATGAATTAGGACACATAGTTTTAAACCACACAACGCAATGTGATAAAAATGAAGCAGAAGCTAATTTCTTTGCTGCTCAATTATTAGCTCCTCAATGCGTTTTAAAACAGTTAGTTAAAAGTGGAACTAAAATAACACCTACATATTTATCTGAAAAATTTAAGATATCAAAGGAAGCTAGTGAGAATTGTATTCATACTTTAGGTAAAGTTATTGATAATGAATTTATAACAACAGATTATGATGATATTGTAATACAATTATTTATGCCATATATTAGTATAGATTATTCCTATGATTTATACTTTGATGAATTGGAGAATAAAAGAAAAAGCTTTTATTTTTAATAAAGTACTAAAATTGAAACAACCAGAAAGGAGTTTTTATATGAATAAGAATGTATTAGTAACAGGCGGTACCAGAGGAATAGGAGAAGCTATAGTAAGAGAATTTGCCAAAAAAGGTTATGATATAATAATTAACTATGTTAAGAGTAATAAAAAGGCTGAAAAACTGAAATGTGAATTAGAAACAACATTCAATATTAAAGTATTACCTATTCAAGCAGATTTATCTAATGAAACAGAAATTAATCATATGGTAGATGTAGCTATCAAAGAATTTGGAAAGATTGATGTTTTGGTAAATAATGCAGGAATTGTTATTGATAAGGATTTCGAAGATAGAACAATTGATGATTGGAAACAAACCTTAGATATCAATTTAATTGCACCATTTGTTTTAACAAAATTAATTGGAAAAGAAATGCTTAAACAGAAAAGTGGAGCAATAATAAATATTTCTAGTACAAATGGATTAAATACATATTATCCAACAAGTGTAGACTATGATGCTTCAAAATCTGGGTTAATCAGTTTAACTTATGATTCTGCTGTTCAATTTGCACCTTATGTAAGAGTAAATTGTATTGCACCAGGATGGGTAAATACAGAAATGAATAAAGAACTTCCAGAAGATTTTGTGAAAGATGAAACAGAAAGGATTTTAGTAAAAAGATTTGGAGAACCAGAAGAAATTGCGAAAGTAGTAGCATTCCTAGCAAGTGAAGATGCTAGCTTTGTAAATTCTACAGTAATAAAAGTAGATGGAGGTTGGTATTAATGAATTTATTTGAATATAAAGATTTAATTGATGGAAAACCAATGCATATTGCTACAGTTAATAAAGATAATAATCCTAATTTATCAGTTGCATCAGATGTTAAAGTAATAGAAGAAAATAAGCTAGTTATATCTGTAAATGAAATGGTAAATACACAAAAAAATATACAATATAATCACAATGTTGTCTTAACAGTTTTTAATGAAAAGTATGAAGGATTAAGAATGTTTGGAAAAGCTGAGTTTTACTCTGATGGAGAATACTATGAACTTTGTAAAAACACATTTTTTAGTAATGGCGAAGTATCTCCTTTTGGAGCTACAAAACCTAAAGGTGCAATTGTAGTAACAGTTGAAAAATTAGCTAAATATGTTTAAATAAATTTGAGACTGAACCTAAAAAGAGTATTTAATTCTTTAAGATTCAGTCTTTTCTAAAAAGCTCTATCGTATTCTATTTTTATCTTTATTTTTAGTAAGTTCTTTTTCCTTCTTATCTTGATTTTTTTTGACTCGTTTTTTTATCAAATTATATTCTATTTCGCCTTTTTCAGAATTATTGATAATTCTTTTACAAGTTTGTATTTCTTTATTGATTTTATTAATATTATCAGTAATTATAGCTATTTTATCTTTAATAATATTTTTTTGATTTTCATTTGTTGTTTTATTAAAATCTCGCCATAATTTCTCTCTTTCATCCTTCAATGGTGCAACTCTTTCTAAAAAATGTGTTTTTAGTTTTTGAGCATCATCTAAGGAATGTAAGTCAAAGCTAATAATCATTTTTATTTCATCATTTGTTTTATGAAATTTATCTAATTCTTTATAATATTCCTTTGTTCTTTCTTCACAATGGATTTTTGGTGGTAGTTTCCCAAGCAAATATAAATAATGAACATATAATCTATAAAATGATGATGTTTTTAACTTTTCTTGATTGATTTTTATACCATCATAAATTCTTACTTTATATACTTTTTCATTATCATTCCTTTTTAAATATTTATTATATAAAGTTTCTTGATATATTCTAGTTTTTATATTATCAAAGGTGTAATCTTCTCCAAAGGCTCTTACAAGTCTTATATTCCTATTATAGTATGGAGTAGAAACAGATATAACATTACTAGCCTTTTTGATATAATAGCCTTTCAGAGCTAATATATCAATAAATTCTTGATATTTTTTAGCTATCTTAATTGCTTCATCAATATCAGCTTTTATAAGTTCCATTTTTCCAGAATTACGATTATAATTTGCAATTCTACTCTTTGATATTTCACTTACTGTAGTAGCTTTTGTGCTTTTAATTATAGATAGTCCATATTTTCTGCAAATATCATCATTTATTTCTTTAAGTAATGCAATTTCTACATTTGAGTTATGATATTTACTACCATCTACAAAAGAAACAGAGTTCAGTAGGCTAAGTGCCAAACGCCTTGACTTATTACTAAGTTAGGTTTTCCAGCACT
>CAPYID010000059.1 GCA_948739805.1 uncultured Clostridia bacterium | reverse complement strand
AAAAGTAAAAGTAACAGACACAATACCAGAAGGGCTAAAAATAGTAGAAGCACCAAGCTACTGGACAGAAAAAGCAAAAGGACAACTAGAAGCAGAAATAGAACTACAAGCAGGAGAAAGTAAAGACCTATACCTAATACTAAAATGGGAAAATGGAGAAAAAAATCTAGGAAACAAAACAAACAAAGCAAGCTTAGAAACAGACCAAGAAGACATAAACGCAAAAGACGACCTATCAGAAGCAACACTAATCTTAACAATAAAAACAGGCTTAGAAACGAACCTAATCATAATAGGAAGTCTAATAATCATAATAAGCATAAGTAGTTATGCAATAATTACGATAAGAAAGAAAACAGTTTAACAAATAAACACAAATAATATATATCCCGTGCATTTTCAGCAATTTTAGATATTGACCAATCGTTCAAAATATGTAATAATATAATCTATCAAAAGGTAAATGAAGGAATAAATTATAGAAAGAAATGATAATATGAAAAAAGACAAAACAGAAGAAAATAATAAAGAATCAAGACTATTAAATACAGCATTTAAGCTATTCACAGAAAAGGGAATGAAAGACACATCAATACAAGACATAGTAGACAATGCAAATGTAGCAAAAGGCACATTTTACTTATACTTTAAAGACAAATATGAAATAAGGGACATATTAATAGCAAAAAAATCCAACAAATTATTTAATGAAGCATTAAAAGAACTAAGAAAAAATTACATAGAAAACTTATCTGATCAAGTAATATTTATAATCAACTATGTAATCGATGAACTAGTAAAAGCACCAACACTATTAAAATTCATATCAAAAAATTTATCCTGGGGGATATATAACAAAAATATCCGAAAAATATATGAAGAAACAAGTGAAGACAGCATATATAAACTATTTATAAAAGGAGTAGAAGAAAATCATATAGATTTAAAAAATCCAGAAGTCACACTATTTATGATAATAGAATTAGTAAGTTCAACATGTTTCAACTCTATTCTATATGATGAGCCATTACCAATAAATGAATATAAACCATACTTATATGACACAATTAGAAATATGATAAGAACATCATAAAAATATTAAGGGCATTCTTAAATGAACCTTAGGGATGTTTATCAAAGCTCAAAAATGAACTCGAAGGAACATCCCTAAGGTAAATACGATATTACAATCACCTTCTAATATATCCTCAATATCTGCCCAACAAAAATTAAATTAGGATTGCGAATTCCATTAAGTCTAGCAATATTAGACACAGTAGTCCTATATCTTTTAGCAATTCGCCATAAACGGTCACCTCTTTGAACTCTATAATAAACATTCTGCATTTGATTAATAGAATTATCCAAAGGAATTCTAAGTTGTTGACCAACATAAATCAAATTCGGATTTTTAATATTATTTAAAGCAACAATTTCATTTACAGTAATACCATAACGATTAGCAATCTTAGACAAGGTATCGCCTCTTTTTACAGTATACTTAACCTCCTTAGACTTATTAGGATCATCAGAAACAGAAATCAATAATCTCTGACCAATGTAAATCAAATCAGGATTTTGAATATTATTTAACTTCACTAAATTCTGCACAGTAGTATTATACCATAAGGCAATATGAGACAAAGTATCACCACGTTTTACATAATAATAAATATTATTAGAATCATCAGGATCAGGAGTAGGTTCAGGTTCTGGTTCAGGAGCAGGAATTACACCACTATCAGAAAGAAAAATATTATCCCTAAATTTATCTAAATCCACATTACCATTTATGCCATCAATTCTACCTCTATCAGAGTATTGAAAACCAATCCATTCATCCCAATTACCTGTACTTGTTGGGACATTTACACAATATTCAGCAATCCATAAAGGATAAGACAAAGCTAATTCGCGACTAAAAACAGTTCTTGCATTATACTCATCACTATAAACAACACACTCTTTTTTCGATAACTCTTCTAATTTTTGCAAAAAAGCGAAAGAAATCTGATTAATTTTTTGTGCACCTAAACCATCAAAAACCTCAAAATCCATAGCAAGTCTACAATCAGGCGATGTACCAGAAATAACAGAATGGAAAAAAATTGCTTCCCTAACAGCCTCTTCTTCATTTCTAGCTCTTACAAAATGATAAAAACCAATTTTTAGCCCCTGAGCCTTAGCATTATCATAATTAGTTCTAAAATAAGGGTCAATAATAGTAGTTCCTTCACTAGCCTTTATATAAACAATTTGAATACCAGAGGATTTAACCCTAGCATAATCTATGTAACCTTGATACTCGCTTACATCAATGCCAGAATAAATAGTATTAGTTGTAATTGGTGTAGCATAACATATAGAATTAATAATACAAAAAATATGTATAAGCAAAGCCAAAAACATAATAGAAAATTTCAGAACATTTCTCTTCATAGTAAAACATCCTTTCCTAAGTCTTAAAGTCATTTATTTATTATATTGATTATAATCAAAATGTGTGACAAATGTGAGAATGTGTTACAATTCAGGTGGTAAAATGCCTCCCTTACCTAAGGTAGGTGGCAACCGAAGGCTGACAGAGGGTTTTAAAAGGCAAAGGACTCGATTTATCCCGACAACCCCCAATTTATGCAAAAAATAGATATAGACAAATTTCAATTAATATGGTAATATATTACAGAAAATGAAGGATATAGAATAAGAATGTGCGGAGTTGATATTATGAGTGAAAAAATATATACATATGAAAAATAAAGAAACTATTTCATTAAAAAAGATGATAGAATATATAGACAAAACACTAAGATATACGCATAATTGCGACTTTAAGTCATTTGCTGATAATGAAGAAAAAATAGATGCTACTGTTTTTGCTATTAGCCAAATAGGTGAAGTGGTAAAGAATATAAGTAAAGAAACAATGGAAAGACATCCAAACATAGAATGGATTGTTATAAAAAATTTAAGGAACAAGATAGTACATGATTATGAAGGGGTAAAATTAAATTTTATATGGGATATTATAAAAAAAGATATAGTGCAATTAAAAAGAGATTTAGAAGAAATATTGGAAGGAGATAAAAAATGTTAGTATCAACAGGAGTAACAATAAGATTCGGGAAAAGAGTCTTATTTGAAGATGTAAATATTAGATTTGGAAAAGGAAATTGCTATGGAATTATAGGAGCAAACGGAGCAGGAAAATCAACCTTTTTAAAAGTATTATCAGGAGAAATAGAACCAAGTAAAGGAGAAGTTACACATGATAAAACAGAAAGATTATCAGTCTTAAAACAAGATCACTTTGCATTTGAAGACTATAAAGTATTAGACACAGTTATCATGGGAAATGAGCAATTATATAAAATAATGAAGGAAAAAGAAGAAATATATGCAAAACCAGACTTTTCAGAAGAAGATGGAATGAAAGCAGCAAAACTAGAAGAAAAATTTGCAGAACTAGATGGCTGGAATGCAGAAGCAGATGCAGCAACATTATTAAATGACTTAGGAATACTAAGTGACCTTCATGATAAATATATGAGAGAAATAGAAGCAAAAGACAAAGTAAAAGTATTATTAGCCCAAAGTTTATTTGGAAACCCAGATATTTTACTATTAGACGAGCCCACAAATGACTTAGACTTAAAAACAATAAACTGGCTACAAGAATTCCTAATAAATTTTGAAAACACTGTAATAGTAGTATCACACGATAGATATTTTTTAAATAAAGTATGCACACACATTGCAGACGTAGACTTTGGGAAAATAACAGTATATCCAGGAAACTATGATTTCTGGTATGAATCTAGTCAATTAGCATTAAGACAAGCAAAAGATGCAAACAAAAAGAAAGAAGAAAAAATAAAAGAACTACAAGAATTTATAGCAAGATTCAGTGCAAATGCTTCAAAATCAAAACAAGCAACATCAAGAAAAAAATCACTAGAAAAAATAGAACTAGAAGAAATAAAACCATCTAACAGAAAATATCCATATGTAGACTTTAAGCCAGACAGAGAGCCAGGAAAAGAAATACTAAAGGTAGAAAATATAAGCAAAACAGTAAATGGAGAAAAGATATTAGACAATATATCATTTACAGTAAAAAGTGATGACAAAATAGCATTCTTAGCAGACAATGAATTAGCAAAAACAGTATTATTCCAAATAATAGCAGGAGAAATAGAACCAGACGAAGGAACAATAACTTGGGGAACAACCATCTCAAGTGCTTACTTCCCTAAGGACAACAATTATTTATTTACACAAGACGAAAGCATCACAGATTGGCTAAGACAATACTCAAAAGACCCAGATGAGACATATATTAGAGGATTTTTAGGAAGAATGTTATTCTCTGGAGAAGAAGCACTAAAAAATGTAAAAGTGCTATCAGGAGGAGAAAAAGTCAGATGTGTGCTTTCAAAACTAATGTTATCAGGAGCAAATTTCTTAATATTTGATGAACCTACGAACCATTTAGACATGGAAAGTATAACATCAGTAAATGAAGCTATGGTTAAATTCAAAGGAAATCTATTATTCACATCACATGACCATCAATTAACACAAACAGTAGCAAACAGAATAATAGATATTAAAACTGACAAAGTAATAGACAAAGAATGTACATACAATGAATATCTAGAAATAGAATAAGGGCACATGTATGTGCCTTTATCAATATATAAAATAATATTACTTTATTCTATTGGAAATTCATTTCTAATATTTTCAATTTCATCAAAATGATTATGTAATATATCCAAAAAAACATCTGCAATATGAGGATCTAGTTGGGTACCCTTGCACTTTTCTATCTCAGAAATAACAACATCCAAAGGTAGGGGGTCACGGTAAGACCTTTTAGAAGTCATAGCATCAAAAGTATCAGAAACAGAAGTAATTCTTGCAAGATAGGGGATATTTTCACCAGAAAGTTTAGAAGGATAACCATTACCATCATATCTTTCATGATGATGTTCAACAATAGGAATTAGATTTTTAAAAATAATAGAATCAGACAATATATGAGCACCAATAGAAGAATGAGTTTTCATAGTAGAATACTCATCATCAGTTAATTTATTATTCTTAAACAATATATTATCAGGGATGCCAGACTTACCAATATCATGGAACAATCCACCAACACGGAGTAAGTCTAATTGACTTGAAGGAAGACCAAGATATTTACCAATCAAAACAGAATAAGCAGAAACCCTATCACAATGACCACGGGTATAAGCATCCTTATTAAAACTTCTGAACTTTTCTATATCTTCAATTTTATAAAAATTATTGTCACTGTAATAATTAAAAACAGCAGTATCTTCAGAACCCTTATTACTTTCTAAATCTGACGAAATAAATTTTTTCATATAAAAATAAAATCCTCCTATAGTAAAAAAATATTATTGCTCTGAATTTTCTAGAAATTCATTTGACTTTCCCTAAAAATCTGTGTATAATATAGATAGAAAATGAGAAACCATAGTTGAATATGGTTACCACTTTATATAGTAATAACAGCATATTCCCTTCGGTCAAAAAGTAGAATATGCTGTTATTTTTATTCCTTATCTAAAATTCTATTCACATATTGTATGTATATAATCGTCAATAAGGCTACGTTTAGAGTAACTGATGCCATTAAGGCGAATATTAAGAATAATATAAAACTCATAAACACCACCTCACTTTCTCATAGTCGAAACTATGTTAGTAAAGTGGCAACACAAAACTACTTATCTCACTTCTATCTTTAATTACTATACTGCATATTTTATAATAATACAAGCGAACAAAACAAAATTTTGCATATTTTTGTAGCTAAGTAAAGTAATAAATTTAATTTACAAAGTATACTATCAAAAAATCTTAATAAAGAATAATAAACAGCTAAATAATAGGGTTGAATATTAAAACATATTAAATGAATAATAGATAATTCCAAATGTGCTTTTCTAAAAAAAGAGATATTATTCATTCTTCATTATTCACTATTAACTATTCATTGCGATGTGTAAACATCGCACATTTATGTACAGCTATTGTACAGCATATTTTAAAAATTATTGTTTAATATTGTCTTAGAATAATGATTAAGGTTCTATTATGGAGTATATTTAACATAAACTCATTTAGAATAAATACTAGATGTAGAAACTCCACCATCTACTGCATAAATTCCTCCTGTTACATATGAGGCGTCCTCACTGCATAAAAAGGCAACTACATTTGCTACTTCATTTGGCGTCCCAATTCGTTTTATTGGAATTCTATTTTCACATTTTATTTTTTGTTGTTCACTTTTAAAACTTGTTTCTAATAATTCTGTTAAAATTGGACCAGGTAAAACACAATTTACTCTAACCCCTAAATTTGCATATTCTTGTGCTAAACATTTAGTAAACATTACAATTCCAGCCTTTGTTGTACAATATAAAGGTGATGTTAATTCTGGAACTAATCCCAAGCAAGATGCAATATTCACAATACAGCCTTTGTTTTCCTTTAACTTGTCAATTAAATTCCTTGTAACTTTGAAGGTTCCCTTTATATTTACATCTACCATATTGTCTATATCTTCATTCGTTGTTTGTTCAATATATTTCTCAAAATATATTCCTGCATTATTAACTAATATATCTATTTTGTCTATTAAATTAACAGCTTTTTTTATTTCATCATCTTTTGTTATATTTACTTTATAATACTCAAATGTAGATTTTGGTTCTTTTATATCAAATATGATTACTTTAGCTCCTAATTCTTTTAATTTGTTTGCAATAGCTTCACCAATTCCATTGCTTCCCCCTGTTACAATAGCTACTTTATCTGTTAAGTTCATAACATACCACTCCTTACAGTTAGTATAAAATTTTATTTGACTTTTGCTAAAAATCTGTGTATAATATAGATAGAAAATGAGAGTCACAGACATGTGACTACCAAATACATTTTAGTAACAACACATTTCCACCGACCAAAGCAGAATGTGTTGTTTTTTTATTGTTTATTAGTCCACATTATGTATATAATACACAATAAGGCTACGTTTATAGTTAGGGAAAATCCCAAAGCATATATTAGAGTTAATATAAATCCCATAAACAACCACCTCCTTGCTCTCGAATATATCGAGTATTGAAAGTGGTAGCCACAACATATCTGCTATCTCATTTCTATCTTTAATTACTATACTACATATTTTATAATAATACAAGCGAACAAAACAAAATTTTGCATATTTTATACTAT
>CAPYID010000058.1 GCA_948739805.1 uncultured Clostridia bacterium | reverse complement strand
AGGGACGAAAAAAATGGCTCAAGATTTAAATGAACTTTTAAACAATGCAAAACTCTTAATGAGTGATACCGTAAGTGGTATATCTTATCAAACTTGGATAGAGCCTCTAGAACTAGCAAGTATTTCAGATGATACTATTACTCTTGTTGCACCTTCATCATTCCATATTGACCAAGTTAGAAGATATATAGAACTTGTTGATAATGCCTTTAAATTTGTAACTCATAAAGGTCATAAAATAAACTTCGTAACTCAAGAGGATTTAGTAAAAGGCAATTCTTCTGATAATTACAGTTCTGGGGAAATAATAAATCCTGTAAATTCTAATCTTAATCCAAGATATACTTTTGAATCTTTTGTTATAGGTGATAATAATAGATTCGCCCATGCTGCAGCTTTTGCAGTTTCTGAAGCTCCTGGAACTTCTTATAATCCTTTGTTTATTCATGGAGGAGTAGGTATAGGTAAAACTCATCTTATGCATGCAATTGGTCATGAGATTTTATCTAGAAATTCTGAAATGAGAGTAGTTTACGTAACATCCGAAAAATTTACTAATGAATTTATTAATAGTATAAAAGATAACAAAAATGAACAATTTAGGCAGAAATATAGAAATATAGATGTTCTATTAATAGATGACATCCAATTTATAGCTGGTAAAGAGGGTATACAAGAAGAGTTTTTTCATACTTTTAATACCATTTACGAAAATAAAGGTCAAATTGTTATTACAAGCGATAAACCTCCAAAAGATATTAATCCTTTAAGTGAACGTTTAAAATCGAGATTTGATTGGGGATTATTAGTAGATATATCTGCTGCTAATTATGAAACTCGTTTAGCAATTTTAAGAAAAAAGGTTCAATTAGAAAATATTGTTATTGATGATATAATTCTCTCTAATATTGCAACTAAAGTTGACTCAAATATTAGGGAACTGGAGGGTACACTAAATAAAATTGTTGCTCAGGCTTCTTTAACTCACAGTCCAATAACTTTCGAATTAGCTGAAAAAGCCATAAATGATGTTATTTCCCAAAGAGAAAAAATTGTTTCTTCTAACTATATTAAAGAAACTGTTTCAAAATATTTTAACATTTCTGTAAAAGATTTAGATAGTGCAAAACGTTCTAGTGACTTAGCTTATCCTAGACAAATTGCAATGTATTTATGTAGGGAAATTGCAGATATTCCTTATAAAAAAATCGGTAATGACTTTGGTAAAAGAGATCATTCAACAGTTATGCATGCTTGTGATAAAATAGCAAATGATATTAAACAAAAAGATGAAACAAGACTAATTGTGGAAAGTGTGAAAAACATAATTTTAAATCCAAATCCGACTTAATATCATATATACCAATATTTAAGATAATATACAAAAGAAATTATGTTTTCTAAAAATATGTTTTATTGAAACATTTGATATTATAGATTTTATAATATATACATAAGTTATACACATATAAATGTGTATAACCTGTTGATAACTTGTTGATAAATACTTATTCACATCTAAAAATGGAAAGTGTGGAAAATATAAAAAGTTATCCACCAAGTTATCAACATTGATAACATTTAGGGAAGTAATAGTTTTAGGTGGTTTTCCACACTTTCCACAGAACTACTACTACTACTACTAAAAATATTTATTTAATATAAAGGAGTTTGGTAAAAATGAAATTTGTTTGTGAAAAAGAAAAATTGCTTAAAGCTATTAATTCCGTAATAAAAGGAGTATCTTTAAGAACTACATTACCTGTTTTAGAAGGAATACTTATTCAAACAAACAATAAGGAAGTTAAATTAACAACTTATGATTTAGAATTAGGAATAGAGTATATAATAGAATGTAATGTAGAAGAACAAGGAAATACTGTTGTTAATGCAACTATGTTTAGTGAGATTGTAAGAAAATTACCTGATGCAGATATAAAAATTACACTAAACGAAAAGGATTTACTAGTTATTGAATGTGAAGGTTCTCTATATAAATTATCAACTATGAATCCATTAGAATTTCCAGAATTACCAACTATAGATATCGAAAATTCTATAGAATTAGATCAGAATACTCTAAAAAATATGATAAGAAAGACTATTTTTGCTGTTAGTGTGGAAGAGAATAGACCAATTTTTACAGGTTGTTTATTTGAAATTATAAATAATAAGATAAATGTAGTTGCTGTTGATGGTTTTAGATTAGGACTAAAAAGTAATTTTTTAGAAAATAGTTCTAGCAATTTCAATGCAGTAATTCCAGGAAAAACATTAAATGAGGTTAATAAGATAATTTCAGATTCATTTGATAAAATAAAAATGAGCGTTTCTAAGAATCAAGCATTATTTGAAATGGAAAATTGCAAAGTAGTAACAAGATTATTAGATGGAGAATTTCTAAAGTATGAAAATGTTATTCCAAAAACGTGGGAGACAAGAATTAGAGTTAATAGAAAAGATTTACAGGAATGTTTTGAAAGAGTTAGTTTAATTTCAATGTCTTCTATAGAAAAAGAAAGAAAGTATCCAGTCAAAGTTTGTATAGAGATAGGAAAAGCCATTATTTCTTGTACAAACCAAGCAGGAGATGCAAAGGAAGAAATTTTGGTTTCAACAGAGGGAAAAAATGTGGAAGCTGGATTTAACCCAAAATATTTCTTAGATGCATTAAAAGTTATAGATGATGAGGAGATTTTTATTGATTTAGGAACTAACATTTCTCCTTGCATAATAAGACCAGTAGATGACAATGGTTCATATTTATATATGATATTACCAATAAAAATACAAGATTAAATTTGATGGTTTTTAAATTGTCCTGAAAACCTGATATATCAATATATTTATCAATATTATCTATAGTAAAAAAATAAGTTTTTTATTTAATAAAAGATGAAGTAAAAGGAAAAAAATAAATGTACATAAATAAATTATTGTTAACTAATTTTAGAAATTATAATAATCAAATGATTGAATTTAATAATGGAATTAATATATTTTATGGTGACAATGCACAAGGAAAAACAAATATAATAGAAGCTATCTATTTGTCTAGTATAGGAAAATCTTTTAGAGCAAAAAAAGACATTGAGTTGGTAAATATACAAAATAAGGAATTAGCTATAATAGAAACAGAGTTTCAAAAGATAGATAGAAAAGGTAAAATAAAATTTGAAATAAATGATAAAAAAAATATATATATTAATGATGTAAAAGCAAAGAAAATAAGTGAAGTTTTAGGAAATATTAATATAGTTTTATTTAGTCCTGATGATATAAATTTATTTAAAGGTGGACCAATAAAAAGAAGAAAACTTTTAGATGTAATGATTAGTCAACTCAGACCTGCATATATTTATAATTTAAATCAATATTTAAAAACAATAGAACAGAGAAATAATTATTTAAGATTGATTAAATATGAAAATAAATCAGATGATATGTTAGATGTATGGGATGAGAAATTGACTGAATATGCAGAAAAAGTATTTAATTATAGAAAAGAATTTATGGATATTATAAAAGAAAAAATAATTGATATTCATAAAAAAATAACTCAAAATAATGAAATAATTGAAATTAATTTTATTTCTGATTGCTTAAATAAAGACGAATATGTGAGAAACTTGCGAAGGGATAGGGAAAAGGACATTTCAAGAGGTTATACTAGTAGAGGAGTTCATAGAGATGATTTTATAATATACTTAAATGGAAGACCTCTAAGCATATATGGATCACAAGGACAACATAGAACAGTACTATTATCTTTAAAAATTACAGAATTAAATATCATACATGAAGAAATAGGAGAATATCCTATATTACTATTAGACGATTTTATGTCTGAATTAGATAATAAAAGAAGAGAAAGTTTATTAAATAATATTGATAATACACAAGTAATTATTACTTGTACAGAAAAAATGAAAGTTCAAAAAGGTAAAGAGAAAATATTTCTTGTAAATAATGGAAAGATTTATTAAAAAAACTATTGATTTTTTTTTAGTTTTAATATAATATTAAAAAAGTGGATTAGCCACTTTTTTTATGAACATCAAGATAATATCAATTATTTTATAACATTTGGAGGGAAAAATGGAAAAATTCGAGCACGAGTATAATGCAGAGCAAATACAAGTCTTAGATGGGTTAGAACATGTAAGAAAAAGACCTGGTATGTATATAGGTAGCGTTTCTGTTAGGGGATTACATCATTGTGTTTACGAAATCGTAGATAATGCTGTAGATGAGGCTTTAGCAGGATACTGTAAAAACATATATGTTACTATAGAACCAGGAAATATAATTTGCGTAGAAGATGATGGTAGAGGAATTCCAGTTGATATACACCAAAAAACAAAAATATCTGCTGCTGAGACTGTATATACACAATTAAATGCTGGAGGAAAATTTGGCGGAGATAGTGGATATAAAGTATCTGGAGGGCTTCATGGAGTAGGTGCATCAGTTGTTAATGCTTTATCAGAATGGACTGAAGTTACTATTGAAAGAGATGGTGGAATTTTTCAAATGAAATTTGAAAGAGGAAAAACTATAGAATCTCTTAAAAAAATAGGAAATTCTGAAAAAACAGGGACAAAAGTTAGATTTTTAGCAGATAATACAATTTTTGAAACACTTGAATATGAATATGATGTATTAGAAAAAAGATTTAGAGAAATGGCATTTCTAACAAAAGGATTAAAAATCACTATTGAAGACAAAAGAGAAGGAAAAGAAAAAAAAGCAGAATTTTGTTTTGAAGGAGGGTTAAATTCATTTGTAGAATACTTAAATCAAAATAAAGATAAAATAAATCAATTACCAATATATATAGAAAAAGAAGGAGAAGTTCCATTAGAGGTAGCAATCCAATATACCACAGCATATTCAGAAAATATTTATACATTTGTAAATAATATAAATACAATAGAAGGTGGAACACACTTAGAAGGCTTTAAAAGAGCTGTAACTAAAGCATTTAATGATTATGCAAGAAATCATGGTATTTTAAAGGAAAAAGATGCAAATCTTCAAGGAGAAGACATCCGTGAAGGTATGACAGCAGTTATTTCCGTAAAGGTAAAAGAACCTCAATTCGAAGGACAAACTAAAACAAAATTAGGAAATAGTAATGTTACAGGAATTGTTGCAAATGCAGTTACAGAAGCATTAGCTAACTTTTTAGAAGAAAATCCTAATGTTGCAAAGGCAGTTTTAGAAAAATGTATTAGTGCAGCAAGAGCAAGAGAAGCTGCAAGAAAAGCAAGAGAACTAGTAAGAAAGAAAAATGCACTAGAAGGTTCTACATTACCAGGAAAACTAGCAGACTGTAGTAGTAAAAATCCAGAAGAATGTGAAGTTTTTATTGTCGAAGGAGATTCAGCAGGTGGAAGTGCTAAACAAGGAAGAGAAAGAAGCTTTCAAGCAATATTACCACTTTGGGGTAAAATGCTAAATGTAGAAAAATCAAGAGCAGATAAAATATACGGAAATGATAAATTACAGCCAGTTATTCTAGCAGTTGGAGCTGGAATTGGAGCAGATTTTGATATTACAAAAATAAGATATGGAAAAGTTATAATAATGGCAGATGCAGATGTTGATGGAGCACATATTAGAACACTATTATTAACATTTTTCTTTAGATATATGAGACCACTAATAGAAAATGGAAATGTATATCTAGCACAACCACCATTATATAAAATATCAAAAAAAGGAATGGAAGACATATATTGTTACACAGATGAAGATATGGAAAATGCATACAAAGAATTAGAAGAAAAAGGAATAACAAGAGAACAATTAGGTTTACAAAGATATAAAGGACTAGGAGAAATGAACCCAGATCAATTATGGGAAACAACAATGGATCCAGCAAGAAGAATACTAATAAAAGTAACAATGGAAGATGCAATGAAGGCAGACCAAATATTTACTTTATTAATGGGTGATGAAATAGAACCAAGAAGAGACTTTATCGTAAAAAATTCTAAATTTGTTAAGAATTTGGATATATAAAAACCAGCAGGTCACAAATTTGTGACCTGCTATATATGTAGTAAAGCTAATATTAATTTACAGCTAAAACTATTATGCATAAATACTCAACTAATATATATTACTATATAAATAATCAATTTTCCACACATAATAATCAGTTGCTAGGCCATAAAAACACTTTCAATAACCATATTCATCCTTATGAATAAAGGACTAATAACAATCATTACGAAATATAAATATAACCGTATCTCAAATATATTACCTATAATTTAACCATATATAAAAATATCAAAAATAATCAACACGAAGATTTAAAATATAAAAATATAGCTTACATACAAATAATATACTCTTATCGCCGGCATAATATAATCCTAAAAATAGAACCATAATACACCTTTGCTCGAACAATATAAAACCTAATAAAATCTTATATTGCTCTTTGAATCAACTAATATTAACCTTACGATATTATTATAATCAAAATAAAAAAAAATATACAAAAAAATTAAAAAGTATTGACAAAATTTTTAAACATGGTACAATATGAGTAAATTTTAAATCATAAATTTTTAAATCAAATAATTTCTATCAAAAAAATCAAACAGATTAAATCTAAAAAATTCCAAAATTTAATAAGGAGAAAACATGAAAAAATTAATATCTATTCAGGAATGGTTACCATTTTCAAAAATTTTAAAGAAAGGAGTAGTCAAACTAAAAGATGAATCATATGTAAAAATATTAAAAATACTACCAATAAATTATAATTTAAAATCAGAAATCGAGAAAGAAGCAATATTAAACTCTTATAAAATTTTTTTAAAAACATGTAATTTTAATATCCAAATATTAATTCAATCAAATAAGCAAGATTTAGACCAAATAATCTCAAAAATTATAAATCAAATAAAAAATGAAAAAGAAGAAAAGATAAAAGAAGTTTCAGAAAAATATATAAACTATATAAAAGAAATAAATGATAATAGACAATCAACAGCAAAAAGATTTTTTATTATAATAAAAACAAATACAAAAAAAGAAGAAGAACATATACAACAAGAACTAGGAGAAAAATATCTAAAAATAAAAGAAAATCTAGAAAGATGCGGCAATAAAGTACAAGAAATAGAAACAAAAGAAGAAACAAAGGAAATTTTATTTTCTTTTTATAATAAGAGATTAAGTCAGATATAAATGCATGAAAAATTTGTGAAACAAATTTTACAGGTCATTAAAAAAAGAAAATAAAATTTTCTTTTTATAATAAGAGATTAAGTCAGATATAAATGCATGAAAAATTTGTGAAACAAATTTTACAGGTCATTAAAAAAAGAAAATAAAATTTTCTTTTTATAATAAGAGATTAAGTCAGATATAAATGCATGAAAAATTTGTG
>CAPYID010000057.1 GCA_948739805.1 uncultured Clostridia bacterium | reverse complement strand
CAAGAATGTACCAATTAGGAGAAAAATATACACCTAAAAATATTGCAGATAGAGTGTTTAATAACCCTTATTATTTGCAAGAACAGTATTATAAATTTATAAAACCTAGAAAGATATACAAGAAAAACAAAGTATGTATGCTTAATGGGAAATTCAAAGATATAAGTAAAATTACAGGGCTTGAAGCTCTTTTTTTATTGCTTTATCACTTATTAGGACTAATACCAAAAGAAAATACTAGAAAGCCATTATCTCCAGAAATGAAACAAGAAGTAAGGAAAATGCAAAGATATTCTAACGAGATAAGACTAATAGCAAAAGAGAAACTACAAACAACAGATGATGTAAAAAGCTATATTTCACAGAATGAAAAGAACATTGCAGAAGTAACTGGAATAAGGCAAAAATACAGAAACAAATTAAGAAATTGCAAAGATGATGAGTTAATAAAAGAATATAAAACCAAAAGGGATGAATGCACTACAATTCTAAAAGATTATAGAAATAGCTTAAAAGTTGCAAATCAAATCGTTGAAGATAACCCAAAAATCAAAGAAGTAATAAGAATAGAAAGACAAGCAAGAAATGAAGAATTGCAACAAACAAAAACAAAATATAAAAATAGGGAAGTGAGATAAAATGAGTGAAAAAATTGTAAATATAAAGGAATTACACGAATTTAAAGATAACCCATACCAAGTAAAAGATAATGAGGATATGAAAGATTTAATTGAAAGTATAAAAGAATACGGAGTTATAGAGCCGTTAATAGTAAGGAATAGAGAAAAAGGAGGATATGAAATAGTGAGTGGGCATAGAAGAAAATATGCGTGTGAAAAAGCAGGAAAAATCGAAATTCCTGTTTTAGTTCGTGATATGGATAAAGATATGGCAATAATTACTCTTGTAGATAGTAACCTACAAAGAAGTGATATATTACCAAGTGAAAAAGCCTTTGCTTATAAAATGAAATTAGAGGCAGAGAAAAGTCAAAGCAAAAAAAGTTATGGACACAATGTCCACAAGTCCAGAGATAAAATTGCAGATGGAATAAGTGGTAGGCAAGTACAAAGATATGTAAGATTAACAGAACTTATAAAACCACTATTACAATTAGTTGATGAAAATAAAATGGCAATGAACCCAGCAGTAGAAATATCATATTTAAAAGAACAGGAACAAAAGGACTTATTAGAAACAATAGAAAGCGAAGATTGCACACCCTCATATTCACAAGCAATAAGAATGAAAGAGTTAAGCAAACAAAATAAACTAGATATGGATGCAATTTTCAATATAATGATAGAACAAAAACCAAATCAAAAGGAACAGATAAGGTTTAAAGTAGAAAAATTAAAAAGTTATTTTCCAAAGGGTTATAGTACAAAACAAATGGAAGATGTTATAGAAAAATTGTTAAAACAATATAAACAAAAATGGAAGAATAAAGATTTAGAAAGGTAGAGAGAAAACAGAAACAATGAAATGAAAAAGGCTAACAAATAAGTTAGTCTTTATTACTTTCTTGTTCAGCAGTATCAAATGTTGTGTCAGTAAAAAATTCGCCTAATGTAATTTCAAAACCCTCGCATATATGCAATAGTGTATCAAGTTTTAGCAGTTCTGTTTTACCACTCATAAAAGTAGATATAGTAGAGCAAGGAATACCAGTAGCTTTGCATAAATCCCATATTTTCATATCTTTTTGTTTTAAATAATATTTTATTCGTTTTCTAATTGCATTTGATAATTTCATATAATTTACACCCCTTTATAGTTTGTACTAAAAAATTAATAAAATTATATAAAAATACGAGTTGACACCACTTTGGTAAATTGAAAAAATATAAAAAATTTCAATTTACCAAACTATATCGTTGAATTGAAAAAATAGTTATGATAATATTACTTCAATGTACCAAACTATAAAAGGAGGAAATTATGGAAGATTTATATGAAAATAAAATACTTGACGATTTATATGAAATAAGGGAGGGATTTATTACAAGTTATAAAAAGAAATACGGAGAACTAGAAGAAACAAAGAAAGCAGAACAGGCTGAAGATGAGTTAGTAAACTTTATGAAAAAATTTATTAAAGATGAAAACACTATGAAAGAATTATTTGAGAAAATAAATAAATTTGAAGGGTATGCATTAGATGAAATGTGTTTTTGGCATAAACCATATTATAAATTAGGATTTATAGATGGAATGAGATTAAAAAAAGAAATAAGAGGAGGAAAAATAATAGAAAACACATCAAATGATAGTATTATCTTACAAAATATAAATGAAATATCAGATTATTTTGAAGAACAAAAATACAGAAATTTAAAAAAGAATAAAGAATACGATAAAATTATACACAAAATTGAAGAAATAAAAAATAAGTATCCTAGAGTAAGAGAATTTTTTGAAGATGACAAAATAGAACAACTTACTAAAAAAGAAATGAAAGCAATTTTAGATATAACAGAATTACAAAATGATAGGGCTATGTATGAGGCAGACGAAATGCTAAAAATAGGATTGCGAGAAGGAAAGGCATTGTAGGGTGGAGAAAATGGAAAAAAGAGAATATAAAGTAAATGAAATATTTGAAAATCAAATTTTGAATGAAATATACGAAACAAGAGGAGATGGACTAGAATGCTTTTATATAAGAATGTATGGAGAGCCAGAAGAAATAAAGGAAACAAAAACAAGATTTTTCAAAAATAAAGAAAACAAGAAGATACAATAAAATAGCTTTTTCTACCTATACATAGATAGTATTATGCAATTTTTAGAAGATAATAGATATAATATTTGGCAAAAAAGAAAAGATTACAAGCAAATAAAAGATAAAATGAGAGAAATAAAAAATAAATATGCTAATGTTAGGCTATTTATTGAAGATAGAGTAGTAACAGCAAATTTAACAAAAGAAGAATTGAAAGCTGTTCTTGAATATATCAATTTAGATGATGAGATAGAAAGAATAGAGAAAATAGAAACTTTTAAATTGGGATTAAAAGAGGGCAATTGGTTATAAGAGGTAGAAATATCTCTTGTTTTTTATATGTATTGTTTTTATAATGAAAAACTGATATAATTATCCCAACAGATAGTAATTTGTAGGGAGGAATAATGTCTTTAATAAGTGTAAATAATTTGACTTTTGGATATGATGGAAGTTTAAATAATATATTTGAAAATGTTTCATTTAATATAGATACAGATTGGAAGTTAGGACTAATAGGTAGAAATGGTAAAGGAAAAACTACATTTTTAAAACTATTACAGGGGAAATATGAATATAGAGGAACAATATCAAAAAATGTAGATGTAGATTATTTCCCTTTTGAAGTAACTAATAAAAATAGAATGGCAATAGAGATAGTAAATGAAATTGCTCCAAATATTGAAGATTGGGAAATTATAAAAGAATTGAATTTATTAAATAGCGATACAGAAATTCTTTATAGAAATTTTAATTTATTAAGTGGTGGAGAACAAATAAAAATACTGTTAATTAGTTTATTTTTAAAAGAAAATAATTTCTTGCTTATAGATGAGCCTACCAATCATTTAGATATAGAAACAAGAAATAATTTAGTTAATTACTTGGAAAAGAAAAAAGGGTTTATATTAGTATCTCACGATAGAAATTTTTTAGATAAAGTTGTAAATCATATTATTTCTATAAATAATACTAATATTGAAATACAGCAGGGTAATTTTTCATCTTGGAAAGAAAATAAAGACAGACAAGATAATTTTGAAATAATGCAGAATGAAAGACTACAAAAAGATATAAACAAACTTGAAATTGCATCAAAAAATACTGCAAAATGGTCTAATGAAGTTGAAAAGTCAAAATATAAAACAAGCAATTCAGAGTCAACAATAGACAGAGGTTATCTAGGGCATAAGTCTGCAAAAATGATGAAAAAATCAAAAGTTATGGAACAACGAATTGAAAAAGCAATAGATGAAAAAAGTAATTTATTAAAAAATGTAGATAGAAATGATAGTTTAAAAATAATTCCAATAGAAAGTAGAAAAAGTCCATTGATTTTAGCAAATAACTTACAAATAAAATACAATGACAAAATAATATTTTCTCCAGTTTCATTTGAAGTGAAAAATGGAGATAGAATTGCAATAGTTGGTAAAAATGGAATCGGAAAATCAAGTATATTAAAACTGATTATAGGACAAGAAATACAATACAATGGAGAATTTAAAATAGCAAATGATTTAAAAATATCTTATGTATCACAAAACACAGATTACTTAAAAGGAAACTTAAAAAAATTTGCACTAGATAATAAAATAGATGAGAGCATTTTTAAAGCAATGTTATTCAAAATTGGATTTTCAAAATTGGATTTTGATACAAAAATTGAAGAAATGAGTGAAGGGCAGAAAAAGAAAGTTTTAATAGCAAAAAGTATATCAGAACAAGCTAATATTTATATATGGGATGAGCCATTGAATTATATAGATATACTAACAAGAGAACAAATAGAAGATTCAATTTTAAAATATAATCCAACACTAATTTTTGTTGAACACGATAAAATTTTTGTAGAAAAAGTGGCAACAAAGATTATAACGATAGAAAAATAAGTATGCAATAATTTGCGATTTTAAAGGAGAAAAAATGATAAGGAAATTTGAAGATAATGATATAGATGATATAATGCAGATATGGAAAAGTGCAAACATAAAAGCTCATAATTTTATTTCAAATGAATATTGGGAAAACAATTATAAATATGTAAAAAGTATTTTGCCAAATGCTGAACTATATGTATATTTAGTTAATAATAAAATAATAGGATTTATTGGAATGAATACAAACTATATTGAAGGAATTTTTGTAGATACAAATAGTCAGCATAATGGAATAGGAACATTACTATTAAATAAAGTAAAGGAAAATAGAAATAATTTGATATTAAGAGTATATAAGAAAAATACAAATGCTATCAATTTTTATAAAAAGAATGATTTTATAATTACAAACGAAGATATAGATAACGATACAGATGAAATAGAATATACAATGACTTGGAATAAGTAAGAGATAAATTACAATATATCACTAGGAATGGGGGAATAATAAATGAACTTTAAAGAATATGGAGATAATAATAAAGATACAATAATGTTATTACATGGTGGTGGTCTTTCTTGGTGGAATTATAGAGAAGAAGCAGAAAAATTACAAGAAAGTTATCATATTGTTATTCCAATATTAGATGGACATTCAGATAGTGATAGAAGTTTTACAAGCATAGAAGATAATGCACAAGAAATTATAGATTATATAACTAATAATTATAATGGTCATATTCGCTTAATGGGAGGATTATCATTAGGAGGACAGATTCTTTTAGAAATTTTATCAAGGAAAAATGATATTTGTGATTGTGCTATTATTGAGAGTGCATTAGCAATTCCTATGAAAGCAACATATAAAATGATTAGACCAGCTTTTTCTATGAGTTATGGGCTAATATCAAAGAAATGGTTTTCACAAATGCAATTTAAGTCTTTAAAAATAAGAGAAGATTTATTTAGTGAATATTATAGAGATACTTGTAAAATTAGTAAGGAAGATATGATTGCTTTTATGGAAGCAAACTCAAAATATGAAATTAAAGATTCTTTATCAAGTACAAAATCGAAAGTTTTAGTAGTTGTAGGAGATAAAGAAAGAGCAATAATGAAAAAATCAGCGAGTATAATTCATAAAAAGATAAATGGAAGCAGAATTAAAGTGTTACCTAATTATTATCATGGAGATTTTAGCATAAATAATCCACAACAATATGTTATGGCAATTAACGAGCTTATTGCTAATAGAAATAGAAACTTGAAAAGCAAATCATTTGATAATACTAAAACAAAATCTGAAAATGAACAAAGACAATTAGAAGAAAGAAATAGAACAAATACCAAGTTTTTAGATGAAAGATAAATTACAATATATAAGGAGGAAAAATAATAATGGATAAGAAAAAAATGATGAACTGGATAATAGCAATAATAGTTGCTATCGTGTATTTAACAGTAAGTATTATATTTAAGTCTTGGGCATATTCTTGGCTTATATGGGTTGCGTACGCAATTTATAGATTTATTGTTAAATAACTAAATTACAATTTGAAAGAGTGATAAAATATGGAAAATATTATAATTAGAAATGTTGCAGAAAAAGATATTCCAAGTGTTGCAGATATTCAAGTTAATGGATGGAAAACAGCATATAAAGGAATCATAGATGATGCTATTTTAAATGTTATGAACAAAGAAGAAAAGATAGAAAGATTTAAAGTAAATTATCAGAAAAATGGATTTATAGTAGCAGAGTTTGAAAACGAAATAGTAGGATTTTGTAGATATACTTATAACAATGAATTTACACCAGATATGCAAGACATAGATTGTGAGATAACAGCACTATATGTTAAGCCAAACTTAAAATACAATGGTATAGGAACAAAACTATTTCAATTTGTTATAAATGAGTTTAAGAGCAAAAATAAAACAAAGATGATATTATGGTGTTTAAAAGATAATGAGCCATCTAAAAAGTTTTATACTAAAATGGGTGGAAAAATTATCAAAGAACGAGTAATTGAAATTGGAGAAAAGAATTATTGTGAAGTTGGATTTATGTATAACATCTAACTGCAAAATTACAATTTAGGAGAGTAAGTATGAAAAGGAAAGAGTTAATTATAATTGGCATTCTCACAATATTATTAGCATTTATGGATATAAGTGGACTACCTAGTGCATTATTTATAAATATTGAAATTTTAGATATTACACCATTTTATTGGACTTTGATGTTTAACTTTATAATTATTGGAGTAATTGCATTTTTTACACTAAAGTATCTTTGTCCTAATTGGAAGTTAGGACTTAATAAAAAAGCGTTGAAAAGTGGACTAAAAAAATATGGAATAGTAGGAATTATTGTAGGTATTATATCAGGAATAGCATTTTATATAGGCTTAAAACCTTTTAATTATAATCCAACAATTTGGAAAGTTTTAATTGAAGGAATTATATATTATATAGGTGTTGCAATAGTTGAAGAATTATATGTGAGAGGCTTATTATTAAATCTTATTGAAAAAGTATGCTATAAAAAAAGAAACAATACGATTATAGCAATTATTGTATCATCTGTTATTTTTGGATTAGGGCATATATTTGGTGTTTTAGGGCAACCTTTACTTGTTATAATTACAAAAGTAGTATGGACTATTGCTATGGGAATATATTTTGGAACGATATATAAGAAAACTAACAACTTATGGTTACCAATTATTTTGCATTTTATAATAAATGTATGTGCCTTACCATATTGTTTTACAACAATAACAACTTATCCGAATATAAGTTTATATATCATTTTACCAACTTATATATTACTAGGAATATATAGTTTAAATATTATGAAAAGAAAAAGATAAATTACAATTGTGCGCCCAGCAAAGGGTAAGTAATCTAGCAAGTGGAAATCTTG
>CAPYID010000056.1 GCA_948739805.1 uncultured Clostridia bacterium | reverse complement strand
GGACAACAACGCTGCCGAGCAGTCGGTCCGTGGTTTCTGTATTGGAAAGAAAAACTGGGTAATGATCGATACCATTACCGGAGCGAAATCAAGCGCCATCATATACAGCATAGCCGAAACAGCCAAAGCAAATAACCTGAGACCATATGAATACTTTGAATATCTCCTGACAGAAATCCCAAAGCATATGGATGACACTGACCGGAGTTTTTGTGAAGACCTGCTTCCATGGTCGCCAAATCTCCCGGAACACTGCCGTAAGCCTGAAAAGAATAGTAATAAAAGTATATCCGAGCCATCCTGACTCTATGATACAGGATGGTTCGGATTTTGTATAGGTACATGCTATCCACCGTTTACATAAAAAATTCCTGTCGTGCCAATAAGTAATTATCATCTTACTTACCTACACAACAGGAATCTATATATACTAAAATACAAGTTGTTTTTATAAAGAACTATTTTGACCAAACTTTTATATAATTATCCTGAGTTCCATAAAAAATAGTTTCATAATCTTTTTCAATTGGATTAACACCATATGTTATAACCTCTTTTTCACCATTTTTTATTTTTTCATTTAATATGGAACGGTATAATGCAATATATAAATTTTTCCCATCTGGTACAACATCCATTCCGCATCCCACGTAACCATCTTTAGTTTGCATCTCAAGAAAAATTTTGCCATCTTTTTCTTCCAAGTCTATTGTAACCTGTTCTGCTGGAATAATACTCCCTTGATATATAAATAGTCCATAATATATGCCTATTATTAAAAGTAAAACAGTAAAGGCTATGCTTATACCTTTTAGGAAAGCAATCCCAATAGATTTTCTCCATTTATGTGCAATTCCGTCAAGTATATCATTTTTTGTATCGCTTTCAACATTTTTCAATTTAGTTTCTATCTTATGCATATTAAAAATTTTTGCGCACTTATCACATTGCTTTAAATGATTCTCTATTATTTCTTTAGTTTCATTTGAACAAACTTGATCAATGTACATAGGTAATAGATCCTCTATTATTTTACATGGTATTTTATTCATATAAATCTTCCTCCTTTAATTTATTAAGAATTTTTAATTTAGCTCGATAAAAAATTACTCTTGCCCAATTTTCACTATTTCCAAAAATAGTACCTATTTCTTTATAAGATAATTCACTAAAAATTCTTAGGTAAAACACTTCCTTATAAGGTTCTTTCATAGAATGTAATATTTTTAACATATATAAAACTTTTTCCTGTTCTAAAAAAGCATCCTCTATCCGAACAGTATCACACTCCATATTTTCGCATAAGCTATAATCAACTGAAAGTTTGTTTTTCTTGTTTTGTTTATAGTATTCATTTTTCGCAATTTGGCATAACCATGTTCTAATTTGACATTCTCCCCGAAAGTCTTTATATTTTTCCAAAGCCCTGAAGAATGTTTGTTGGGTTATCTCTTCGGCTAATTCTTTATTACAACAAATTGATAAAATATATTTATAAACATATACAAACTCCATTTCATATATCTTACTAAATTCAATATCTTCCATTTATTCCCTCCTTTCATAATATTAGAGTCAAATATCATGCTTTTGTTACAAAATAAATAAAATCCACTCTAAATTTTTTAACGCTTATACTTCGGTAAAAGATTTATAACCTAAATTCCACATATAATTATAACGAGCCAGTACTTACAAGGATTTGAGTGTCCTCCTCGTTATAAAAAATTTTTACTATGCATTTTTTTGTTCCAGTGTTTGCAAGGGTTTAAAACCGTCATTATTATTTATTGTGGGATTTAGGTTATTATAATTTTAATTCAAATTTTGTTTCATATACATTTCATGAAAAAAACCCTTTTTCTGAATCAAAATTTCATAAGAACCATCCTCAACAATTTTCCCATCTTTCATCACAATTACCCTATCAAAATATTTGCACAATTCCATTTTATGCGTAACTAGAATTATAGTGCTTTTTGAAAATTTATCACATATATATTTAAATATTTTTTTCTCAGTCTTTATATCTAAATTTGAAGTAGGCTCATCCAATATCAATATTTTTGCTTGTTTTCTTTCCAGCGCTCTCTGAATCGCCAATTTTTGCCATTGCCCTCCTGATAGTTCTCTTCCACAATTATCAAGCTGCCCAAGTATTGTATCTAAGCCTTCCGGTAAATCTGAAAGAAAGTCAATAATATCGTTATTAATTACAATATCACTATCAAGATTTCCAATATTTATATTATCTCGCACACTTAACTGTAATTTAAGATAATTTTGAAACATACAGCTTATATTTTTTCTATAATAATAAAGCACATTATTAATGTTCTCTTTTCCAATAAAAATTTCACCTGTATTCAAAGCATACATTCCCAATAGCAGACTTATTAATGTACTTTTTCCACTTCCATTTTCCCCAACTATTACTACCTTTTCCCCGTACGGAATTGATAAATTTAAACCATTAATTACTTTCAGTTCTTGATTTGGATAATTAAAATATACATTTTTAAAATTAATGTCAAAATTAGATGTTAGTTTGTGTGCATTATTTTCTTCCTCTAGTTCTAAAAAATCGTTCCAATCTTTTAAATAAATAAAAAGTTCATCAATACTTGCAAATTGTGATAAAGATACAGATAAATTATTTATTATATTTTGTGTTACACTATAAACCAACGCAAACTCACCAATTGTTGCTTCTCCTTTAAAAATTAAAACTAACACTACAATTAAACAAATACATATGGATAAATTTTTTACCAAATTAGCCAAAAGATTTATTACTAAATTTCTTTTTATTATACTATTTTCTTTTAAACATATTTCTTCTAACATTCTACATATCTTTATATTGATATAATTAAATAAATTGTATATTTTTACATCTTTAACCCACGATCTTTGAGTAAGTACATTAATCCAATAATTTAATTGCCGATTTTTCATACTTATTTCTTTATAATTATCATATTCCATTCGATTTTGAATAAACAAAGAAATTATGTATGGGATATTACTAATAATTAAAATAATTGGAAAATACCACTTTATTGTTACAAGTATTAAAGTATAAGAAACTACCATAATTATTGGTGATAAAATATTAAACAAAGTATTTATCAAATCCATTGTACCATTTAATAATTTATCTGATATTCTTTGTATTAAATTAAAATTCTCTACATCTTCAAATACCTCTATTTTAACTCTTTTTAACTTCTTATTAATTGACATATGTATATTATTTGTAATTTTAAATTCACTTAATGCAAAAAAGTATTGCTGAAGATTTTCTAAAATTTCCGATATCATTTGAAGAATCATATACATAGCTACAATTATTAATATTTGCTTAATAGGTAAATTACTTACCGATACTGCATCTACTATTAATTTATACATATAAGAAATAGCTGGCGAAAGCAACGCAATTAAAACAAGTAAAATAACAGAAACGTAAAGATGCCCTATATCTTTTAATAAGCCAAATAAATTTGAAATATTTTTTCTTAAACTATTCATTTTTTCTCCTTTACAAATTTATACATTGCTTTCTATAAAATCACGATACACCTTACTATTTTCTAACAAATTGCGATGTTTTCCTATGTCGATAATACTCCCATATTTAATAAAAATAACTTTATCAACCTCTTGTAAAAAACTTAAACGGTGAGTAATAATAAGCACTGTCTTATTTTTTAAAATTGTATTCATAAGTTCTATTTGATGCTTTTCGGCATAAGGATCTAATGCCGATACTGATTCATCTAAAATAATTATATCTGCCTCTGCTACCAAGCATCTTCCGATTGCTATTCTTTGCCATTCTCCACCTGATATGTCTATACCATTTTCATAGAGTTCTTTTCCAATTTGTATATCAATATTGTAATTGACTTTTTCTAATAGCTTTTCGCCCCCCCCTCTTTTAAGTTCATTTATAAGTTTCTCATTTTTTTCAATATAATCTTTATTCCCAAATCCGACATTTTCTCTAATACTAGTTAAAAAATGTGCATAATCTTGAAATACAATACTTATTTTATCTGAATATAAATTTATGTATCCAGTTTGTGGTTGCAATAATCCTGCTATGAGTTTTACTAATGTACTTTTGCCAGAACCATTCTCACCTATAATCGCAATTTTTTCTCCCTTATTAATAATGAGATTTATATTTTTTAATACATGGTTATTTTTATAATAAAAATTAATATTTTTTAAAATAATTTTATCAGAAACGCCAATTAGCTTATTTTCTTTTTTTACCACTAAATCTAAATTTTTTAAAGACTCAATAAAAAAACAATTCTTTTTAATATCTGGAATAATTTGTAAGCATCTACTAAAAGAGTTAATAAATATACTTTGACTTTGTATCAAAAAAATTGCCCCTGCCACATCAATCTTACTTTCACCCAAAAAAAGAAATAGCAAAAAATAAATAGCTCCTTCTAATATATACATAAAAATAGCCCAGCTAAAATTTATTTTCATCCATTTTAAACTAAGCGATTTGTTTTCATTTACTATACTTTCAAATGACTTTTTGCGTTTATTTTCAATCCAATCTGATAATTCATATAATCTTATTTCCTTTACATACTCTCTTTTTTTAAGAACTTCGCCAAAATATTGTGCTTTTCTATTAAAAGGCTCACAAATTCTGACCAAATCCAACATTTCATATGTATGTTTTTTTGTAAATACATTTTGTAAAATTCCCATTAATAAAAAAAACATTAAAAAAATGTAATTTTCATTTTTAATCATTGTAGAAACAGCTACTAAAGATATTATCCTACCAATTGCTTCAATAGTTAGTGTAAATACCGATAGTAAAGAACTACAAATTGACTTTTTTGCTCTATCTATTTCTAAATAGTAATCTTCATTATCTAAAATATCTATGTTAGACCTTTTTACATAATCAAATATTTTTATATATGCTTTTTTAGATATGTTGCATTGCATTTTATTCCTAATTAATTGTAATACATTTGATATAATTGTATTTAATGCATAAATCAATAATATTAATAATATTGAAAGTATGCATATATTAATTTTCTTTTTTTCAATACAACTAATTATATTTTTATAAAGTAATAAGTTTAACGGCTGACAAAAGTATAATAATATATTAAAAATGAAAAAAATTAGTATCATGTAAGCATTAGATTTCAAGTTTATCTTAATAGCATATTTATATGTATTCATTTTTTATCCTCATATTTCATAATCTAATAGATAAATTAAAATGTGACTTTTCAAATTAATCGAAAAGCCACATTCTATTAAAACACTATTTTAAATAATAGTCACATTACTGTATTTTTATTGAGCATAACTTATCGCGCTTAATTATAGTTATTGCAAGAAAACTTTTTGCCTTCACAAGTATGTGAATCATCACAAGTATGCGAATGCAAAATATTTCCACATGAAAATGTTCCAGAACACTCTTCTCTCGGTTGAATGCCTGTCATTGCAACTTCATTAACAATTGGTTTTGTATATTTCATTTATATCCCTCCTAATTAAAATTTGTACATGTTACACTTTTTTTACATGTAAAGACTACTTTTGAGCAAGTAAATTTATCGCCATCCTCTCCACAAGAATATCCATTATTGCACACCGTTCTAGGCTGGATATCTGCTGTTTCAGTGACTTTAACCATTGGTTTTGTATATTTCATCTTTAGCCTCCTTCCCAAGAATTATGCGTATGCAAAATTCTTTATATTGTATTATAATACAGTAATGTCTAATTTAAGAATGTGAAGTAAAATTAATAAGTTGTTTTGCCAAATCAATTTTTCTTATGCTGCAATCTCCATCTGAATATTGTATAGAACCACCCTTTTGTATACGTTCTGCTACACATCCTTTACCACATACATCTTTCCATACACACATTTTACATTCTTTCCCATAAAACAAACCTGAATATAAAAAGTTAATTAATTTAACTAAATTTTCTGAATTAATAATTTGGTCTAATCTGTTTTCATTTATATTTCCAATAGAATACATTTCGTCATTAAATCCTTGACAAATATACACTTTCCCAAATGCATCAATTCTTGGATTTATTTCAACCCACTTATCCTCCTGCTGATTTGGTAAAACTATTGGACATCCTCCCGTATAAACAGAAGGCATTTCAAAATTAGGAAAATACTTTTCTTTAAGTTCTATGAATTCCACATCCTTTTTTATTTTTTCTAAAATTTGACTTAGTTCTTGCGGTTTCAATGATAATTCATTATTTTTTTCTGCTCTTCCTACATCAATAAGGGAGCCTAACAATATATTAAAAAGTCCTTTACCACTTAATTCTCTCATTGTATTAATAAAGTCATCTTTATTAGCCTGTGTAAGAGTATACCTAACCAAAACCTTTTTTACCCCAACGTCTAAAAGATTTTGCAAACCATTAAGCGTTCTCTTTAAAGTACCCGTTCCACACATTATTTCATGAATTTTAGGGTTCGTACTATTAATGCTCACCTGTACACTAATGTCTCTCTTTTTAAGCTCTAATGCAACATCTCTTGTAATTAGTGTTGCATTAGATATTAGCAAAATATTTGTGACTCCACTCTCAATAGCCATGTCTATAATGTTCCAAATATCAGGGTGTAAAAGCGGTTCTCCACCTGAAAGAGAAAAGAAAGGATCAACATCACTATCATAACAATTTAATACATTCTTAAACGTTTTTTTGTCAATTATTGACCTCAATATGCCTGAATCATTATAACAATGCTTGCATCGCAAATTACATTCTGATGTCAATTCTATATAGCAACCGCTTAATCTGTATTTGTTTCCATTTAAAAAATTTTGTTCTGGCATATTAATTCTACTCCTCCAAAATACTAATTAATTTTGCTTCTTCTAATTCTTTTAATGCATTTAAACAGTCTTTTTCTACTTCATCATAAATTATTGTTTCCTTGTCCAAGCACATTTCATAAAGTTCTTTTATCGCTTCTTCTGCTGTTTTTCCATTACATATTTGTAATAACATTTTAGCTGTTTCATTTAATACAATTAATGTATTTTTTTCATTAGATCTTATAATTACTTTATCTCCTTGAACCTGAGAAACAAGATTATTTGTATTCGATTTTAATATTTTTTTCATTCTGTCACCTCCTAATTTGTTTTTACTTTTATATTAAATAATGTATCACTTTTTTACAGATAATTTTTTATACTGTTAAAATTACGACATCTGCTGTCAAAAAAACCAAAAAATATTATTTTTTCTTTGAATAAGTCTAATAAAATTTTCTTAAATTTTAACTTCTATACACGTGAGTAAATAGCTTGGCTGTAAGAAGCACATAAATTATCCAAACTATATTAAAAAAATTGTTTTCTTCAAAAGTTAGAATAACTATTTTCAGCGATTATATAAAAAGTGCAATTTTTTCCAAGAATAAGTTTTTATTTTATGTTCCTTAAAGCCACTAACTTTTTTATTATCATGACCTTTGATGATAAAGCTGATAAACTCAAAGAATTTCTTTAAAAAGTCGGGATAATATTTTGCAATAGTCGCCAACTTTGATTTTTTGAAAGCGACAATATTTCTTTAAAAGTCGGGATAACTCAAAAGTCATGATAACTGTTCTTATCAAGAAGTCGGGACAAGAATAGTTATCATGACTTTTTTATTATCACGATCTTTGATGACAAAGCTGATAAACTCAAAGGATTTCTTTAAAAAAGTCGGGATAATATTTTTCAATAGCCACCAACTTTGATTTTTTTAAAGCGACAATATTTCTTCAAAAGTCGGGATAACTTTTTTCAATGATTATATAAAAAACGCAATTTTACTTGAAAATGGGTTCTTCCCTTTTACATCCCTAAATAAATCAAGCATTTTGAGTGATTTATAAAAAAAAATTATCCCGACTTTTTGTCACTATTGTACCGTTTGAAAAATCAGAATTTAGCAAAAAGTGTTCCATATTATCATGACCTTTTTTTAAGAAACAGCGTAAATACAACATTCTTGATAAGAAGTCATGATACCAAAAAAGTCGGGATAACTACGATTATCAAGAATTATTGACAAGAATAGCAAGCACTGCTCATGTCCGAACACATGAGCAAAATTTCCCATACTTCCCTGGCGTCCGTATGATGAAATTTTCATAGGAAAGTATCCCTAACCCTCTCTGATTTTCTTTGCTTTTTCTCCGCAAGTCCTTGACCTTCCCCCGCAGATTTGCTACAATAGCACTTGGATAATTCTATCCAAAAGCAACTGAACAGGCATGAAACACGACTGTTGTAAATCGAACATTTTACAGCAGTTTTTTTATGTCCAAAACAGAAAAGGAGTTTTAAAAATGGCAAACAGGACACGAACCAACCGAAATGAATTTCACTTAGATGATAAAGAGCAGTATATCCTTGACGAGAAGTTTAGGCTGTCCGGCATGAAAAGCAAATCGGCTTTCCTGCGGAAGCTGATTTTATACGGATATGTCTATGACGTGGATTACAGTTTTTTGCGGGAATACAATACGGAGTTGGGGCGGATCAGCTCTAACCTGAACCAGATTGCAAAGAGGATTAACAGCACAAACCACGTCTATCAGGAAGATATGGACGAAGTAAAGGAGTTGATGAAACAGGTATGGCATACACAAAAATCCATGCTATCACAGCAACCGTTGATAAAGCGGTAGCCTACATATGCAACCCTGAAAAAACGGACGAAAGCATCTACATTTCTTCCTATGCCTGTGCGCCGGAAACCGCAGCGATTGACTTCAAATATACCTTAGACCACTGCCGGGAAAACAGCCCTAACAAAGCCTATCATCT
>CAPYID010000055.1 GCA_948739805.1 uncultured Clostridia bacterium | reverse complement strand
ATTTTTGTACATTGTTAAATTCCATTTTTTGTACATTCTTATTTTATCATTAACAGGATTAGTAGGTGTAACTATCATAAACATTGTTTTGTTAGGCATCATTTGTTGGTTACTACATAAACAATAAAAAATAACCATTCTGCTTTTGACACGGTCGAATGGTTATCTAACTTATTTTATCGTGGCAACACATTTCTGTGTTTCTCATTTTCTATGTATATTATACACAGATTATTAAGAATTGTCAAATCAATTTCGTAAAAAAGCTTTAAATAACTTATTGAGAAATTGAAAGTTTTATGATAGAATGTAGTTACAATTTAAGAGAAATAGTATGCTAAAAAATGTATGCAACCGTGTATGCAACCAGTGAATAATATCAAATAAAACTAGACATTTATAGTTAATGGGTATGTGTAATAGATACTATTAGATAGTCCAAATGATTGGTAGATAAGACTTTTAAGAGTTCATACCCGTGATGTCGAGGGTTCGAATCTCCCTCTCGCTACCAAACAAAAAATTGCTCATAAAAATGGGTAATTTTTTTATATAATAGCTAGCCCTTGAGATTTTGTCCTTAAAGTCGAAAACTCAATCGGGCGAGAACAAATTAAAGAAAAATCTTCGATTTTTTTTATTTTTTCTGTTGGAAGATATGAAATTATATATCTTACAAAATATCTTATCTTAAAACCGATTTTAAAAAGGCGTCAAACCATCTTGCTGTAAGCGTTTTGGGGTGCTACTCTTTTATGGCAATCAAATAAAAAAATATATTTATATTCTTAAAATTTAAAAAATTAATGAAACATAACCGTTTCTATAAAAAACAACATAAAATCAGAATTTTATACGTTTATAAAGTCAATAGTAATGCTACTTTACAATCACGAGTTTTTGTAAAATAAATGAGACAAAACAAACTTTTGTAAAATTTTAGCGTGTTCGCTTGTATTTTATAAAATTATATTGTAATATAATAACAACCTTTCGCTGTCAAAGGTAGTTCTTACATAAGGACGGAAAGGGGGCAAATAAGATGACACAACCTGACCTTATTCTAAAGTTGGTTGAACAGTTATTAGCAGAAAAAGAAGAGAACATCAAATTGCAATCACAATTAGAAGAATACAAAAAAGGTAAAGACTAGATGTGTCATACATAGTCGGGTGGGAAAGTTTTTACGGGCTTTCTCACTTTTTTAAGTATAAAAAAAGTAGTGCATTTACGGTTACACTACTAGCAAACAATATTGACACCCTGACCTAAGGTACATTGTTTAATGTAAATATATAATAACATATTTTAGAAAATCTGTCAAATAAATTTCGCAAAAAATGTATTTAATATATGATAAAATAACCTTAAGAGTTTGTAAGCAAATATTTCATCCTGGCTGTATAAAAATGTAAGAATTGGCAAAATAGGAAGGTGGAATATTTAATGTTAAAACAAGAAGAAATTAAAAGAGCTACTTTAATTGAAGCATGTATAAAAGTACAATGTACAGTAAAACAAGTTGCTAATGCCTTAGGTCTTTCTGAGCGTCGTGTAAAACAGATTAAAAAGGAGGTAAAAGAAAAGGGCGTAAAATCCATTCCTCATGGAAATCGTGGTAGAAAACCTAAAAATACAATATCAAATGAAATAAGAAAACGAATACTATAACTGAGAAGCTTATGTGCAAAAACGAATGTTTACTAGGTTATCTCGAGGTATTAAGACAGACTCTTGAGAATTATTGTATACCGATTTCTTTTTATCCAAATAAGTATAGTGTGTTTTTCCCACCAAAAAAGTATAACTTAGATGAACTTTTATGTGTTAGATTTGATAGAATTATTGATAATGCTGGGATCTTCTCCATAAAGAACAGTAAATTTCAAGTTATGGATAGAAGTTTGCCACCAAAAACCAAAATTCAAATTTATCTTAGTGAAAAAATAGGTATGCGTGTCAAAGCTAACAATAAAATTTATGATGTACAGCCCCTAGAATTAATTTCTAAGGGCAAAATAGATAATAACTCATTAGATTATCACCAATGGCTAGCTAATGTTGTTATTGAGCTAATCAATGAATATTATCTAAAAGATGCCAAAGCATCTTAATTTTAAATCTATCGCCTAATTATATTATTTACAATAAACTTTAATTTAAAACAAAAAAATTAAATCTTGAGTCTGCCTCCGTGGCGAGTGGAACAAGTTCAAGATTGTACATAGGTGAAATATTTGCTAATAAAATAATGTATTTTTTAGTGAAATTTTCAAAAATTATTGACAGTGCCCTTTGCTACTTTCTGTTTTTTTATAATTCTATTGCAATTTATAAAAAATATGATATACTTTAATAAATTGATTGATATTTGTATCAATCGTTATGAGAGCCAAAAAAGTTGTAGATAACTACGCTAACGCTACCAAATAAAGAACTGCCCATAAAAATGGGTAAATTTTTTCTTTAGAATAAAGCAATAATATGAAACAAAATACAAAAAACATAAAAAAGAGTACGAGTAACTTATCAAAAACCTTCATAAATTGATTTTCACTACAAAATTGTCAAATATTAGTGATAAAATCAAAACAAATTTGATAAAATTATAAAAAAGGTAAAGGAGAAACCCAAAATGGTAACAATTATAGGAGGAGGACTAGCAGGAAGTGAAGTGGCATATGAAATAGCGAAACAAGGAATAGAAGTAAAACTATATGAAATGAAACCAAAGAAATTTTCACCTGCACACACAAACAATAATCTTGCAGAAATTGTATGTAGTAATTCATTCAAATCAAATTTACACACAAATGCATGTGGTTTATTAAAAGAAGAACTAAGAATATTAGATTCTTTACTAATAAAATGTGCTGATAAAACAAGTGTACCAGCAGGTCAAGCGTTAGCAGTAGATAGAGAAAACTTCTCTAAACTAGTAACACAAAAAATAAAAGAAATGCCAAACATACAAATTATAAATGAAGAAATAACGAAAATACCAGAGGATTCAGAAAAAGTAGTTATTGCAACTGGTCCATTAACCACACAATTACTATCACAAGAAATAATAAAGCTAACAGGGAAAAAAGGATTACACTTCTATGATGCAGCTGCTCCAATAGTAGAAAAAGAAACAATAGACATGAATATAGGCTTTTTAGGAGATAGATATGGAAAAGGAGAAGCATGTTACATAAATTTACCTATGAACAAACAAGAATATGAAAAATTTTGGAAAGAACTAATAAACGCAGAGATTGTAGAATTACACGAATTTGAAAAAAGGGAAATTTTTGAAGGATGTATGCCAGTTGAAGTAATGGCAAAAAGGGGAATAGACACACTAAGATTTGGACCATTAAAACCAGTAGGATTTATAGATCCAAGAACAAATACTAGACCATATGCAATAGTTCAACTAAGGCAAGATAATAAAGAAGCAACTATATACAACATTGTGGGATTTCAAACTAATCTAAAATTCGGTGAACAAAAAAGAATATTCAGCATGATACCAGGACTAGAAAAAGCAGAATTTGTAAAATATGGAGTAATGCATAGAAACACATTCATAAACTCACCAGAACTATTAGATGAAACATATAATTTGAAATCTAATAAAAAAATATATTTTGCAGGACAAATAACAGGAGTAGAAGGATATGTAGAAGCGATAGCCTCAGGAAAAGTAGTAGGATTAAACATAGCAAATGAAATAAACAACAAACCCAAAATAGTATTTCCAGACACAACAATAATTGGAGCATTATCAAAATATATAGCAACGCCAAATGAAAAATTTCAGCCAATGAACGCAAACTTTGGAATACTAAAACCATTAGAAGAAAAAATAAAAGACAAAAAAATAAAATATCAAAAATTAGCAGATAGAGCAATAGAAGAAATAAAAAAATATAAATAAACAATAAAAGTGCCAATAGGGACGGAGAATTTTGTAAAAATTCTTCGTCCCTATTGACAAAATTAACAAAAAAAGAAAATATCGCATATTTTTGTATCTTAATGCAAATAATAACTTTAAAATATAATCAATGGAGGTAAATCATGGATAATTTCGAAACAACTAAACAATATCAAGAATATGTAGATAAAAAATCACCCAATTCACCAATACTAAAAAATTGTTTATGTGCATTTTTAGTTGGTGGACTCATTTGTTGTATAGGTCAATTAATATTAGATATCTGTAAAGCAAGAGGGTTAAGTATTGAACTATCTGGAACAGTATGTTCCATTGTTTTAATAGGACTAAGTGCATTTTTAACAGGACTTAATGTATTTAATAAAATAGGAAAATTTGCTGGTGCAGGTTCATTAATTCCAATAACAGGATTTGCGAATTCTATTGTATCACCTGCTATGGAATATAAATCAGAAGGATATGTAATGGGAGTTGGAGCAAAAATGTTCACAGTAGCAGGACCTGTACTTGTCTATGGAATCTCGGCTTCAATATTAGTAGGTCTTGTTTATTTTATAATAATGTAAAACTAAAATAAAAAAATGAAAGGAATGAAAAAGTCATGCAAAAATTGGGAATGCAAACTATAAAATTTGATGTTACCCCAACCATAACATCTACAGCATGTATTGTTGGACCAAAAGAATCAGATGGACCTTTGGCATCATACTTTGACAAATGTTTAGACGATGAATTTTGGGGAGAAGAAACTTGGGAAAAAGCCGAAAGTAAAATAATAAAAGAAACAGTAAGTTTAGCAGTTGCTAAATCAAAAATAGCAAGTCAAGAAATTGACTACTGCTTTGCTGGTGATTTGCTTAATCAATGTATATCATCTAGCTTTGGACTAAGAGAACTAAATATTCCATTTTTTGGAGTATTTGGAGCATGTTCAACATTTGTTGAATCCATGTGCCTAGGGAGTGTATTTATAGATGGAGGAGGTGCACAAAACGTATTATGTGCAACATCTAGCCATTTCTGTAGTGCAGAAAAGCAATTCAGATTTCCGCTAGAACTAGGAAATCAAAGACCACCTACTTCACAATGGACAGTTACAGGTTCAGGAGCAGCAGTACTATCAAAAAGTGGTAATGGACCATACATTACACACATCACACCAGGTAAAATTGTAGACTTAGGTATAAAAGACGCTAACAACATGGGAGCAGCTATGGCTCCAGCGGCAGTAGATACACTTTTAACTCACTTCAAAGACACAGGAAGAGCTCCTAGTTATTATGATTTAATATTAACAGGAGACCTAGGACATATAGGAAAAGAAATCACGATAGATATGATGAAAACACATGGATACAATATAAAATCAAACTATAATGATTGTGGTGTACTAATATTTGATAAAGCAACACAAGATACACACTCAGGTGGGAGTGGATGTGCCTGCTGTGGAACAGTATTTTCTGGATATGTTTTTCAACAACTACAACAAAAAAAGGTACAAAAAGTATTATTAATAGCAACAGGAGCACTTACAAATGCAACATCAGCTCAACAAGGAGAAAGTATTCCTGGAATTGCACATGCAGTTTCAATAGAATTATAGTAATTATGTATCATAATATATTAAAAACATATTTGTCTATAGGGGCACATTGAAATGTGCCCATTGAACTTAAAAAATAATTTAAGGGAAAGGAGAATTTTAAATGTCAGAGTTTTTTAGTAATATAGATTTTATGCAGTATTTATGGTGTTTTATTATTGGTGGAGTTTTGTGTATAATTGCGCAGATTCTTATAGATAAAACAAAGCTCACTCCTGCTAGAGTTCTAGTACTATATGTAACAGTAGGAACTATATTAGGTGGTCTAGGAATTTATAAATATTTAGTTGATTTTGCTGGAGCTGGTGCCACTGTTCCTTTGACTGGATTTGGATACAACTTAGCAAAAGGAGCAATAGAGGGAGTAAAAGAAACAGGAATAATTGGAGCATTTACAGGAGGAGTAAAGGCAGCAGCGGGAGGAATTGCAGCAGCGATATTCTTTGGATATATAGCATCTCTAATTTCAAAACCAAAAATAAAAAAGCAATAAAAAAATATAATGGTGGATTTCTTCTTTTTGAGATCCACCATTTATTCACACAACTCCAAAACAAAACATATATAATAAAGAAAATTATAAAAGTGTTTGTATTGGAGGTAAAACAATGAAAAATAAAAAACTCATAATGATATTTATATTTATATCAATTTTTTTTATAATAATTTCGATTTTATATTATAAAAAACAAAAAACAGGAAACAATATAAGTAAATCAATTACAGATATTAAGCAATATATTCAAGAGATTAATTCATATGAAGCAACAATATCAGTAGAAATAAATAGCAATAAAAATACAAATAAATATGTAATAAAACAATCTTATAGTAGTCCAAATTACTTCAAGCAGGAAATTCAAGAACCAGAAAACATCAAAGGGCTAGTAACCACATATGATGGAACAAACCTTAAAATACAAAATACCAAACTAAATCTATCAAAAATATATAATGATTACAATTGTCTATCAAATAATATATTAAATTTAAATAGTTTTATAGAAGAATGCAAAGAAAACGAAATGGAAACAAATGAAACAGAAAAGGAAATAACAATACAAATAAAATGCAAAAACAAACAAACCATGTATAAAAAACTTACTCTAGACAAAACAACAGGAAAACCAACAAAAATGGAAATAACAGATGAGAACCAAAAAAAACTGGTTTACATATTATATAATGAGATAACAATTAATAAAACAATAAACAAAGATATAATGTAAAAAAACTAGGATTAATATTATAGAAATAATTTCTTTGAAAAGTTAAATCTAAATCATGAAAAAGTATTGTAAAAAATCTCTGTAATAATAAAAATACAAAACTAAAATGTAATATCAGGAGTGAGAAAAATGATAGTTAAAAGAGGAGATATGTTTTATGCAGACTTAAGTCCAGTTATAGGCTCAGAACAAGGCGGAGTTAGACCAGTACTAATAATACAAAATGACACAGGAAACAAATATAGTCCAACAGTAATTGCAGCAGCAATCACATCACAGATAGGGAAAAATAAATTACCAACACATATTGAAATAAGTTCTCGGGAACAGTGGATTAAAAGCAGATTCTGTAATATTAACAGAGCAAATTAGAACAATAGACAAAAGTAGACTAAAAGAAAAAATAGGTCATATAGAAGACAGTAATGTAATAAATAGAATAAATAATGCCTTAGGAGTAAGCTTTGGATTAGAATAAAACAAGAAAAGTGGCTTTGCCACCTTTTCTTATTTCTATTATATTAAAAAGAACCTTTAGGAAATATCCTAAAAGGTTCTTCTCAACATTTCAATTTCTTAATAAGTTTAATCTCTTTATATAAATCGTCAATCAATTTATTTCTATTATCTATAGCCTTTTTGTAATCCTCCAAAACCTCTTTATAATTATCCATATTCTCATTATGAGCAAAAAGAACCTTCATACCATTCTCATAAAACTGTTTAGCTTTAGGAGACTTTTTTTTAATTCTTTGGGCATCAAACTCAGAAATCTGAACAAGTCGACTCAACTCCTGTTTCAAATGTTTAACATAATCTTTAGTTGATGAAATCTCATACAAAGTATCATCTATAACAACTTTAAACAAGGCACGCAAAGCCTTAACACTAACCTTACCACGATTAGAATTAGAAAGGGCATCCAATGCTACAACTTTAACAGTAGGTACAGCCTCTTTTATTAAATCCTTCAAAGTAGCAGAAATATTAACATGTGTAGTATAATGTCTTTTTGTAACTAAAGCATCATAAACATCAGCAACATGAATAATCTGTGAAGCATAAGGAATATCTTTACCAGAAACTCCATTTGGATAACCAGAACCATCAAGACATTCATGATGATACAAAGCACCCTCAGAAAACATTTTCAACTTAGGATCTTTTGAACATAAATTATAACCAAAAACAGTATGATTTTTCATAACAGAATACTCTTCATCAGTCAACTTTCCGTCTTTAAACAAAATATCATGAGGAATAAAAATTTTACCAATATCATGCAAATATGCACACATAGTGGCATAAATAATAAATTCCTTTTTACAATTAAGATATTCGCAAATACGGCAAGTCAAATTTGCAACATTTTCAGAATGCCTTTTAGTAAGATGGTCTAAATTATCAAGTAAAGCCAATTGGTAACGCATAGTTTGATTAAGACTATAATTAGAAAGATTAGTCGGACTATAAAAATCAAATTTATAATTTGGAATCATCTTTAGTATCAATCCTTTCGAAAGTTAAAAATTCAACTTACTTTTCATAATATCATTAAAAAGTAAAAAAATCAATATCCTGTTTTGGCATTTTTCATAGATATATTCTAAAAAACTTTTGCAAATCTAAAAAATGAAGACACTGTGCTTATACAAGGAATTTTAGTAAACATAAACAATAAACTTAGAATAGAAACACAAGAGATAGAAAAGGTAAAAATAAAGAATAGCACATGAAACCTCTGGTTTCCGTAGGGAAACTAGAGGCTTTTAATCAAAATGTAACAAAAAAGATATAAAAATTTAACACAAAAAAACAAAATGTATAAAAGCTATTTCCGCAAGTGGATAGAGCATGTGCGAAAAATGTCGAAAAAAGGGCTATTGAAATTGCAATATAAACCTTTATATAATTAAATTAAGGAAAAATAACTAATTATAAATTAAATAATTATAAATTATAATCACTTCGTGACAGCTCCCTTAAATAAGGGAGCCAAGAGTAAAATTATTCATTATTAACTATTCATCATTCACTATTCATTAAATAAAAAAATGGGGGTATTGCAATGAACAAAAGCAAAAAGCTAAAAGAAGAAATAAGAGCAAAAACAAAATATGCAATAGGGACAATAGCCCTATTAATTTTAGGTGCAATAATAGCAATATATGGGGGAAATATATTTGCAAACAATGCAGAAGAAAAGGTTAAAAGCTCTAGCCCAAGAATAGAAAACACAGACAAAGAAATATACATATATGATGACTATGATATGCAAATATTTAGAGACAGTGTAAATGCAGGAAACGACTATGGAGGGAAAACAGTATATCTAATGCAAGACATAGACTTAAAAGGAATATGTTCAGAAGAAATAGGCTCATGGGAACCAATAGGAACAAGTGAAAAATGTTTTGCAGGAACATTTGATGGAAAATATCATACAATCAAAAACTTATACATAG
>CAPYID010000054.1:9270-9529 GCA_948739805.1 uncultured Clostridia bacterium | reverse complement strand
TGGTAAGTTTCCTGTTATTTCTAGTGTTTGTACTTCTCCATTATATATTACTGTTTTATCTTCAAACGTTATTCCACTCATATCATATTTTTCTTTTTCTATTATTAAGGTTGCTGTCATGTTTGGTATTGCATTATAATTTTTTGTGTCTCCAGCAAATTTTGCTGTTACCGTGTATTCCCCTGATTCTATTTGTCCATTCCCTTCATAACTTATTGTTACTCCTGTTGGATACCCTCCTGAGATTTCTATGCTATGT
>CAPYID010000054.1:0-9260 GCA_948739805.1 uncultured Clostridia bacterium | reverse complement strand
AACTTACACTTACTCCTTCTGGTAAGTTTCCTGTTATTTCTAATGAGTGTTCTTCTCCATCATGTGTTACTGTTTTATCTTCAAATATTACTTCTGTCATATCATAATTTGCTTTTTCTATTATTAGTTGTGCTGTCTTGTTTGCTATTCCATTGTGATTTTTATCTCCCATGAATTTTGCTGTTATTGTATATGTTCCTACATCTATTTTTCCATTTCCTTCATAACTTACACTTACTCCTTCTGGTAAGTTTCCTGTTATTTGTAGTGAATGTTCTTTTCCATTATATGTCTCTGTTTTATCTGTAAATGTTATTCCTGTCATATCATAATCTGCTTTTTCTATTATTAGTTGTGCTGTCATGTCTGCAATTTCGTTATGATTTTTATCTCCTGTAAATTTTGCTATTACTGTATATGTTCCTGCTTCTGTTTGTCCATTTCCTTCATATCTTACACTTACTCCTTCTGGTAAGTTCCCTGAAATCGCTAATGAATGTGATTGTCCATTATATGTTTCTGTTCTATCTGCAAATGTTATTCCTGTCATATCATAGTTTGCTTTGTTTACTGTTAACTTTGCTGTCATATCTGGTATTGCATTGTAATTTTTGGTATCTCCTGCGAATTTTGCTGTTACTGTGTATTCTCCTGCCTCTATCTGTCCATTTCCTTCATATCTTACACTTACTCCATTTGGTAAGTTCCCTGAAATCGCTAATGAATGCCCTTGTCCATTATATGTTTCTGTTCTATCTGCAAATGTTATTCCTGTCATATCATAGTTTGCTTTTTCTATTTTTAATTTTGCTGTCATATCTGGTATATTATTATAGTTTTCATTGTTGCTACTGAATTTTGCTGTTACTGTATATTCTCCTGCTTCAGTTTTCCCATTTCCTTCATATCTTACACTTACTCCATTTGGTAAGTTCCCTGAAATTGCTAATGAATGTGCTTGTCCATTATATGTAACTGTTTTGTCATCAAATTTTATTCCACTCATATCATAATTTAGTTTATCTACTGTTACTCTTGTATAGTAACATTCTGATATATTGTTTGCTCCATCACGTGCATATAAAATTAAATACCAAACTCCTGGTTCAGTTGGTGCTGTAATTTTTACTGTATCTTTTTTATAAGCAATTGTTGCTCCTGTAACTTGTGCTTGTAATTCTCTTGTCCATTTATAGCCTATATAATAAATTCCTGATGCATCTTTTGCTCTAATTGTAATTGGCATTCCTTGAGGAATTGTTGAATCATTATATGGATATTCACTTGGTGTATTAAATATAAATTCTGGTGCAGTATTGTCTTGTACTCCACTTAATTTGTTTTTTACTACATAAGGTATATTCATCCAATAACTAGTGTTTCCATAATAGTCCTCAGCTGCTATACTAAATTCATATAAACCTGGTTGTGTTGGTGCATTAATCTTAAATTCATATTGTGGTTCTTCTTTTTCTAGTTCAATAAGATTTACCTTTCCTCCATCTGTACGACGATTCCAAGCATAATAAATATATGATACTTTTGTATCATCTGTAATTTTAAATTTAAGTTCCTGTCCTGCTTTTATTTCTCCTGCTCTTTGCATTGGTGTAATAACTGGTAAGTTTTTTTCATTTGCTCCTAGTACTATTATTGGGCTTATTGCTGTTATTATCATTACTATTAGCATTGCAATAATAATTTTTCTAGAATTTTTAATTGTTTCCAACTTTTTTTCCCCCTTATTGATATTTTTATATATAAGTCTCCATTTTTTTACTTTTAATATTATATAGCAAATTCTGGAAATAGTCAACCTTTTTAGTAACTTTTTATGTTAATTGTTTGTTGGTTAATGTTTTTTACCCCATTATTGTCTTCTATATAAAATTGTAAATTAACTTTTATAGAATATTAAAAGTCCCCAAGAAATTATAATTTCTTGGAGACCAACGGTCATATATATATTAAGATCGCATCCTAAAGAAGGATCATTTAAGTTTTATGTGGTATTGATGGTGTTATGGCGTTGGCACCATTTCTGAGACTTCTGGAAGTTCCTCAGGTCCTTTATTTTCTGATGGTGTAGGTACACTTGGTTGTACCTCATCAGATGGATCATCAGCTGGTGGAGTCACCTCACTATTGCCAGAATCTGCGTCTTCTGATGACTCTTCTTCCGACTTCGCTGGATCATAAGGAGTTGGTTTTACTGGACTTACGACCTCTTCTTGGTCATTTGGTCCAGAAGAAGAGGGTGGATTATCGCTAGAGCCAGGTCCTACCTCTTCCTCATCTTTCGGAGGTTGAGGTTTTGCTTTAACTCTATATGTTGCACCTTCACTTTGTACATCATAATTAGAGTTTTTGCATGTTACAGTTATTGGATATTCGCCAATAACTACTGGATCGGCATCACTTGTTAGTAATATTACGTCATCACCATTGACTATGCTTCCAGCTGTCAATGTATACGTAAGATCGACTAAAGCTTCTCCTTCGTATGTTTGCTTATCATCTGCCTTAACAGATAATAGCCTTTTTGTTATGATACATTTACCATTCGTAAATGTTACGTCATACTTTTCTGGTTTTGTACATACCCCAGTTATTATATATTCTCCTACTCCATTGTTATCTCCATCTTTTGAAAGAGTAATGTAAGGAGTTATTTCAGCTTTTGTAACATTTCCAGACGAAATTGAAAAATCAAAATCAGGAATTATATCACCATAGGTAACAGTTACATCTGCAATTTGAACTGTTACCTTTTGGGCAGGCTTTTCCTTAACGGTATATGTTCCCTTATTTTCAATTGTTACATCGTAATTGGGATTTTTACTTTTGGCTGTGATATCATAATTTCCTACCTTAGCCGAATCTGCATTGGTAGAAAGTTCTATCACCTCATCTCCTGCCACTACACTACCACTTATTACACTATAAGTGAGTGTGGCAAGTGCCTCTCCAACAAAGCTCTCTTTATCATCCACTTTTATCGATAATTTTCGAGCTTTTATTGAATAAGTGCCAATATTCTCGAAAGTTACTTTATATTTGTCACCAGTGCTTTTGCCAGTAATTGCATAGTTTCCTACTTTATTACCATCTGCTTTTTCAAGACGGATATACTTCTTCAGCTCATCTTTCTTCACATCGCCTTTTGTAACTGAGAAATCTAAATCAGCTATTTTGTCTCCATAATAGCTAAATTTGTCCAATATCTTTACAGTTACATTAATTGGATTTGTTTCTGAACTTGATGACCCTTTTGCCTTCACAGTGTATTTTCCAACTTTAACTGTTAATTTGTAGTTGGAATTTATACACTTACCTACAATATTGTAGGTACCTGCCTTTGCAGGCTCAGCTTTTGTAGACAACTCAACTACTTTGTCTCCATTGACTATGCTACCTGATACAGTAGTGTATGTTAATGTTTTCAATGTATCACCTACAAAAGATTCCTTATCCTCCGCCTGTAAAGTGACTTCCCGTGGAAGAATCGTGTATATCCCAGGTACAAAAGTTACATCAAATAGTTGTTGTAGGTCATTGTAAGTGCCTGTTATCCAGTACTGCCCTGCATTTCTCCCCTCCTGCTTTGTCACAGTGATATATTTTGAAATTTCAGATTTTAATGCACCCTTAACATCATAGTCGAGAGCTTTAAACTGCTCTCCATACACACTTGTGACATTTTTAATTGTAACAATAACTTCGACTTTCTTTGAAGATTCAGCTGGTTCTTTTGCAGGTTTAGAAGTTACATTTGGACGCTTTGTAACTCCTGCATTCGCCACATTGTTTTCTACCTGCTGCTCCTCTGTAGTTTCTGTCTCTATCCGTGCTGCTTCTGATGTTTCCTGCTCTTCAGACTGCTCAGCATCACCTGAAACTTCTGGGAGACCTTTTACTGGCGGATATGGCAGTCCTGACAGCATCTTAGGTATAGAAGTTATTATTTCTTCTTTTCCCATACTTGCTATAATTGGTGTTGGCAAAGCTGGTTTATTAAACCAGTATATCAATGCCATTAATATCATAGCAACTAACAGAGGAATAATAAATATAAATCCCTTTTTTTCTTCCTCTTCCTCGTCTTCTGTATTCTTGTCTTTTCCTTCTTCCATATCTTCTTCAGACTTTAAATCATAGTCTGAATCTTCTGGTATTTCATAATCATAATCGTCTTCGTCCTCGTCATCGATACCTAACCGTAAAAATTTCGTCCAATCATATTCCATATTTCTTTCCTCCTTATTATAAATTCTTTATTTTGTTTGACCGTTTTATTTTGAGTAACAGAATACTGCTACTCATCTATATTAAGGGTTTACCAGACCCATTACTATTATTATAATTCTTTTTGCATAAAATGTCAATTTTTTATGGAAACCATTATTTATTATTTAATTTTTCTTCTTTTTTGTCTCTTACAGTGTATAACATTACTATTACTGAACTTATGATTACAAATAAATAAAAGTTCACTCCTCTATTTAGTAGCATTGCTTCATGCAGTATATTATCAGAGTATACATTTCTAAAAATTTCTAAGAATCCACCTTCACTTACTCCTACTGCTCCTGGTGATGGTATTCCAGATACTGTAGCATATAGAACTGATTGCATAGATAATATTTGTAAAATATTATATTCTTTTAATCCAAATGAACGATATACCCAATATGATATACTATAATATACTAAAAATTGAATATATGTAGTTAGTAGTATTTTTAAAATTACTTTTATGTTAGATTTTATATATGTTGCACTTGATTGATATTTATTTAATTCGTTTTCAAGTTTATTTTTCTTTTCTTCTATATTTTTTATTTTAAAAAATTCTAATAACTTTATTACTATATTAATTAACCCTTTTGTCATTCTTTTTGAAAATACTGATACTAATAATAATCCTAATGCTGTAGCATTAAGAAATATACCTAGTATAAATAATCCTATCAATATAGAATTCATATATTCATAATTAAAACACAAACTTATTAGAGCAATAGATATTGTTACTATTTGCATACTTGTTAAGTTTATTAAAAGTGATAATGTAGAATTTGCAACTGATATTTTGTCTTTATTCATATAATATATCTGCATTGGTTGACCACCACTTGCAGCAGGTGTTACAGAGCTAAAGAAAAATCCTATTAATGCATATTTTATATTTCTATAAAAAGTTGATTTTTCTCCTAAGGCTTTTAATGTTCTTCCAATATTTATCGCTTCACATATTAGATATATACACATGCATATTATTGCTATTAATATATATTTTAAGTCTATACAAGATAATACCTCTATTATCTTAGTTATACTTTGATCTTTTAGTATAATATAAAATGTTAATACTATTATCAATATAAACAATAGCAAGTTTCTTACATATTTATTTTTCATTTTAATCGCATTCCTTTACTTCATATTATTTGTATATATTATATTCCATTTGTTTAATATGGTATCATAAACATTAATAATTTTCAATAGAGACACATTTTAAATGTGTCTCTAAAATTTAATATTTATCCTAATGCAATGTCTAGTATCATCATTACTGCAAAACCTATTGTTACACCTATGACACCTAGCATAGATTTTTTTCCACTATGCATTTCTGGAATTAATTCTTCTATTACTACAAATATCATTGCACCTGCCGCAAAGGCTAATAAATATGGTAATATAGGTACTACTATATTTGTTAGTAATACAGTTATAATAGCTGCGATTGGTTCTACTATTCCTGACATTACGCCATATAAGAATGCTTTTCCTTTACTCATTCCCTTCATCTTCAAAGGCATTGAAATTATTGCACCTTCTGGAATATTTTGAATTGCTATTCCTATTGCTAAAACAACTGCTTCTAGCAAACTTATTCCTGCATTTCCTGCTAAAAATCCTGCAAAACATACACCTACTGCCATTCCTTCTGGTAGATGGCAAAGTAGACTGCCTTTTATATAAACATCATCATAAATAATGGATAATGTTCTATTCCTAAATCATCAACATATACATTTGTATCTTTTTCTAATTTAATATATCTTGATACTGTTTTATAATTACTAACAATAGAAACTAAAGATTTTGATTGTTTATTATTCCCAGACTTTACTTCTATTGCAGTTACAATTCCATCAATATTTAATATAAAATCAATTTCTAAACTACTCTTTTTTTCATAATACATTATGTCTTTATATCTAGTTTGTATTTCTTCAGCACATACATTCTCAAGGATTGCTCCTTCATTTATATATAGTTCATCATTTAATATATCTTTTTGTATCCCTTCTTCATACATCGACATCAAAAGTCCTGTATCTCTTACATATATTTTAAAGCAATCTAAACGCAAATTTGATTTCAGTGGAGCTGCTGGTTCTGTGAGATTATAGCAATAGTTAATTATTCCAGCATTTTTTAACCACTCAATACTACTACTATATTTCCTTTCTCCTACATTTTTCTCTCCTTCTAAAATATTTACATACGAAAATTTCTTGTTTTTTTTTGCAAGTTGTGCTGGAATACTATCAAATGTATTTAATACCTTTTGCCTAATATTCGTTTCTGCATATTTTACAACATCTAATTTATAGTCTTCAATCATTGATTTTTGCAGAGACATTACTTTCCCCAAACTCTTATCTTTGACATATTCATCTACAATTCTTGGCATCCCACCTACTATCAAAAACATTCTAAATTGCTTGTTTAATTGTGCTAATATATATTCATCAATTTGCTTTTTGTTTTCAAAACATTTTTTGATTTCTAAAATTAAATTTTCTTTTATTCCGTACTGCCCACAAAAATTCTTCAAAGTCGAGTGGGTACATATCTACAATCTTTTCATAACCAACTGGATAGGATGTTATTTCTTTATAATATAATCCAAGTAACGAGCCTGATGCTATAACATCTATTCTTTTATCCATAGCAAAGCTTTTTAAAGCTACTCTCGCATTTGGGCAACTTTGAATTTCATCTAAAAACAAGACTGTTTTTCCCGATTTTATTTCTATATCTGGAAATGTTACTTCTAATTTCATATTTAAAGTATTTGCATCTAAATCACCATTAAATATGTCTTTTAGTGTTGGAGACAATTCAAAATTTATATAAATATAACTTTCATAGTTTTCTTTGCAAAATTGTTCTATAATAAAAGTTTTTCCAACTTGTCTAGCTCCTCTCACTAATAAACATTGTTTATTTTCTTGATTTTTCCAATCTATAAGTGTTTTTGTTATTTTTCTTTTTAGCATATACTTCACCTCTTTAATATAGATTATACATGTTTTTGAAAAAATATGCAAGTTTTTACTATGACTTTTTATTATTTACTGCAAGTTTTTACTGCGACTTTTTGATAGTACTTGCAATTTTTTAAAATTAAAAATAATATCTATTTGCTTATCTTGATGTACTTCAATTTTGTTTATGATTACTTTCATTAGTTCTGGTGTTGGATTTTCTAAACCTAAAAATTCTTTTATTGTTTTTTCTATGTCTCTGTCATTATCTTTGTTTTCTCGTGCTATTGTCTCTTTTAGCTCTTCATAGCTTTCTTCTTTTTGTTTAATTTCTTGTATTAATTTTTTTGATACTCTTTCATACATTGTTTCGCTTATTTTATTATTCAATTTTTCAATATACATTTTGTCAAGATTATCTTGAGTAATAGATATTTCCTCTTCTAACTTTTTTAGCATTTGGTTATAGTCGCATTTCGTTCTGTTATTTTCTATGTCTAATTTTAGCTTGCCACTATTTATATTTGAAAATAACTCTTTTATGTATTGCAAAATTTTTTCTTCTAAGCTATCATAATTAAATCCGTGTGATGTACAAAGCCCTAATTTTGAATTTTTACGATAATAATTACATATCATATATCTATGACTATTTCTGCCATTTTTAATGCCAATTTTGTGCTTACATTCATAACAGATAAGTAATCCACCTAGTAAATAATGATTCTTCTTTTCGTTTCTTTGATATTTCTGTGCTATATTCATTTTTTGCACTTTTTCAAATATAGCTTTATCAATAATAGATTCATGAGTATTTTCTACAATTACCCATTCGTGTTTTGGATTTGCCCTTAATTTTCTATTTTTATAACTTATCCTACTTCTTTTGTTTTGTACTGTATTCCCAATATATACTTGATTAGTTAATATGTTTTTTATTGTTTTGCTTTCCCAGAATGATGCCTTATTGTATCTTAGATGATTCGCTGTTGGAATATTGTTATTATTTAGGTAATCTCTTATTATATTTATACTATTTCCGTTTACTGCCATATTAAATATAGTTTTTACAATTTCCGCTTCTTCTTCACATATAATTAAATGGTTTTTATCGTTTAGGTCTTTTATATATCCTAGAGCAGTTTTTCCTCCTACCCATTTCCCTTGTTTTTGCATTGTATGTAATGCTGTTCTTATCTTTTTTGATAAATCTTTAGAGTACATATCATTTAGTATTGATTTGAATGGGGCTATATCGTTATTTCCATTATTATTTGAAAATGTATCTATTCCGTCAGTTACTGAAACATATCTTACATTTTTCTCTGGAAACCATTTTTCTATGTATTCTCCTGTTTCTATGTAATCACGTCCTAAACGAGATAGATCCTTTGTGATTACCATATTTATTCTGCCTTGTTCTATGTCTTGTACCATTCTTTGAAATGCTGGTCTTTTAAAGTTTGTTCCTGTGTAGCCTTGGTCTATGTATGTGTCTATAAGGATGTATTCTTCTCCTAAACCTTTCACATATTCTGTAAGCAAAGTTTTTTGGTTTTTGATACTCTCGCTTTCATCAAATCCTCTATCTGCATCTTCTTTTGATAGTCTTATGTATATTGCTATTTTATATATTGTTCTTTTTATTCTTTCAAGCACTAATGCCTCCTTCCTATGCTTGAAATTTTGAATTCATGTTTGAATTATAGCTTTAGAAAAATATTAAGTCAAGTTACGAATTCAAATATATTTGTTTTAAGCATTAAGCTATTTTGTTCTCTAATAAGTTTCTTAAATAAAAAGCTAATAACTTCTCTATTTCTTCCCCTTCATCATTAAAGTAAACATTTATCTTAAAATCATTTTCCATGCACTTCCTCCTGATACAATATATGTCATCTAGAGTTTCCTAGAACTAAATGTTAATGTCAATAGGGAAATGTACAAAATTTTGAATTTAGTTATGTACAATTT
>CAPYID010000053.1 GCA_948739805.1 uncultured Clostridia bacterium | reverse complement strand
AGTAACAATAGATCCTGCAACAGTAACAGAAGATTTAACATATACAGCAAACTGGGAAAGAATAATAAGAAAATATACAATAACATATGAATTAGATGGAGGAACAGGAGCAGAAAACCCAACAGAAATAAGAGAAGATAGTGAAGCAGTAACATTAATAGCCCCAACAAAAGAAGGATATACATTTATAGGCTGGACAGGAGCAAATGGAGAAACACCAGAAATAGAAGTAACAATAGACCCAGCAACAGTAACAGAAAACTTAACATATACAGCAAACTGGGAAAGAATAACAGATTCGAGCTATGTAGTAGTACATCATTATATTTATAATCAACAAGCAGATACAGAGCAAAACAAATATACAACACAAAAATTAGTAGAAGATGAAATAAAAACAGGTAAAGAAGGGCAAGAATACTCAACAAATAAATCAAATAAGATACCTTTGAATTATACTTGTATAAATGAAGAACCAGATGGTCATACAGGAATAATGACAAATGGACAAATAGAAGTATGTTATTATTATAGCCTAACAACGCCAACAATAGAAAATAATATAGAAGTAAATGCAAATATATCACAAAATGAGCCAAATTCAGAACTAATATTGACTAAAGAAGATAGTGCTATAACTTACAATATTAGATATAATAGTACAATAAAAAATTATATAGGAAATGCAACAATAGATATAGTAGATACATTACCAGCTAATATAGATGTAGAAAAATCAGAACTAGCAGATGGTTATTATGATGAGCAAAAACACACAATAACATGGACAGAGCAAATTAATGATATAAATACATTTGTAAATGGGAATAAAACTAAAGAAATAACCAAACAAATTACAATTGTATATAAAGGACAAGATGTAACACAAGATTTAGTAAATACAGTAGTAGGAAATACAAAAACATATTATCCAGAAGCACATTTAAATAAAGGTGAAGAAGTAATTTTAGAAAATAGTGCAAGTCAGAACAACCAAATAAAACAAGAATATAAAACTAATTTTAAATTAATGAAGATTTGGGATGATAATCAAAATGAAAAAAATAAAAGACCAGAAAGTGTAACGGTAGATATAAGAATAATGCCAAATGATAAAATACTTACAAAAGAATTAAATGAAGAAAATGGCTGGACATATGAAGAAAGAGGACTAATAAAATACAATGATGAAGGAGAAAAAATAACATATCAAATAACAGAAAGAGAAACAAACGAGGGCGATTTAGTAAACTACGAAGAAGCTGATATAGAACAAATAGAAACACAAGATGAAAATGCTACAAACTATACAACAACAATAACAAACACATACAAAAAAGCAAATGCAGATTTGAATACAGAGATAACAATACAAGGAAAAGATGAAATACAAACAGAAGAAGAAATAGAATATACGATAAATATAAAATCAGAAATTGAAGATTATATAGGTGGAGGAAAAGTAACAATAGAGAAAAGACTACCATATGAAATAGACTTAGAAAAATCTGATATTGGAGACGGATATTATAATAAAGAGAAAAAAATGATAATCTGGGAATTTGATATATCAAATATTAATTTTAGAGAAAGGATAGCTCCACAAACCATAGAAGGACAATATAATGAAGAAGGAAAATATATAATTGATATAACTAAGCAAATAAAGTTAGCATACATAGATATAGACTTAGAACAGGAAAAAATGGAAACAGAGGTAAAAGCAAAAATAGAGCTATTTGAAACAGAAGAAATAGAAGAAAAAGTACAAAAATTCAGTACAAATATAAATGTACCAGGAAGAGTTATAGTAAAATATGTAGACAAAACAAGTGGAGAAGAAATAGCAGAAAAAGCAGAAATAGTAGATAAAATAGGAAAAGAATATACCTCAGAAAAGAAAGAGATAAATGGATATAAATACATAGAATCAACAAATAATGAAGCTGGAAAGATAAAAGAAGAAGACCAAGAAGTAATCTACTATTATGAAATAGCAAAAAGTAAAGTAACAGTAAAATATCAAGATAAAGACGGAAACAAATTACTAGAAGATGTGTTAATAGAGGGAAATATAGGAGAAACATATAGAACAGAACAAAAAGAAATAGAAAACTATAAATATGTTGAAACAAAAGGAAATCCCGAAGGAACGATAACACAAAATGAGACAGTAATTTATGTGTACGAAAAAATCTTAATTGGAAAACTAAATGTAAGATACATAGATATAGATACACAGGAAGATATTAAATACAAAGAAGGCGAAGAAGAAAAAACATATTCATATGAAATTACAGGAAATGTAGGAGATGAATATGAAGCAGAAGAAAAAGATTTACCATACTATGTACTAGTAGAAAGCACAGAGAATACCAAAGGAAAGCTTACGGAAAAAGAAGATACAGTAATTTATAGCTATAGAAAAAAAGATTATAATGTGGAAGTAAATAAAACAATAGAAGAAATTAAACTTAATGGTGAAAATATAAAAGTATCAGACAATAAACTAGCAAAACTAGAATTAAAAAAAGAAGACATAAAGAAAACAGAATTAATAGTAAAATACAGTATAAAAGTAAAAAACAATGGTGAACTAGGAGGCACATGTAAAATACTTGAATTAATTCCACAAGGATATGAAACAGTTAACTTACCAAAAGAATGGAAAGTTAATAAAGATGGAAATCCAGAAGCTAATATAGAATTAGAAGCAGGGGAAAGCAAAATATTAAGTATATTCTTAAAATGGAAGAATGAAGAAAACAACCTAGGAGCAAAAACAAATACAGTAAAAATAGAAGAGACAAAAAATCCAGCAAACTTCAAAGACACAAATGAAAAAGATGATACATCTAGTGCAACAATAGTATTAGGTATAAAAACAGGAGAAGTAGTAAGTATATTCATAATAATGATGATACTAGTATCATTAGGAATATGTGGATATGTAGCAATAATAATAATAAGAAAGAAGAATCCAGGTATAAAAGACATAAAATTTTTAAAAAAATAAATAAAGCCCCCCAATGAGAGATTTGTATTGGGGGGTAAAATCATACAAAATGATTAATATTAGATAAAAGATTGACATATTAGAAAAAATATTCTAAAATAATGAAGTACAGATAAATCGACAAAAATATAAATAAAAAATTTTAAGGAAAACTTAAAATTAACAGGGGGTTTTATAGATATGGAAAATATCAAAATTTTTGCTTGTAGTAAAGAAGCAGAAGGATTTACAAATGAGATTTGTGATAGCTTAAACCTGCCACTTGGAAAAATTGAGACAATGAAATTTAAAAATGACAACACATTTGTGCAACTAGGGGAAACAGTCAGAGATCAGGACGTTTATCTAGTTCAAACAACAACACCACCAGTAAATGAAAGAGTTATGGAAATGTTAATATCTGTAGATGCAGCAAAACGTGCATCAGCAAAAAGAATAACAGTAGTATTACCATATTACTTATATTCAAGATCAGACAAAAAAGATCAACCAAGAATACCAATAACAGCAAAATTAATGGCACAATTAATAGAAGTTGCAGGAGCAGACAGAGTAATGAGTTGTGATCTACACAATTCAGCAATACAAGCATATTTTAATGGAATAAACTGTGATAGGTTATCTGCTCAAATCTTATTACAAGAATACTTTAAAACAAAGAACCTTGAGGACATGGTAATAGTAGCAACAGATGCAGGAAGTTCAAAAAAGGCATATAAATATTCAAAATACTTCAACTGTCCAATAGCATTAATAGACAAAAGGAGAGACGGAAATGACGACAAAGCCATAGCAACAACAGTAATAGGAGAAGTAAAAGGAAAAACAGCAGTAATATTTGATGATGAAATAGACACAGCAGGATCAATGATGGAAACAGTAGGAATACTAGAAAGATTTGGAGCAAAAGAAATATATGCAGGATGTACACATGGAGTATTATCAGGACCAGCAATAGAAAGAATACAAAACTCAGCATTAAAAGAATTAGTAATAACAAACACAATACCATTACCAAAAGAAAAGCAAATACCACAAATAAAAGTACTATCAATAGCTCCACTATTTGCAGAAGCAATAAAAAGGTTAAATGAAAGCAAAGCAATGGGAGACTTATTTGAAAACTTTGAAAATTAGAAAGTACACCTTGACAAACGGAACACAGATATAGTATAATAAACAAGCAAATTTAATAATGCTAGAGAGGGGGGAGTAATAATGTCAGAGATAAAAGTAAATAATGGAAACATCGAAGATGCATTAAAAAGATTTAAAAGACAATGTGCAAGAAATGGCGTATTGCAAGAAGTCAGAAAAAGAGAACATTATGAAAAACCTAGCGTTAAAAGAAAGAAAAAATCAGAAGCAGCAAGAAAAAGAAAGTTTTAGATAAATGCAAATTTTGCTCGTCGAAAAAGCATGAAAAATTCACGAAGTGAATTTTACAGGTTTTTCGAAGAAAGAAAAAATCAGAAGCAGCAAGAAAAAGAAAGTTTTAATACATAGAATGTAGGGGCACATTGCATGAGCCCATAAAAAGAAAAATAGAAAAAGAAAAAATGGGGGTCAAAAACGATCCCCATTTTATTATTGCAAATTAATAAAGTAAAAATTTATAAAATTTAGTATGTTTGCTTGCTTTTGAGTAAAAAATGCTGTATATTAATAATGAAAATGTATAATATTATTTAAAATCAAAAAAACAAAAATATTAAAAAAATAAATAATTAAATTAAAAAAGGCAAATAATATAAAATAAGAAAGGAAGAGAAAAAGATATGAACTGTAATAAAATAAACTTAAAAGAAGGAATAAACCTTCACATAATAAACACAAATAAATTTAAGACGAACTTATTAGCAGTATTTTTAACAACACCATTAAACAAGGAAAATGTCACAAAAAATGCTCTAATACCAATGATATTAAGAAGAGGTTCAAAAAATCTAACAAACCTTGAAGAAATCAGTAATAAACTAGATGAAATGTATGGAGCAGACTTTAACTGTGGTGTGGATAAAACTGGGGATAATCATGTCTTAAAATTCTATATGGAAAGTATAAACAATAATTTCTTACCAGAACAAGAAAACCTATTAGAAGAAAGCATGAAAGTTTTACTAGACATAGTATTTAATCCATTAATAGAAAATAACAGTTTCAAAAAAGAATATGTCGAAAGTGAAAAAGAAAACTTAAAACAAATAATACTAGGAAAAATTGACAACAAATCGAAATATGCATATGAAAGATGTATAGAAGAAATGTACAAAGGAAAACCATTTGGGTTATATAAATATGGATATGTAGAAGAACTAGAAAATATAAATGCCGAGAAACTATATGAGCACTATAAAAAATTAATATCTGAATGTAAAATTGATATATTCATATCAGGAGAAGTAGACGAGGGAGCAAAGCAAATAGTAATGTCAAACGACAATATTAAAAACTTAAATGAAAGACAGCCTATATATAATAAGAAAAGCGAAAAAGCAGATAGCATAGAACAAGAAAGAATAATAGAAGAAAAAATGGAGGTATCACAGGGAAAATTAGTAATAGGACTAGAAGTAGGAAAAAATGATAAAGAATCTAAATACTCAGCACTAATATATAATGCCATATTAGGAGGAACTCCAACCTCAAAAATGTTTCAAAATGTAAGAGAAAAAGCACATCTAGCATATGTAGCAAGTTCAAATTATGTAAGACATAAAAATAATATATTCATAAGATGTGGAATTGAAATAGAAGATTACAAAAAAGCATTGGATTTAATAAAAGTCCAAATAGAAGACATGAGAAAAGGAGATTTTACAGAAGAGGACATAAAAAATTCAAAATCAAGTATAATTGCAATGATAAAATCAATACCAGAAGAACAGGACAGTGAAATGATGTATCATTTTGGGCAAGAGATATCAGAGCATAAAATGGAATATGATGAATATATGGAAAATGTTCAAAAAGTAGAAAAACAAGAGGTTATAGATATTGCAAATTCTATAAAGATTAATACAATATATTTTTTAAGAGATTAGAAATAAGCAAAATGCAGGGGCATATTGCATGTGCCCATTGGAAAAAGCAAAATTATTAAGGACACAATGCAATGTGTCCCTACAATATAGAAAAGGAGAAGGAAAGAAAAAATGGAAACAATAGAAAACTCAAAAGTTAAAGAAAAACTTTATATAGAGAAGTTAGAAAATGGTTTAACTGTAATGATAATACCAAAAAACAATACAGCCAAGAAATATATAATATGGGCAACACATTTTGGATCAATAGACAATCACTTTATAGTACCAAAAACAGGCGAAGAAGTTAAAATACCAGATGGAGTAGCACACTTCTTAGAACATAAAATGTTTGAGCAGAGGAATGGCACAAATAGTTTAGACACATTATCAGCAATAGGAGTAGATGCAAATGCATATACAACAAATGATCATACAGCGTATTTATATGAAGCGACAGATAATAACTTTTATGAAGCCTTAGATGAATTTATGGATTATGTACAAAATCCATATTTTACAGATGAAAATGTAGAAAAAGAAAAGGGAATAATAGCACAAGAAATAAAAATGTATGAAGACTATCCAGAATGGCAGGTATATTTAAATGCTATAAAATGTATGTACAAAGAAAATCCAGTAAGATTGGACATTGCAGGGACAGTAGAATCAATATCAGAAATAACTCCACAAACACTATATAATTGTTGTGATACATTTTATAATCCAGCAAACATGGCAATGGTAATATGTGGAGACTTTGTACCAGAACAAATATTAGAAGAAGTAAAAAAGAGAATTATAAAAAACGAAAATGGAGGAGAAATAAAAAGAATATATACTCCAATAGAAACAGACATAAATGAAAAAGAGAAAGTTGTAAAAATGGATGTAAATAACCCATTATTCACCATAGGGTTTTTAGATATACCAAATGAGGAAAATATAGTAAAAAGACATATTGCAATAGAGATATTATTAGAAATACTATTTGGAAAAGGTTCTGAACTATATAGAAACTTATACAGTGAGGGACTATTACTAATTGAACCACAACTAGATTATGAATTCACAAAAAATTATGCACATATATTAATAACAGGACAATCAAAGGATACAAGAAAAGTATGTGAGGAATTTAAAAATGCTATAGAGAAAATGAAACAAAATGGAATAGATGAAGAAGTTTTCACAAGAACAAAGAAAAAGATTTATGGTAGATATATTACAGATTATAACTCAGTAGCAGATATAGGAAGAATGTTCTTATCAGATTATTTTAAAGGGATTAATAGTTTTGATTATTTAGAAGAATACAACCAAGTAACAAAGGAATTCACAGAACAGATATTAAATGAAACCTTAAAAGAAGAAAAGATGGTTATATCCATAGTTGAGACTAAAAATTAAAAAATATAAAAACGAAACCGAAGCTGGAACACCAGCTTCGGTTTCGTTTTTTGAGGATATAGGCACCAATTAGTGCCTATTAATTAATCCTTTTTGCATACCTGGCTCAGAAACAGATGACATGTCCGCTATTAACCAACTGAGATCTATGCCAAGTCGATCAATCAACAGCAATATGACAATGCTATAAAATAGGATTGTGCATACTACTGAGGCAACTCTATTTCTCAGCAAGAAATAAAACAATTTTCCTGGAAGAGAAAGCGGGATCAGAAGAAATCGAATGATCTTTATAATGAAATCAACCAGTGGAACAATTCCATCATGAAATGGATTCTTCCACTGAAAGAATGAATTCAGATAATGACTTATTCCTTCAGCAGGATCCCCTTTCTTAGGTTTGGGCACATCCCCTTTTAAGTGGGAGAATGCCCCCCGAAAAGCAGAGACAATGAGGCCAGTTGCGATAAGCGCAGCAATAACAACGGTTAGAAATGTCTTAATCATAATAATTCCTCCTTAAACACATAAAAAACTTGTTTTTACCTACCATCTAAATTATAGCACAAAACGACAAGAAAGTCAAACATGCTTTAAAATGGTGTGTAAAATGGTGTGTAAAAGCGTGATTAGAGTTATTGCATTATGTAAAATTTGGGAAGATTTAAGACATTAATGTCGCAAAAGGGAGAAAAATATCAAAAATGAAAATAAATTATAGAAAAATAAAATATGAAAAATAAGGGAAATACTGTAAATTTGTTGACGATATTGTAAAATTATGTTATTTTTATATAAAAGGAAACAAAATGAAACTTTTAGTTTCAAAACACAAGCTGAAAATAAAAAATATATAGATAGCATAAATCTATAAAAGGAGGAGTCTATGATAAATGATGATATTTGTAAAAAAAGAGATGAACTAAACCAAAGCATAGCAGAAAATAAAGATTACAGTATTATATATAAATTAAGTGTAGAATTAGACGAGCTAATAGCAGAATTTTATAGAAAAAGTGCTAAAAATGAAAAAAAAGATTTATATTTAGTAAAAAAATAAAAAAATATTGCAAAAAAAACTCAAATAATGTATAATATAAGAAGTGAAAGTATAATTAACAATATAAAACAAATACAAAATTCACTTACACAAGATATATTATAAGGGGAAAAGGAATGAAAATTAAGAATATATTTGCAATAATAATTATATTTACTATTACTATTATATTATTTGCGAATGTTTCAGTTGTACAGGCAACAGGAGGGGTAGGAGGTGCATTATCAGATGCAATACAGGATGAGGTGCTTCAAGCAGCAGGATATACGGGTGAAGATGTTTCAGAATGGTCATTTTATCTATCTCCTAAAATACCAGATGATATAATGGGGAAAATTGGATGGATAATAGCTGCTTTAAGAAATATATCTATAATTATAACAATACTAGTAATTACACTATTAGGAATAAGATTTATGTTGGGGAGTGTAGAAGAAAAAGCGGAATATAGAAAATCCTTTACCACTATTATTATAGGTGTAGTATTTATTACTTTAACATTTAGTATAGTTTCTGCGATATTTAATGCAGCAACAAATATAATAAAATAATAGGTATTAGATAAGGAGAAAAGATGAAAATTAAAAACATAATTGTAATATTTATTGTATTTATCCTTATTATTATGTTATTTGCTAATACTTCTATTGTACAAGCAACAGGAGGATTAGGAGAGGTATTTCAAAAAACTTTTGATAATGCAAAGGATTTCCAAAATAATGGTAGTTCAAATATAATACCTTATCCAAATTTGTATATGCTTATACGTTTTTTATATAATTTAGTAATGATAGTAGCAATAGTAATAGCAATAATCCAAGGAATAGTATTAGGAATTAGACTAGTATTTGGTACTATAGATGAAAAGGCAGATGCAAAACATTTAATAGTTCCATATCTATGGATAGTTGGAGCCATGGCATTCGGACTTGCAATATGGAGATGGGTAATACAGTTTGTATATAGTATAATTTAAAAGTCTTTAATGTTTCTCAATTACATGAGATATAATATAGATAATAAAAGAGGAGGGAACAAAATGAAAAAAGTTACAAAAATATTAACTGTAGTATTATTAATAGCAATGATAGTTTTATCAGTAAGTGAAGTATTTGCAGCATCAGGTTTAATATCTAATATAGAAACAGCAGTAAACGATAGTAATGTAGATATGGGATCACTTCCAAATACAGTAGGAAAAGTTATTGCATACATTAGAAATGCTTCTATATTAGTTGGTGTTATAATTTTAATAATACTTGGTGTTAAATATATGATAGGAAGCGTAGAGGAAAAAGCAGGATATCAAAAATCTTTTGTGCCATTAGTAATTGGTATAATTGTAGTAATGGCAGCAACATCAATAGCATCATTCTTATTCAGTATATTTGATGCTTAATAATACATATAAACACGGGAGCGATTTATTTCGTTCTCTGTTTTTTTATATTCTTAGGAAAGTAATCACGAAGTGGTTAGTTTCCTTAGAATATA